>NC_017455.1:1319578-1649472 GCF_000165465.1 Halanaerobium praevalens DSM 2228
TTTGACTTTTTGAGCCAGCAAGTACTTTTGCTGTAACGGTAATTCCCCATCTTTGTTCTAATCTATATACACAAGATAATATTTTTTGAGCTTCGACTGTAATATCAGCTAAATCCCGCTGATCATTACAATTAGTACAATTATCACAGCTTTTTTTAGCTTGATTGTCACCAAAATAATTTAGAATATATGAGCGTAAACATTGACTTGTATGACAATAATCTACCATCTGCTGTAATTTATTTAAATGTTCTTCTTTTCTTTTGGCTGTTGATGCTACCTGTTCAATTAGAAATTTTTGAATATGTTTATCTCCAGGTGAATAAAGTAAAACACAATCAGCTGGCTCACCATCTCTACCAGCACGTCCAGCTTCTTGGTAATATGATTCCATATTTTTAGGCATATTATAGTGAATAACAAAGCGAACGTTTGATTTATCAATTCCCATTCCAAAAGCATTTGTAGCAACTACAAGTTTAATTTTATCATAGATAAAATCTTCTTGAGCCAAAGTCCTCTCCTCTTCACTTAGACCAGCGTGATATGGAGCAATTTGATAATCTAAATTAGCAAGTAATTTATAAATTCTATTTACTTCTTTTCTAGTGGCTGCATAAATTATACCAGATTCTTTAGAATTAACTTCTAAATAGTCTTTTAAAAATTGATCTTTATCTACTGCCTTTTTCAGTTTAAAGCTTAAATTAGATCTATCAAAACCAGTGGCATAAATATTAGGTGAATCCATTTTAAGTTGTTGACTAATATCATTTTTAACGGCTGGAGTAGCAGTTGCTGTAAAAGCAGTTAAAATCGGTCGAGGATTTAATTGTTCTACAACCTGAGAAATATTTAAATAACTAGGTCTAAAATCATGGCCCCACTGAGAAACACAGTGAGCTTCATCGACAGCAATCATTGCTATTTTAAGCTTTTTTAGGAATTTAATAAATCTAAAAGAATTTAATCTTTCTGGAGCTATATAAAGTAACTTATATTGTCCTGAAGCTGCTTTTTTTAATCTTTTTTGTAATTCTTTTTCTCTAATTGAACTATTAATATAAGTTGCTTTAATCCCCATTTCTTTTAAGGCATCTACTTGATCTTTCATTAAAGAAATTAAAGGTGAAATAACTATTGTTAGGCCTGAAAATACAAGGGATGGTAATTGATAACAGAGAGATTTACCAGAACCAGTTGGCATAACTACAGTTGTATCTTTTTGATTTAAAATACTTTCTATAACTTCTTTTTGACCTTTTCTAAAAGAACTAAATCCATAATATTTTTCTAAAAGGTGATTAATCTTTGAGCACATAAAAAATCCTTTCTCTTTTTGTTACTTTATTTTGTTTAATCAATTTGAAATCAAATAATATTTTAAATTATTATAACATATTTTTTTAGATAAAAACAGCTAAACCCAGCTATAAAAATAACTGGGCTTAACTTCTTAATCTATTTTTCAAGCAATTTTAATCCTATAATTTTCAAAGAGAGCATTTAATTTTGCCATTTTTTTTGGAGAAGGTGGTTTAACTGCTGCTAACTTATATTCTAAACCTAGCTTTTCCCATTTGTGTTTTCCTAATTCATGGTAAGGCAGCAGCTCAACTTTTTCTAAATATTTTTTTTGACTCAAAAATTTAGCTAATTTCTTTATTTCTGCTATTTGATCTGTAATTTGAGGTACTATTACCTGTCTTACCCAATAAGGTTTTTTAGCCTTTTCTAAAAGCTCAATAACTGCTAATGTTTTTTGGTTACTAACTCCAGTTAATTCTTGATGGATAGAGTTATTAAAACTTTTAATATCGATTAAAACTAAATCTAAATAGGCTAAAAACTTTTTGAATTGCTCAATTTCTACAAAACCTGAAGTATCAAGAGCAGTATGAAGATTTTCAGCTTTTGCTTTTTTGAGTAAGTCTAGAGTAAATTCAGGTTGCATAGTTGGCTCTCCACCTGAAATTGTTAGTCCTCCGCCAGCACCTTCTAAATATGGTTTTATTTTAATTATTTTTTTAATTAAAGTTGAAGTTGAAACTTTTGTACCTGCTTTTAATTTCCAAGTGTCAGGATTATGACAATATTGACATCGCAGTGGACAACCTTGGGTAAAAACTACAAAACGAATTCCTGGGCCATCAACTGTCCCTAAACTCTCTAATGAATGAATATAACCTTCAGTCATCATGGCCTCCTTTTTTATTAGATCCCCTCATGGAAAGTCCGAGCAATAACTTCTTGCTGTTGTTCAGCAGTTAGTTTAATAAAGTTAACTGCATAACCAGATACTCTAATAGTTAATTGGGGATATTCTTCTGGATGCTCAACTGCAGCAAGTAGAGTTTCTCTTTTTAAAACATTAACATTTAAATGATGTGCACCTTGTTTAAAATAGCCATCTAAAATTGAACTGAGATTATGCTGCTGGGCAGTTTCTGTTTTACCAAGGGCCTCAGGCACTATAGAAAAGGTATTAGAAATTCCATCTTGACAATATTGATAAGGAATTTTAGCAACTGAATTTAAAGAAGCTAAAGCTCCAGAATTATCACGTCCATGCATTGGATTAGCGCCTGGTGCAAAAGCTTCTCCCTTAGCTCTACCATCAGGTGTGGCCCCAGTTTTTTTACCATAAACTACATTTGAAGTAATTGTTAAAACAGAAAGTGAATGAATAGCATCCCGATAAAGTTGATGCTGTTTTAATTTATTAATAAACAGTTTAACTACTTTAACTGCTAATTGATCAACTCGATCATCATCATTACCATATTTGGGAAAATCACCTTTAATTTCAAAATCAACAATTAATCCCTCTTGGTTTCTAATGGCTTTAACTTCTGCATATTTAATTGCACTTAAAGAGTCAGCAATAATAGATAATCCTGCTACTCCAAAGCCCATTATTCGACTCACATGTGTATCATGAAGAGCCATCTGTACTGCTTCATAAGCATATTTATCATGCATATAATGAATGATATTTAAGGCATCTACATACTTTTTACTTAACCAATCAAGAAAGCGATCAAAATTTTCCAGTACCTCATCATATTCTAAGATATCTTTTTGATATGATTTAAACTCAGGTCCAACTTGCTCGCCACTGATTTCATCTTTACCACCATTTAGAGAATAAAGTAAAGTCTTAGGTAAATTACATCTAGCTCCAAAATATTGAATATCTTTACCTGGAGTCATTGCTGATACACAACAGGCAATACCATAATCATCAGAGAAGTTTAGGCGCATTAAATCGTCATTTTCATACTGGAGAGAACTTGTATCTTTAGAAACTTGACTGCAATAATTTTTAAAAGCTTCAGGTAATTTTTCTGACCATAAAATAGTTGAATTGGGTTCTGGAGCTGGCCCTAAATTATAAAGTGTATTTAAAATTCTATAACTAGTTTTGCTAACCAAAGGCCTGGTATCTATTCCAATTCCACCTAAAACAATTGTAACCCAGAGTGGATCTCCACTAAAAAGTTCATTATAGGAAGGAGTTCTTAGCTGTCTAGCTAATCTTAATTTAATTACAAAATCATCAATTATTTCTTGAGCTTCTTTTTCAGTTAAAATTCCAGCTTCAATATCTTTTTCAAAATAAATATCAAAGAATTCTGCTATACGCCCAAATGACATTGCTGCTCCATTGTTTTCTTGAATAGCAGCTAAATAACCAAGATAAGTCCATTGAACGGCTTCTTGAGCATTTTTAGCTGGTTTTGAAAGGTCAAAACCATAACTTTTACCCAATTGCTTTAATTTTTTAAGTGCTTTTAGCTGTTCACTTACTTCTTCTCTTAAGCGAATTGTTTTTTCAGTCATTGGACTTTTTAAATTAGCTTTATCTTCTTTTTTAGCTTCAATTAATTTATCTACTCCATAAAGAGCTATTCGTCTATAATCACCAATAATTCTACCTCGACCATAAGCATCTGGTAAACCACTGATAACTCCCGAACGTCTAATAGCTCTAATTTCTGGTGTATAAGCATCATAAACTCCATCATTATGAGTTTTTCTATATTTAGTAAATATCTCATCAATTTCAGGATCAACTTTTTGGCCATAAGCTGCAGCTGCCTGCCGAGCCATTCTAATCCCACCATAAGTATTTAAAGTTCTTTTTAAAGGTTGATCAGTTTGCAGCCCTACAATTATTTCTTTTTCTTGGTCCAAATAACCAGGATCATAAGCATTAATATCTGCTACTGTTTTAGTATCAATTGCTAAAACTCCATTATTTTCTCTTTCTGCCTTTAACAACTCAGAACTTTGCTGCCAAAGTTCTCTAGTCCTTTTAGTAGCTTTTTTGAGAAAATCAGCTCCACCTGTATAAGGACTATAATTTTCTTGAACAAAATTTCTAACATCAATTTCTTCTTGCCATCTCTTACCCTTAAAATTAGATCTAGTGAAATTCATTAAAATTCCTCCTTTTAGTCTTATAAGCTTATAGGCTGTTCAAAAAGATTATGAAATATAATAATTATTAAATAAAGATTATTTAATTTATTTTAAATCTTTTTAATTTAAATCCAAGCTAATCTTAGCAAAATGACAGCCAATCGTCAAATCTTGAGTTCTTTACTATGCTTAATTTAAGCTCTTAATTGCATATTAAATAATATTTACTAACTTTAAGTCTAAATTTTAGTAGAAAACAAAAAAATCGCCCCCTGAATAAAATAAAGTTCTAATATCCAGGCGGGCGATTAATTAAAGATTATATTCCCCTATGGTTAAATCCATATTTATCCGCCAGTCATATAATCTATTTATTTAAGTTTTAAATTACATCTATAGTCTAGCAGATAATAATTTGCTTGTCAAATAGTTAATCTAAAATCTAATTAATAAATTTAAATTTCAGCTGCTACTCGGCAGAGTGCTGCCTCTGCTTTTATTTTGAGTGGAAAAATTAAAATTCTAAAAGAATCATAGTCAGCTAATTGGTCTAAATTACAGAGGTTTTCTAAAATGAAAATATCACTTTTGAATAATTTTTTGTGAATTTTAAAAGGGCTATAATCAGGTGAGGGTATGTCAAATCCTAAAATTTTAATTTCTTTGGCAATTAATAAATCTGCCAATTCTTCACTAATTACCGGATAATTTTTATAATAATTTTCTTTATTATAGTTTTGAGCAAAACCTGTATTAAAAATTACTATATCATCTTTTTCAATTTGGCTTTTATATCTTTCTTTGAGGCTAATTATGTTCTCTGCTTCTGTTTTAAATATTTTTGCTTTACCACTTAATAAAGAAAGATCAATATCAGCTATCTCTTTTTGATCTGCAACCATATGAGCTGGTAAATCAAGATGAGTTCCTGTATGCATACTGATTTTTAAACTATGACTGCAATAACCATCTTTAGTCAAGTTTTTAGTCTCTTTAAGTTCTACTTCTAAATCACCAGGATAAACAGGCATTGAATTAGTTATAGTTTGGCTTAAATCAATTAATTTTTTCATCTGCCACCTCAATTCTTATTTTTAAAAAAAATGCCTCTAAAAAAATAACTATTTACGCAGAGTTGCCTTTAAGCGTCTAGGATGAGCAAGTATTTCAAAAACATCATTAATCTTATGACAGAGCATTGCTGCACCTAAAAATGCTTCTCTAGCTGCACCTTCTGGACCTAAAACTGCTATTCCGAGTTCTGCATTTTTAAGCATCTGAGCATCATTATTCCCATTACCAACTGCGATAACTGATTTTCTACCTAGATTTTCAACAAAATCTGCTTTAAATCTACTCCCATTATCAGTATCAATAATAACTAATTCTGCCTTTAAATCTTTTAATAATTCTGCTGCTGTGCCAAAAGTATCAGCCGTTAAAATATAAATCTCAAAATTTTTAGCTAAATCATTAATCCCCTTTTTTACTCCTTTAATTAGACTCCCATCACAAGCCAGAGTCCCATTTAAGTCAAAAACAATTTTATTTACTCTTAAATTTTTACAACCTGGTATTTTTAAGCTTAGCATATTTACTCCTTTCTTAATTACTTTGTTATTTATATATTTGCAGAAGTATTTAATTTCTCCTTCTTAAAAATTAATTTTTTAAATAGTTAAAAGATATTTTTTTTTATTTTTTTTAATTATCTCACTTTCAACTTGATATACCTCTTTAATATTTTTAGATGTCAAAACTTCTTCTGCTTTTCCATAAGCATACACTTTTTTTTGGTTTAATAAAAGACATTTATCAGTATAATTTAAAGCTAAATTTAAATCATGGAGCACCATAATTACAGTTAAATCTTTTTTATTGGCTAAGCTATTTAAAATTTTAATTAACTCTAACTGATGGTTAAGATCTAAGTTAGATGTTGGCTCATCCAAAATAATAAGTTCTGGTTTTTGAGCAAGAGCTCTGGCCAGCGAAACCTTTTGCTTTTCACCACCACTCAAATTTTGCAAATTTCTTTTACTTAAATTTTCAATACTTAATTTTGCCATAATTTCAGCTGCAATTTGATTGTCTTTTTGACTAATATTCCACTTAATATATGGTTTTCTTCCTAAAAGCACAAATTCTTTAACTGTTAAAGGAAAATTAATCTCTAAATTTTGAGGTACATAAGCAATTTCTTGGGCTAATAATTTAGGTTTATATTCTAAGAGAGATTTTTGCTTATAAAAAACATTAGCCTGCTGCTCTTTATAAATTTGAGCTAAACACTTAACTAAAGTTGATTTCCCCACTCCATTTGGACCTAAAACACTAATTATCTCTCCTTTTTTAACAGCAAAACTAATATTTTCTAATATTTTTTGATTACTATAACTAAAGTTTAAATCTTTAACCTGAAGTATCATAAACTATAACCTCTCTTTTTTAACAGCATATATAGAAAAAATGGAGCTCCTAAAAGTGAAGTAATAATCCCCACAGGTATTTCAGCTGGACTAATTATTGTTCGGGCTAAGGTATCAGCTGTAAGTAAAATAATAGCACCTAATAAAGCAGAAGCAAAAATCAAATAACGATTATCACTCCCAAAAATCATTCTGGATAGATGAGGAGCTATTAGCCCAATAAAAGCTATAATTCCTGTAAAAGAAACAACAATACTTGTTAATAAAGTAGCAATAATAGTTCCCTGACGCCGCAATTTTTTTACATTAACCCCCAAATTAAGAGCAATTTCTGCACCAGCATTTAAAGTATTAATATCCCAAGCTAAAAGAGCTAATAGATAGATTCCAATTAAAGCAGTAGGAGTTAAGACTAAAATATCAAGCCATTCTGCTCTAAATAAACCGCCAAGCAGCCAAATAGTTAAAGTACTTAATTCATCTTGGTCTGCAATATATTTAAAAAAAGATAAACCAGCAGAAAAAAGGTAACTTAAAGCTACTCCAGCTAAAATTATTGTTGTATTATTACTTTTTTCAGCTTTAGCAATCTGATTGATAATCAAAATAGTTATTAAAGCTATACTAAAAGATCCTAAAATCGTTAAAACAGAAAAATAATTATTAACTAAAACTGGATTTAAAAAACTTCTACCTAAAACAATTATTAAACCAGCTCCAAAGGCTGAACTAGCAGATATCCCTAAAGTATATGGACTTGCTAAAGGGTTTCTTAAAATTGACTGCATCACTGCTCCAGTAGCTCCCAAAATTAAACCTGCTAAAACTGCTAATAAAACTCGGGGTAATCTTATTTTTAAAATTATATTATCTAAATAAAGATCACTGCCAAAATTTTTAAAGTTAACTTTAGCTATTCCAGTATTTAAACTAAAAACAATTATCAGAAACAAAATTATAACTAATGCGCACAATAAACAATTTTTCTTAGTCAAAATATTTTCTTTAAATATTTTCATTGATTTCCCTACCCTATTAAAAATTATCAAGCAAAAACAGCTAAACTTTGATTAATTTAGCTGCTTTTAACTTTAAATTAGATTTTAAAAATTCTTGGATATTGCTATATTATAATTTCTACCAGGTCTTTCATCTTTGCCATTAAATGTGTAGTCTTGATCAAATAAATTATTGATTGCTAATTTTAGAGCAAGATCTGCTTTAATTTGTTTTTTAAGATTCCAATTAGTTATTAAATAGGAATCAATATTTTCAGCACCATCTTTTTTCTCACCTATATAGTTAAAGTTTAAGCTAGAAATTATATCTTTTTGCTGATAAACAAGTTCTAGCCCAGCTTTAGAATAAGGACGGTCATCTAAGCGCTGATCATCTTCATTTCGAGCATCTAAATAACTATAATTAAAAGCTGCAGCAAATAAACTATTAATTCTTTTACTTAATTTAAATTCTATCCCTGTAAATACTGCTTCATTCAGGTTAACCTTTAATTTTTCATTACTGCTAATTTTTTTATAATCAATCAAATCTTCTACATCTCTTTTAAAAATACTAATTTCAGATTTTAAACCTCTGTTATTATATTTAAATCCTGTTTCATAAGCAATTGCCTTTTCTGGTTTTAAATCGGGATTACCAATCATATAATTGCTTCTCATTTTTGTTCGAGGTAAATAAAGCTCACTAAAACTGGGGGCTCTATAGCTTTTAGCAATTGAAGCATAATAATTTAAATGAGAGTTTAATTTAGTTAAATAAGAAAGCTTAGGACTAGTTTCAGATCCATATTCCTCGTGGTGATCAAAACGTAAAGCTAAACCTATTTTTGATTTTTGATTTAAATTATAACTATCTTGGATAAAAAAAGCACTATTTAAATTTTGATGTTGATTATAGGTAGTGCTTTCAATTTTATTTTCACTAATTTCAAAGCCATATAAAAAAGTATGTTTTTGATAATAATTTTTTTTATCAAAGGTTAAGCCTAAACTGTTTGTTTCATGATTTTTATTGTCTTCATTTAGATCTTCATAACCTATATTTTCATTATTGTTATGATAAACCATTATTTGATAATCACTTTGATCAAAATTTCTTTTTAATTTTAAATTGAGATTAAAATCTTGACTAGAATGATCTGGCTCAGAAAGAATATCTTTATTAACTCCAGTTTCTGCTTCATTTAACTTAATTGAAGCGGTAATTGCTGTTTGAGGATTATATTGATAATTAAATTTAGTAAAAATATTCTGTTCATCTAATTTATTATCTAATATTGGAGAGTCCTCTGCCTGAAAACCATCAGTTTTTAAATCAGAATAAATTAAACTATAGGCAAGTTTTCCACTCTGATTACTATGACTTAGCAAATATTCTTGACTATTATAAGAACCAAATTTATATTTAATAGTTGTCATGGGCTCTAAAGATGCTTTTTTAGTAATAATATTAATAACTCCTCCCACAGCATTAGCACCATATAAAGCCGAAGCTGAACCTTTTAAAATTTCTACTTTTTCAATTATTTCAATTGGAAATCTGGCTAAATTAACCTTATTTGATTTACCACTATTAATACTTTGACCATCAAGTAAAACTAAAACTTGATTAGTATTAGCTCCTCTAAGTTTAAATTCTTTAGTCCCATTGCGTGAACTATAATCATATGTAAGTCCTAGTTTATTTCTCAGTATTTCAGCTAAATCACTAACATTTTCAGCTTCAATTTCTGCTGCAGTAACTGTCTCAACTAAAGCAGGTACATCAAGATAATTTTCTTCATATTTAGAGGCGGTTACTACCATTTCATCTAATTCTATTGCTTCAGTTTCAGCCTTAGCTGCTGTTATTCCTGTTCCTAAAATAAAACTCAAAAAGATAATTGTTACTATTATTATAATATTTATTTTTAAATACTTAATTTTAACCAACTCCTATTTTTTATAAATTACTGGTTCTACTTTATTTACTTCTAAAAACTCAGACAAAAGCTTAGTATAAATTTCATCTGGTTTTAGATCTTCAAACAATTCTGGATAAAAGAATTTTGCTAGATGTAAATCACCAATGACAGAAAATAAACCACTAAAAATATCCCAGCTAATAATTAAAATCCGATCATTTTGAGCAGCTTTAGTTAAATTAATAATATTCCTATTTTTAATTTTAGTATATAAAGCCTTCATTTCTGCCTGAGAAGAATTTCTAGCTGCTTGTTTCAAAATAATCTCTGGATCTTGTTTTAAGATAAATTCTCTAGCAACCTGAGGATAACTTCCTTTGAGTTCAGCACAAATATTTAAGCCACCATTTTCTGTTATTTTAAGTTGTGCCGTGGAAGTGGCTGAACCGGTTTTATAGGGTTTATTCCATTCCCAGTAAACTTTTACTTTTTCTGGCTGTTTTGCTTTTAAACGTTTTTTAATTAAATTTTTAAATTTTAAATTAAAATTATTTAAACGTTTAGCTCTTTCAGGACTATCAACTATTAAAGCAAAATTATTAATTATTTTTTTGACTCTTTTAGATTCAGAAGCCCGCTCCACAATTACAGGAATAGAAAATGAATTCATTTTTTTTATATCATCTTGCTGCAGCATTGTATCTCCAATCACTAAATCAGGCTGTAATTCTAAAATTGCTTCTAGCTGCAGGCTGTGAGAATTTTCAGCTACAACTAATATTTTTTTATTTTTTTGCTGAAGTAATTTATTAGCTCCACTTTTACGGTCCCAAGCAATAATTTTATCTCTAGCTCCTAAAGCAACTAATATCTCACTTAAAGAAGCACTTAAACAAACTATTTTTTTAACTGGCTTTTGCAGTTTTATTTTTTGACCTCTATAATCTGTAATTTCTATAAAATTATTCAGTTCTTGGTTTCCAATTGCTAGAGCTGGATTTACGAAGCTAAAAAATAATATTAAAATTAAACAGATTAATATTCCTTTTTTAAAAATTATTTTCACCTCCCTCTTTGAATTAGCTTTATCTTTTAAATACTAGCTCTTTTTAAAATTTTGAGCAGTATCAATATCTACAGAATAAGGTTTAATATCTAAAACTGGAGTTCTATTTATAGCATCAAGTCCTTTAACTTTAATAATATTTTCATTGATAGCTAATAATTTAACTGTTGTCACTCCGATTGGATTTGGCCTTCTGGGACTTCGTGACGCAAAAACTCCTCTTTCTCCTCCATATCTTCTTTTACCTATTAAATCAAAGCCTTTAGCTAAATGAAAAGCAAAAACCACCACTAAATAGTTACTTTCTTCTAATTTTTTTAGTCCCTTTAAATATTCTTCTTTAATCACAATCTCACTTACTTTTTTTCGCATTTCTTTAGGTACAGCTGCTTTGGAAAAAGAACTTTTTACCTCACCAATTTTATTAAATTCCATTTTTTCCCTCCTTAAATAATATTAGAATAAATTGCTGCTTGATGTTTATCAGTTTTTTTAAAAATTTCTGCTGCTGATCCTTTTTTAATGATCTTCCCCTTTTCCATTAAATAGACTTTGTCGGCTATTTTTTTAGCTAAGGCCAGATTGTGAGTTATATAGATCATTGAAAAACCATTCTGATTTTGTAACTCTTTCAGTTTTCTAATAATATTGGCTTGAATTGAAGGATCAAGCATTGAAGTTATCTCATCTGCAATTAATAAACTAGGTTCAGTTATTAAAGCTCTGGCAATTGCAATTCTTTGTCTTTGACCACCACTTAAATTTTTACAGGCTCTATTTAAAAATTCTTCTTGGGTGGGTAATTGGAGCTGTTTTAACAGCTGAACAGCTTTTTTCTTTCTTTGCTTTTTAGTTTTCCAGTTTAAGATAGTCAGCGGTTCTAAAATAACTTCTAAAACACTCAAGCGATCACTGGTAGCAGCAAAGGGATCTTGAAAGATCATTTGGACTCCCTTTCTTTGAGCAGTAGGCTTAATTTGAGAAATTTCTTGACCTCTAAAATTTATTTTCCCTTGATCAGCTTTTTCTATTCCTGCCAATAATTGAGCTAAGCTTGATTTACCAGAACCTGAATTACCAACTAAAACTAAAATTTCTCCACTCCTAATATTTAAATTAACCTTATTTACAGCTTTTATTTGATCACCCTGTTGATTATTATATGTTTTAGCAAGGTTAAAAGCCTCAAGCAGCTTAACAATTCCACCTCTATTACAAGCTACTCTGTGCTCCACACCAGTATATTTTAATTTTGGCTTAATTTCTTTACATTTTTCGAGATGCTGAGGACAGCGAGAATAAAAAGAGCAGCCTTTAGTTTTTTGATCAGTTTCTTGACTTTTAATTCCCCATAAATCTTTATAAGGAAATAAAGCAGGAGAAGAGTTGAGCAGTCCTCTTGTATAACAATGCTCTGGTTTAGCTATGACTTCTGCTGTACTACCAATTTCAACAAAATCACCTTGATACATTGTAATTAATTTAGAACTAAGTTTTTGGATTGTCTCCATTGAATGAGATACAACTAACATTGTTAAATTATATTTTTGCTTTAAATGATTAAGTAAAGCTATAATTTCTTTTTTATTAGCTGGATCCAAAGCAGTAGTTGGTTCATCAACTAATAAAATCTCTGGTTTACAAGCTAGGGCCATGGCAATTAAAACTTTTTGTCTCATCCCACCTGATAACTGATGTGGATAATAATTTTTCCATTTAGCTGCTAACCTTACCTGCCCTAAGAGCTTATCTATTTTTGGTTCCAATTGATTTTCAGAATAAATACAATGTCTTTTGATTACTTCTTCTAATTGTTCTTTGATAGTTAAAACTGGATTAAAAACAGCTAAAGAATTTTGAAAAACAAGAGCAATTTTTTGCCAGCGATAACTAAGTAATTTTCTGGCTTTTAAATCAAGCAAATTTTTATTTTGATAAAATATTTCCCCACTTATTTCTGCTTTTTTTAAAAGTCCCATAATACTAAGTAAAACTGAACTTTTACCTGAACCTGATTCGCCAATTAAACCAACACTACTTCCTTTTTTTATTTTTAAGGAAATATTATTGACTGCTTTTGTCAGCTGTTGACCAGAATTATAGCTAACAGATAAATTTTTGATTTCTAAAATAGTATTTTTATTTTCCATTTTAACTTCTCCTTATCAACTTGACTTAATCTTTAAAAAATTATTCTTTTAAACTAAATAAAGTTTCTAATTCTCGATTTATAAAGGCTAAAGAAACAATTAAAGCTAATAAGGCTAGCCAAGGAAACAAAAGCCACCACTTCCAAAAGGGAGTATAATAAATACCTGGAAAACTGCTTGCATGATGAATAATTAAGCCCCAACTTTTAGAACTTGGATCACCTAAACCTAAAAAAGATAAGCCTGCCTCAGCTACTATAGCTTTGGTTGATAATCTGATTATACTAACAGCTAAAATCGGGAATATTTCTGGCAAAAAATGTTTTTTAAGTAGATAAAAGATCCCTGCTCCATAACTTTCAGCTGCTTTAATATAGTTCATTTCTTTTAACATTAAAACCTGTGATCTAATTATTCGAGCTGGTTTAACCCAAGAAAAAAATGTTAAAACCAAAATAATATTTAAAAGGCTGGGTCCCAAAAAAGCAGCTAAAATTATCATCAGCGGTAAATCTGGTAAGACAATTATAATATCTATAATTCTCATAATTATTTTATCGAGATAGCCCCCTTTAAAAGCTGCTATTATTCCTAGAGCCGCACCACCAAAAGCAGCTAAAAAAGAAGTTCCTAAACCAATTATTAGACTAATTCTAGCTCCATAAGCTATTTGAGACCAAATATCATAACCTAAATCATCTGTACCCATTAAATGCTTTTTTTGAGGTGGTTGTAAAGCAGCCATTGATTTATCAGGGGGATATTGACTAAAAACAGGTGCTAAAATGGCAATTAGAATAATTAAGAAGATAATAAATAGACTGAGTTTGCCTAATAAAGAAAATTTTTTCAAATATCGAATTTTAGCAAAAAAAGTATCCATTTTCAAACCTCACTTCTAAAAATAATTAGAATAATTATTTTATTCTAGGATCAATCCTTTTATAAATTAAATCAGCAAAAAAATTAGCTGTTAAGACAAAAATAGCAATTACTAAAAAGATTCCTTGAATTAAGGGATAATCACGCATCATCACTGATTCTCTTAATAATAAGCCTAGACCAGGATAAGCAAATACATTTTCTACTAGAATTGCTCCCCCAACTAAGCTTCCTAAACTTAAAAATAAACGGCTGCAAATTGGCAGCAAGGAGTTTTTAATCAGATAAGACCAGATTATCCTCAGTCTAGATAAGGCTTTAGCCTGAGCTGTTGCAATATATTTTTTATTTAAAACAGAAATTAGAGTATTTCGCCAAAGTAAGTAATAGCCCCCTAATCTGGACAAAGTAAGGGCTGTTACTGGTAAAACAGCATGCATAATAATATCTAAGCCTTGATCCCAAATACTATCAAATTCTGTATAATGGCTGATGGCCCCTGATAAAGGAAATAAATTTAAGTCAGCTGCCAAAATAAAGAGTAATATTAAGCCGATTAAAAAAGATGGCAGTTCTGAAAAAACTATTAATTTAAAATAGATTATTTTATCAATTATGCTATTTCGATACCAGGCAGAAATAAGACCAATTAGCATTGCTAAAATTAAAGCACTAAACTCTGCCAAAATAACTATTAAAAAAGTCCATTTTAATCTTTTTAAAATGAGCTTTAAAACAGACTGATTATAATAAAGACTTGTACCTAAATCTAAACTAAAAACTTTTTTCAAATAAGAAAAATATTGTTTAGTTAATGATTGATTCAGACCATAATAATCTAAATATTTAGTTCTTTGAGCCTTAGAATACATTAAATCTTGACCTTGATCACCAGAGATAAACAAAAAAGGATCCCCCGGCATCAACCGGGGAAGAATAAAATTAAGGCTAATTATTAAAAAGAGAGTAATTAAATACTCTAGTAATTTATTTTTTGCTTTTTTGTTCATTTTTTTACCCCACATTAATAATTTAAATAAGAAAGTTTGCCATGTTCTAAGCTGTGATGGTCATACATAAACATCCAATTATTATAATTAGCAGGTCTATAAACAGAATAAGGTGCTCTAAAATATAAAGGTATTTCTGGTAATTCTTCTGCTAAAATGCTCTGGATTTCAGCTAAGATTTTTTGACGCTTTTTAGGCTCAAATTCTGAACTTTGCTTTACTAATAAATTTGCTAATTGATCATTTTGATAGCCTACAGCAGCTGAACTAGAAATTTTATCTGCAAAAAATTTTGTTCCGCCAAACCTTGCAATTAAATAATCTGGTTCACCACCCCAACCACCATGACCTGTAATCGCCAGCTGATAATTATTTTGATTAATTCTACTATCTTGAGTTTTAGTATCAGAACTAATAAGCTTGATCTGAATCCCAACTTCTGCTAACTGTTCTTTGATTAACTCTGCCATTCTGACAGTTCTATTTGCTATTTTTAAATTAAAATTAAGCTTTTTAAAACCTGTCTCATTTATTAATTCTTTTGTTTTTTCTGGATTATAATTATATTTTTTAACTTGAGGATTATAGTATGTACTATCTGGAGGTATAATACCTGCACTAGGAAGTTTTGCTGCTCCTCTTTCTATTTTATTGATTAATTCTTGTTTATCAATTGCATAATTAATTGCCTGTCTAAGCTTTTTAGACTCAAGTTCTTTGACATTTTCTAAGTTAAAGATTAATCTATAACCCCAAAAAGCTGGTTTTTGTACTACTTTAAATTGAGGATCATTTTGATAACGGGCCAATAAATCAGGACTAACATCTATTAAATCTATTTCTCCTTTTTCAAAGGCCAAAATTTCTTCGCTAACAGGAATAAATTTAATAGTTTTTACTTTAGCTTTTGGTCCCCAAAAATTTGAAAAAGCTTCAAATTTATAACTACCGTGTTCTTTGTTATAATCGCTTAAACAATATGGTCCAGTCCCAACAACTGCATCAGCTTTAGTATATTCTTTAGGAAATTCAACCTTTTGCCAAATATGCTGAGGAATAATTCTTTGATTTCCAATAGCATAAAGTAAAGAGGCATTAGCTTCATTAACTGTAATTAAAACTTTATTTTCAGCAATAATTTCAATTTTTTTTAAATCATCTTTAGTTAAATCTGACCAAACTAAAGGATGTTCTAAGCCATATTCAAAACTAAATTTAACATCTGCAGCAGTAAAATCTTTTCCATCATGCCATTTTACACCTTCATTTAATGTGAAAAGATATTCTTTACCATTATTTCTAACTTCATAATCTTTTGCTAACCAGGGAATTAAGCCCTTTTCTCCTCTTTCTAAAAGACTATCAAAAATTAAATTTCTTTTATATCCGCCTGGACCTCTTGGATAATGAGCATATGGAGATGGATAACCATAATCTCCACCTGCAAGACTAAGAACTTCTATTTCATAGTTAGTCTCCTGAGCTGCAATAGCTGGTGTATTTTGTAATATTAAAATAAATGCAGCTGAAAAAATTAAGATAAAAATAAATAAAGATGTACTTAAAACATTTAATATTTTCTTAAAATTCATTTTAAATCTCCCCTTTTTTTAATTTTTTGCTAATAAGAACAAAATGTTCTTCGGACAATCTTTAATACAGTAAGATTAAATTTTGTTGATGTCGGAAATTATGGAGCTATAAATATTATCCACAACAAACCATTAGGTATAATTTCCTAGACATTAAAAAAACTGCCTTCCTAAGGAAGACAGTAATATTAATCACAGATATAAATAACCCAATTTTAAACATATGTTCTAAATTAGGCATAAATATACTATAAATTAACATCACAGTTTCTAAGTCGGAAGTTGTGAAGCATAAATAAAGGTAAGTCTTCTGGCTCCCAGTTCTCATAAAAATCTCCTTCCCACTTAAAGCAGTGGAGATCTTCTAAAAATACTGGTTACAGCTGCGACTACAGCAACGGATTTACACCGTTTTCCTTATTAATCTTAAAAAGAACCTTTATTCTTTAAATATTAAATTTTAAATAAAAATTAAAATATTTATTTTCTATTTAATTTTCTAAATTATAACATAAATTTTTTAAGAGGTCAAAAAATGATTTAAATAGCTAGTTAAAATTTATCAACAAAAAAATCCTTTAGTCACTAAATTAAATAATTTAGCAAATAAAGGATTTAGTCTTTTTTTATTAAAATAATTTTTTAAACTCTGCATAGCCTTTCTTTTCTAGCTCTGAGGCTGAAATAAATTTTAAAGCAGCAGAATTAAGACAATATCTTAAACCTGTTGGTTCAGGGCCATCTTTAAATACATGCCCTAAATGAGAATCAGCTTTTTTACTTCTTACTTCTATTCTTGTCATCCAAAGTGAATTATCTTCAACTTCAACTATATTTTCATCAACCAAAGGCTTAGTAAAACTGGGCCAGCCTGAGCCAGATTGAAATTTATCAGTTGAAGCAAAAAGAGCTTCTCCTGAAACAACATCAACATAAATACCTGCTTTTTTATTATCCCAATATTTATTTTTAAAAGCAGGCTCTGTAGCATTTAACTGAGTTACTTTATATTCTAAGTCACTTAACTTTTCTCTTAAATTTGAGTCACTTGTAGTAGCATCAATTTCTACATCTGCTGCTGCTTGTGTTTGACAAAAATTAGCTAATTCATCTGGATTAATCCCATTTATTTTTAATAATTTTTGCTGAAGTTCTTGGCTTAAACCAAATTGAGCAATATTTTTGATAAGATTATCTTTTTTTCCTTTAGCAGCTAAATAACCATTGACCTTAGCCACAGCAGGAGAATTTATAAATTCTTCTATTTTCAACTTATTGAAATAATTTTTTTTGAATTCTGCTCGCTGCTGTAATTTATATTTTTGATGATAATTTTCTGCTAAATAAAATTTATCTAATTTTTTTATTTTAGTTAAAACTTCTTTTTCAGTTTCAGTTTCTAATTTTTCTTTTAAAGCTAAAGCCTTTTCTTTTTGACTTTGATTGTGGTATAAAATTAAAGAAGCATATTGTCTAGAAAGAGCTGGAGAATATGGATTGTGCTGTTTAAAAAAGATTTCTAAAAGTTCTTGATAAGAAATCACTGCTGGATTATAATCTATTTCTATTGTTTCAGTATGATCTTTTATATTTTTATATATTGGATCATTTTTTTGACCCCCAGCATAACCAACTCTAGTTCTAACAACTCCTTCTAAAGCTCCAAAATAAGCATCTGGTCCCCAAAAACAACCAAGAGCAAAACTAGCTGTTTTGGTCTCTAAATCTTCAAATTTTTGATCAAATTCAATTTCAGCTGCCTCAGTTTTACTAACAAATCCAAAAACTATAGAACTGATAATTAAAGTTATTAATAGATAATCCATTTTCTAAACTACCTCCTATTGAAAGCAATTAAAAATTGCCTACTTGATTACTCAAATAATAATATTAATTACTCTCAAATAATAGTAAATAGATTACTTAATAGCTCATTAAAAGTTAATGTCTAATAAAAATGAAGTCATTTTTTTTAACTCCTAAAGAATCTGCAATCAAAGCACATTTAGCCTTAAGTAAAAAATAAATTCCTTTTTCCTTTTCAAATAGAGTTTCTAAATTACCTTGACCTTTACTAATAATTAAATCAGCATTTTGATATTCTGCTTCAAATTCTGCTGTAGCAGCTTCCATCGGCATACCAGGAGTTCTACTACCACTATTAATAATTTCTGCATATTCATCAATAGTAAGTTTTTGAGCTTCTTCCATTGTTATATCGTTTAGAATTGGACATTCTCTCACTGCATATTTTATTTCTACATCATATTTTTTTAATTGGGCTAATAATAATTTATCAAATAAAGCTTCACCTGTATTATCAGCAATAAATAATATTTTAGCTGCATTTTTTAAATCAGCTTTAAAATTTTGATAATCATTATAATTAAACTTCTCATTCAATATCTGAGCTAAATCAATAGAATCAGTTTGTTTAAAATCAAAGTTTTTATCTTTAGAGTTGCCTAGGGCAGAGATTAAAAGTGTTATTAAAAGTGGATCATCTGCTTTTTTAATTTCTGCTTTAAAAAGTGGTAATAATTTTTTAGCTATCTCCAACTTTTCTTGTTTAAATTTTCGATAAGGGTCTCTTATTCCACTTAGTTCTGTTATGTATGCCTGAACTTCTGCTGAAATAACTGCTGAGCCAAAATCTGATTCCATTAAATCTGGTAACATTTGAGAATATTTTCTCAAAATTTCCTTAACAAATTCCTCATCATCATTTGCCATTCGAGCCGACTCCAAAAATTGTTTAAATAAACAGGGAAAACAATCATATTTTATTCCCACCCTAATCACCCCTTTTGCTTATTATAAATAGCCTGTGACCAGAAGTCAATAATTTATTTAATTTTTCTTATATTTTTTATATTAAAATATTTAGCTTAATCTAAAAATTTCTATTAGATTTGATTTTAAGCCTAAAAATAGATATGATTATATTAATTGCAATTATTATTTTGCTTTAATCACTAAAAAAAAGGATTTGATAAAAAATGACTGAAGAAATAAAAAAACCTGATAGTAAAATTGCTGTTATAACATTGATTTCTGTGGTTGCAGTAATTTTAATTTCTATTCGGACTGCCTTAGTTTTGGAAGCAGCTCTAATTTTAGGAGCAATGACAGCTGCTTTATTTGCTCTTTATTTAGGGTTGAACTGGAAAGATATTGAAAGTGGTATGATTAATGGAATTAAAAATGCACTTGGAGCTTCTTTAATTTTAATTATTATTGGTATGGTTATTGGTAGCTGGATCTTAGCAGGGACAATTCAAACTATGGTTTATTATGGTTTAGAACTTTTAAGTCCTAATATTTTTCTACCAGCTGCATTTTTATTAGCAGCCTTAACCTCTATTTTGGTTGGTAGTTCTTTTGGTACTATTGCTACAATGGGGATTGTACTTTTAGGAGTTGCTGAAGGACTGGGAGTTCCCAAGGAAATTACTGTTGGAGCAATAGTTTCGGGAGCAATGTTAGGTGATAAAGTTTCTCCAATGTCTGATTCTACCAATTTGACAGCTGCTATGAGTAGCACTGAGCTTTTTGATCATATAAAATCGATGCTCTATATTTCTGTCCCAGCTGCTTTAATTAGTTTAATTTTATATTCAATTATTGGAGCTTTTTATTTAGATAGTGGAGCAAACTTAACTAATATAGCTTTAATGTTAGAAAACTTGGGGCAGAATTTTAATATTAGTTTTTGGACTTTAATTCCACCTGCTTTAATGCTTTTACTTTCTATTTTTAAAGTTCCAGCAATTGCTTCTTTATCAATTAGTTTCTTAACGGCTTCTCTTTTTGCTATTATAACTCAAGGGGCAAGTTTTAGCCAAATTTTAAATGTAGCTGCAAATGGTTATCAAGCAAATACTGGTTTAGAAATTTTAGATAACCTTTTAACTCAGGGTGGAATTAATAATATGATGAATACAGTTGCTATTATTATGGCCGGAACTGCAATGGGAGGGATTTTAGAAAAAGCTAGAGTTTTAGAAGTTATTTTAGAATCTATGCTGGGCTTTATTAAAAAGCCTAGAGATTTAATTTTAATTTCCTTAAGTTCTGCTTATATTATGCTACTGGCAACTGGAGAAATGTTTGTTTCAATTGTTATTCCTGGAAGAACCCTTGCTCCTGCTTATAAGGAGATGGGGGTTGAAACGAATGTTCTTTCACGTTCTTTAGAAACAGCTTCTACTTTAGGCTGTTCAATTTTACCTTGGGGAGTAGTTTCTGTCTATATTCAAAATGTAATGGATATTGGTTTTGGCTATATACCTTATACATTCTTATCTATTTTAGCCCCAATTATTGCTGTGATCTATGCTTTAACTAATAAATTTACTTTTAGAAGTAATTAAAGTTAAAAATTAAATTTTAAAATTAAGCTAAAAGCTGTTCTATTAATTTAGAACAGCTTTTTTATTTAAAACTAAAAAAGGAGATAATTTTTTTCGCTTGAATATAACTTATATAGTCTAATAATTAAAAAGGAGGTTTTTAAATGAAAATAAATAAATCTGAAATAAAAGCAGAATTAAGTTCTATATTTTTAAATAAAACTTTTGATGCTCTGCTACCACCTTTAATTTATACAATTATTAATTCCATTTTTGGTTTAAAAACTGCTCTTATCTTAGCAGTGATTACTGCTTTTTTTAACTTCACTAAAAGAGTTTTACAAAAAGATAATTGGAAATATTCTTTAGCGGGCCTAGCTGGGGTGATTATTGCAGCTTTATTTGCTTATTTAAGTAATAATGCTGGTAATTATTTTATTCCCGCTTTAATTTCTTCTGCTTTTTTGGTCTTAGCTGCTTTAATTAGTATTTTGTTAAATAAACCACTTGCTGCCTGGGCCAGTCATTTGAGCCGTGGATGGCCTTTAGACTGGTTCTGGCGTGATGATATTAAACCTGCTTATAGAGAAGTCACAATTTTTTGGACTCTTTATTTTGGGCTGCGATTGATAATTCAACTTAGATTATTTTTCAGTAATGCTGTGCTTAACTTGGCCTGGGTTAATCTGCTTTTAGGGTGGCCAGCTATTATAGCTATTCTAATAATCAGCTATATTTATGGAATCTGGAGACTAAATAAACTTGGTGGGCCTGGAGTTGATGAATTTAAAAATAATAAAAAGCCTCCTTGGGATGGTCAAAAAAGAGGCTTTTAAACAGCTTAATTATATTTTTCTTTAATAGTTCCATTTTGATAAGCTTTTAGTAATTTTTCTAGATACTTAATATCATCTTTTAATTTAATTCCTATATCTGTATCTGAAATTTTCTTGGCTGGCTCAAACTTTTTTACAACTTTAGAAGCAAGTGTATCTTTTGTTCCTTTTTTGAGCACTTCTGCTTTAGATACAAACGGTTTATGAGAAATCAGTCTCATTTCTGAGTCACTATAAATTAAAGTATAGCCAGCTATACCAGTTTTTTTATGATAAGCAGCAGAAATTCCACCATCAATTACTAATAATTTTCCCTGGCCTTTAATTGGACTTTCTCCTCTTTTTTCTTCAACTGGAGTATGACCATTAATAATAACTCCCTGCTCAGGATCCATCTCAAATTCCTTTAATATTTTATTACAAATTTCTTCCTTTTCTCTCAAAGAATAATATGGATTTTTATTTTCTTGATAAAGTTCTTTATCATCCTCATCAGTAAAATATCTTAAAAAAGTAGTCATTCTATCTTTACCAAAAAGAGGAGAGTATTCTCCTCGCCAGAGATACCATAACCAGTCACGTTTATCTTTTCTCTTTGTTTTAGTTGAATAACTATGTCTAACTACATCCTGAAAGAAATCAAGTAATTTTTTACCCTTAACTTTTTTAGCTTCCACCTCAATTTCAGCAAAATCCCCATTTTGCTTTAAAGGTACACAACCATGAAATAACAGATTTCCATTATATTTTTTATACATACTTCCATTATTAAAAATAAATCTAATATCTTCCTGTAATCTATCATTATTTTGAAAAGAATTACTTAAATGATCTATTACTTCTTGTTCTTGCTCATTTAATTGATAGGGATTTTTAGGATCGATTGTCGGAAAATGATTATCAATTAAAGGATATTCTTGCTCATTTAAAGTTAAAATACCTCTTTTATAATCTATTTTTTCTAAATAGAGGGCTTCATTCATTTTAAATTCAGGTCTGCTTTTAATTAATTGGCCTTCTAATTTAAATTGAATAATAGCAATTGCTTTTTGCATTTGAGCACTGATATCTTTATCTTGATCATTAATATCTCTTTCTATTAATTTAGGACAAAAAATTTCTCCCTTAAAATCTTGATAATAATTTCTGGCTAATCTGGCTAAAGGTCTCATATTAATTCTATAACCTTCTTCTAAGAGCTCTAAATTACCATATCTCAAACTAATTCTAACTGCTGTTGCAATTAATGCTTTTTGACCAAGACCTGCTCCCATCCACAATATATCATGGTTTCCCCATTGTAAGTCGACATCATGGTGATTTTTTAAAACGTCCATAATTTTATGTGGATTTGGACCTCGATCAAATATATCTCCTACTATATGCAATTTATCAACTGCAAAAGTTTGGATTAGCTGGGCTAAAGAAATAATAAAGTTTTCAGCTTGACCAATTTCAATAATTGTTTTTACAATTTGATCATGATAATCTTTTTTGTTTTTACTATCTTTTTTTAGGTGCAGAAGTTCTTCGATAATATAAGCAAATTCTTCTGGTAGAGCTTTCCTGACTTTTGATCTAGTATAAATAGAAGATACATCTTTAGAGAGTTTTATTATTTGATTTAAAAATTTTTGGTATTCAGCTGCCCCAAGCTTAGCCTGATTCGCTTTTAATTTTTCTAATTTTTCTTCTGGATAAAAAATTAAAGTTGCTAATTCATTTTTTTCTGCTTGACTTAAATCAAAAGCTTGATCTATTTTATATTCAATAACTCCTGAAGCAGTTTTGAGCATATATTGAAATGCTTCATCTTCAGCATGCAAATCTGTTAAAAAATGTTCAGTACTTTTAGGTAAATTTAAAATAGCCTTTAAATTAATAATTTCAGTACTAACTGCTGGAATATTAGGGAAGTTCTCTGATAAAAGTTCTAAATATTTTTCTGCTTCCATAAATAATTAGCCTCCTTGACTTAAAAACTCAAAATCAGCTTTGATTTAACTATATTTTTCTCTAATTACACCATCTTGATAAGCTTTTAAAAGTTGCATTAAATACTTAATATCTTTGGTCAACTTTTCACCTATATCAGTGTCAGCAATTTTTTGGGCTTTTTTAAACTTTAAAACTTCAGTTGCAGAAATTGTATCTCTACTATCTTTATGTAGAGCATTTTTTTTGCTAATAAATGGTTCATGTGCTGTTAACCTTAACCTAGTATCACTATATGTTAAAGTATAGCCACCGATACCAGTTTTTTCATGATAAGCTGCAGCAATTCCACCATCAATTACTAATAATCTACCATTGCCTTTAATGGGACTTTCTCCTTTTTTTTCTGCCACAGGTGTATGACCATTGATAATATGACCCGTTTTGGGATCTAGTCCAAATTCAGCTAAAATTTTCTGACAAATCTCTTCTTTTTCTCTTGCTTGATAATAAGGGTTTTTATTTTCACGATAAAGTGCTTTATCATCTTCATCAGTAAAATATCTTAAAAAAGTAGTCATTCTGTCTTTACCAAATAAAGGTGATAATTCTCCCCGCCAAATATACCAGAGCCAATCCTGAAAATCAGATTCCACTTCTTTAATTGAATAACTTCTTCTTACAATATCATCAAAAAAGTTCATTAGTTTTTGGCCACTATATTCTTCTCCTTCAATTTTTACAACTGAAAAGTCTCCATTGGGCTTTAAAGGTACACAGCCGTGAAATAATAAGTTGCCATTATATTTTTTATATAAACTTCCATTATTATATAAAAATCTAATATCTTCTTGTAGCTGATCATTATTTTTGAAAGAATAGCTTAATTGTTCAATTATTTCTGCTTCCCATTCACTTAACTGATAAGGGTTTTGAGGATCAATGGTGGGAAAATGCTTATCTGTTAGTTCATATTCTTTTCCCTTTAAATTTAATTTACCTTTTTTATAATCAATTTTTTCAAGGTAAAGGGCTTCATTCATTTTGAATTCAGGTCTTCTTTTAATTAATTGCCCTTCTAATTTAAACTGAATAATAGCAATTGCTTTTTGCATCTGAGCTATTATTTTACTTTCACTTTCATCTAATTCTTTATTAATTAAATGTGGTTTAAAGATTTGTTCTTTAACTTCTGGATAATTATTCATAGCAAATCTTGCTAATGGCCTCATATTAATCCCATAGCCTTCTTCTAAAAATTCTAAATTACCATAACGAAGTGTGATTCTAAGCGCAGTAGCAATCATTGCTTTTTGACCGCGAGCTGCTCCCATCCATAAGATATCGTGATTTCCCCACTGAATATCAACATCATGGTGTGCTTTTAAAACTCCCATAATAACATCAGGAGCTGGCCCTCGATCAAAAATATCGCCTATAATATGTAATTTATCAACAGCAAAAGTTTGGATTAATTCAGATAAAGAAATAATAAATTCCCTAGCTTGTCCAACTTCAATAATTGTAGTTAAAATTTGATCTTTATAGTCTTTTTTATTTTTTTCTCCTGTTTTAATATGTAATAACTCTTCAATAATATAAGCAAACTTTGCTGGTAAAGCCTTTCTTACTTTTGATCTGGTATAAATAGAGGAAACTTCCTTAGAAATTTGGACTAAATAATCTAAAGCCTCTTTGTACCAGGCCTGAGGTATAGGTCCTTTTTCTTCTAATTCTTTCATTTTTGATTTTGGATAAAAAATTAAAGTTGCTAATTCTCTTTTTTCAGTATCAGTTAATTCTCCTCGAAAAATTTGATCAATTTTGTACTCAATCATTCCGGAAGCGGTTTTGAGCATATATTTAAAGGCATCTGCTTCCCCATGTAAGTCTGTCAAAAAATGCTCAGTACTTTTAGGTAAATTTAAAATTGCTTTTAAGTTAATAATTTCTGTGCTGACAGCTGGTATATTAGGAAACTGCTCAGATAAAAGTTTTAAATATTTAATATCTTTCATTATTTCCCCTTTCTTAAGAGCCTAATTATTTTCTCTTTTTGTCAATTAATTACTTCTAGATTTGAACTTTTTAACCTGCATAATTTTTTAAATTCTTTTAATATTTTAGAGTTTAATAATTAGGCTTTAGTTTCAAATATATTTTACCTTACTCCATAATCTATAGTTAATCAATTTCTACTCTATTTCTACCTTTAGCTTTAGCTCTATAAAGTGCATTATCTGCTCTTTTTATTAATTCCTCAATGTTTTCTTCATTTTCTATAACAGCTATTCCAAAACTAGCAGTAATATTTTCTGCTTGAATAAAATTATAAGCTGCAATTGCTTTTCTCAGTTTTTCAGCTAATTTATAAGCTGCTTTAAGCTCTGTTTCAGGTGCTAATAGAACAAATTCTTCTCCACCCCAGCGCCCAAAGTGATCACTTTGACGAATATTATTTTTAATTAACTCACTTAACTCTTTTAAAATTCTATCACCTTCATCATGGCCATAATTATCATTAACATTTTTAAAATAATCGATATCAAATATTATAAAAGCAAAACTACTATTATATCTTTGGTGACGGTTAAATTCTTTTGTTAAGACATTTGTTAAATGACGCCGATTATTAATTTCAGTTAATTCATCATTATGAGCTAGTAACCTTAATTTATGATTATTTAAAAAGATTATTCTTAGTAAAATAAGACTTAAAATTAAAAAGGCTATAGCAATAATGAGGATATTTAAAAATTTTTGGCTAATAAAATTAAGAGCCTGATCTGCTTGATAACTAATTAAATAGCCCTTGGTTAAACCATCAACTCCAGTAATCCTAATAAAAGTTCCTGTATAATAACTACCACTTATTCTTTGGGAAATTGTAAATGAGTTACCAGCTTTTAGCTGAGATTCTAGTTTAGCTTTATTTTTTAAATTAATTTCTTCAATAACTGCTAAATTAAACTTATTTTTTTGCTCAAATATTTGATTATAATTATTATAATTATAACTATAATTTTTTAAAAAAGAAAAATTTTTATATTTTGCTTTTTGATCTGCAAAAGCTATTTTTTCCAGTAAATCAGTTTTTATTATAAAAAGCTTTAAACCTTTAAAATTTTTTCCTAATAAATCAGTTATTTTTGTAAATGAAAGTCCTAAACCAATAGAACCTATATGCTGACCTTGGTAATTTAAAGGATAAATATAGCGGTAACCATTACAAGCACAACCCTCTTCAAAACCTAAAAATCTCTTTGCTTCTGTATTTACATACTTAATACTTTTTCTTTTAGCAAAAAGTTGATCTCCAAATTTTTCAGGTTGGTGCATTCTTAAAAAACTAATTCCATCTTTAAAATGAAAATGAATTTCTTTTAAATTATATTGTTCTAAATTTTGGTGAAAACTATTTAATTTTGATTTTAATTTTTGTCGGTAATAATCTCTCTGTTCTTCATTATTTAAGGCTTGATAAATGATACTTTTAATAGCAGGAGTATCTAAGATGTTTTCAAATAAAGAATCTGCTGTTATTTTATAAGCATCTAAGACTAAATTCAATTCTGCTTCTGATCTTTTTAAACTTTGGTTTTTGAAAAACCTTTCTTCTTCTAATTTTTCATAATAACTAAAAAAGACAAAAATGAAAAAAATAATGATAATCAAAATTAAGGTCAACAAATAATACTTATTCGAAAATATAAAATTTTTTTTCATTTATGAGACCTCTTTTCATTAGCTATTTAATTTTATTATATACTTTAAGCCTAATTAAAGCAAAAAAACAGCCTAGTTTTAAAATACTAGACTGTTTTAAAAAATCACCTATTTAACTATCTGTTTGATTCTTTATTTAAGCTAATTTTTGAAAATCTAATTTATCATATTTTCCTAAAAATTCATTAACTTTTTCAATAATTAAATCTAAGTTTTCTTTTTTATCAGCTTCAATATTTAAGACTAAAACAGGATCATGTAAAGACATTCTAATTAAAAACCAATCTTTAGCACCACAATTAACCCTTAGTCCCTGATAATTTTTTGGTGCTAACTGCCAGCTTTCTATTTTTTTGACAAATTCTTTTAGATCGGTTAGAATTTGCTGACCATAATTTTTAAAAGCTTCTGTTTTAATTTTTATTCTATATTCCTTTTTGATTTCTGCTTCTTTTAAATCTGAAATGAGATCTCCAATTTTCTGATTTGATTCTGCTTTTAAGTTAGCTAATTTAATTAAAACTTTGGCAACTAAATAGGCACCATCATCCAGAAAATAATTTTCTTTAAAAGCGGCATGACCTGAAGTCTCTATTGCTAAAGGAGCAGAAATACCTTCATTTTCTAATCTTTGAGCTTCATTAATTACATTTTTATAACCTCTTTTAAAACGATGGTGAACTCCTCCCAGTTTTTCTTCAATAAATTCTTTTAAGCCAACTGAAGTCACTGAATCAGTAACAATTGTTGCTCCCGGATTATTTTCAAGAACAATTGTGGCAGCTAAAGCAATTAGCTTATTTCGGTTAATTTCTTGTCCTGTGCTGTCAACTACTGCTGCTCGATCAACATCAGTATCAAAAATAATTCCTAAATCAGCTTGATTTTGATTAACAGCTTTTTGAATAGCTTTCATAGCTGGTTTTGATTCTGGGTTAGGAGCATGGTTAGGAAAATTACCATCTGGTTCTAAAAATTGGCTTCCTTTAGTATCTGCACCTAAATCTTTTAATATTTGATCAACAAAAAAACCACCTGAACCATTACCAGCATCAACAACAATTTTAAAGTCAGCTAATGGTTTTTTAGAATTAACACTTGGGTTTAGACCTTTTCTAATTACATTTTTAATATGATCTGCGTAAGCAGAAATTAAATCTATTTTTTCTAAATTAATATTTTCTTTTGGCATTGATTGGAAAAATTCGGTTCCTTGCTCTCCTGCTAATTTTAAGATCGCTTTGATATCTTCTTTTTCTAAGCCTCCACTATTTTTGAAAAATTTAAACCCATTTCTATCTGATGGAAGATGACTAGCAGTGATCATAATTGCAGCATCATATTGATATCCTTCTAGAACAGTTGACATAAACATGGCTGGTGTTGAAGCTAAGCCTGCACTATAAACACTGGCACCTGCTTTTTTGATTCCTTTTGCTAAAGCTAGTTTTAGTTTACCAGCACTTAAACGAGAATCATTACCAATAGCTAGCTCCATTTTTTCTCCTTTTTTAGCTAAGTCTTTTTCTAGCCATTTAACAAAAGAAAATCCAATTGCAAAAGCAGCTTCTTGACTTAAGTTAATTTCTTGATCTTGACTGGCGATTGCTGTACCACGGATATCTGTACCACTTAATAATTTTGACCATTCAATTTCTTCCACAAAAATCACTCCAATTTTAGTTTTCTAAAATAATAATTATTAAATATTATTTCTTTATTTTAAATTAATTTAAAATAATTATTCATTTATATTATATAATAATTTTAGTAACTAAATCAATCTAAAATCCTAAAAACTATTTTAAGCAGTTAATAATTAATCAATTTCTTTAAATAGATTGACCATTTCAATCATCGAAACTGCTGCATCATAGCCTTTATTTCCTGATTTAGTCCCTGCTCTGGCAATTGCTTGTTCAATTGTATCAGTTGTTAATACTCCAAAAATAACTGGTTTATCAGTCTCAAGTCCTGCTGTAGCAACTCCTTTAGCAACTTCGGCAGCTACATAATCAAAATGAGAAGTTTCACCTCTAATAACTGCTCCTAAGGCAATTACTCCATCATATTCTTTTTTAGAAGCTAATTTTTTAGCTGTTAAAGGTATCTCAAATGAACCCGGTACCCAAATTAAATCAATATCTGCTTCTACTGCTCCATGTCTTTTTAAAGCATCAATTGCTCCTTCCAATAATTTGGAAGAAATGAACTCATTGAATCTACCAACAACTATAGCTGTTTTAATTCCATCTGCCATTAAATGTCCTTCAATTTTTTTCATAATTTATCAATCTCCTTTTATTTGTGATTCATTTCTTTTGAACCGGGTACGGATATAAGATATACTTATATCTAAAGATCAAGTAAGTGGCCCATTTTCTCTTTTTTGATCTTTAAATAAAATTCATTTTTTTGATTTGGATCTATTTCTAGAGGAACTCTTTGAGTTACTTTTAAGCCATAGCCTTCTAAACCAACAACTTTAGTTGGATTATTTGTTAAAAGTTTAATAGTAGTTAAACCAAGTTCTGTTAAAATTTGAGCTCCGATTCCATAGTCTCTAAGGTCAGGATCAAAACCCAATTCAAGATTTGCCTCTACAGTATCTAGGCCTTGATCTTGTAAGTTATAAGCTTTGATTTTATTGACAAGGCCAATTCCCCTACCTTCCTGGCGCATATATAAAACTACTCCTTTTCCTTCAGCTTCTATTAGTTGCAAAGCAGCTGCCAACTGTTCTCCACAATCACAACGTTTAGAACCAAAAATATCACCTGTAATACACTGAGAATGAACACGAACTAAGACATCCTCTTGCTCTTTTATTTCACCCTTAATTATTGCAATATGTTCTTTATTATCAACTTTTGTTGTAAATACTTTAATTTTAAATTCACCATAAGCAGTAGGTAGTTTAGCTTCGGCCTCGAACTTAATTAATTTATCTTTTTGCTTGCGATAATTAATTAAATCTTCAATTGAAATTAACTTTAAATCATGTTTTTTAGCAAATTCTTTTAAATGGACTAATCTTGCCATTTCTCCATCTTTTTTAATTATTTCACAAATTACTCCAGCTGATTTTAAGCCTGCCAGTCTAGCTAAATCAACAGCGGCTTCTGTATGACCAGCTCTTCTTAAAACTCCTCCTTTTTTGGCTACTAAAGGAAATATATGCCCAGGGCGCATAAACTCTTCTGCCTTAACAGCTGGATCAACAAGTTTTTGAATAGTTAATGCTCTTTCCTGAGCTGAGATTCCAGTTGTTACAGTCTGATGATCAATTGAAATAGTAAAAGCTGTCCCATGTGACTCTGTATTATTTTCAACCATCATTTCTAAGTCTAACTTTTGACTTAACTCTTCTTCTATTGGTGTACAGACAAGTCCCCTGGCCTCCTTGATCATAAAGTTAATGGATTCTTGATCAACTTTTTCTGCTGCCATTAATAAATCACCTTCATTTTCACGGTCTTCATCATCAACAACAATTACCATCTCTCCTGCTTTAATTGCATCTAATGCAGCTTCAATTTTGTCCATTTTAAATCTCCTTTTACTTAATATATTTTAAAAACAATTTTAATTTATTTAGGTACTAAATTTAATAAATTAAATAAAACCATTTTCTGCTAAAAAATTTTTAGAAATTTTACTTTTTTCAGCAGTATTATTATTTACACCACCTAAAATTTGATAGACATATTTCCCCAAAATATCTGTTTCAAGATTAACTTTGTCACCAGGACTTAAATTAGCTAAATTTGTTTCAGACCAAGTTTCTGGAATTAAAGATATTGTCAAAATACCATTTCTAATTTCCATTACTGTTAAACTAACTCCATTTAGAGCAGCTGAACCCTTGTTAACAATTAGTTTTTCTGTTTCTGAATCAATTTCCATTTTAATTATTTGAGCATTATTTTCTCTTTTAATAGATTTTACCACTGCTGTCGAATCAACATGTCCAGTTACAAAATGACCACCAATAAAATCACTTACCTTTAATGATTGTTCTAAATTCAAGCTTGAACCTTTTTCTAAGCCTGATAAATTAGTAGCTTTAAGCGTTTCAGGCATGATATCAGCTTTAAAATAATTATCACCAAAATTAACTACTGTGAGACAAACTCCATTGACAGCTATACTATCTCCTTTTGTCAGATTAGCTAAAACCTTTTTTGCTTTAATTTTAAGTTGATATTTATGCTCACTTTTAGATTTCCCCAAAAATTCTCCTTTTTCCTGAATTATACCCGTAAACAATTGTTGCACCTCCACTAAAAATAATTAGGATAAATAAACTTAATTATTGTTAATATTTGCTTAAATTTAATTTTTGCTGACTGCAATTAACAAAATATTATCTGCCAAATTACGCTGCTCAATAATCTCTAAATTAACTGTATCTGCCATTAGTTTGGGACCAGAGCCTGAAAATGAAGCACAGCCATCATTACCTCCATAAATTTTGGGAGCAATAAAGTAATAAAATTTATCTATAAGTTTTTGAGCCAAAAAACTATGACTTAATTTTGCTCCACCTTCTACTAAAATACTTGCTATTTTTTGCTGATGAAGATATTTTAAGATCTTTTTTAAATCAAAATAATTATTAGCATCTACTGCAAAACTGATGATCTGAACTCCGCCTTTTTTTAATATTTTTTCTTTTTTCTTAAACTTAGCTACTGCTTGAGCTGGAGGAAATTCAGTAGCTGTAATAATTAAAGTTTCAGCCTCAGATTTCTGCTCAATTATTTGAGCATCAATTGGGATTTCCAATAAAGGATCAAGAATAATTCGGAGCGGATCTTTAGTCTCTGTTTTCTCTAATCTAGTTGTTAGAGCAGGATCATCTGCCAAGATTGTGCCAATACCAACCAAAATTGCATCTACTTTTTGACGCAATTTATGACCTTCTTTACGAGCTTGCTCATTTGTAATCCATTTTGAATCACTACTACTTGTTGCAATATAACCATCTAAAGTTTGAGCTTTTTTAAGATAAACAAAAGGTAATTCACTTGTTATGTATTTTAAAAAAATTTCATTTAATTTTTTAGCCTTAGCTGCTAATAAGCCAATTTCAACCTTGATTCCTGCTTTTCTTAACTGTTTAATTCCTCTTCCTGCTACTTGAGGATTAGGATCAACTAAAGCAACTACAACTCTTTTTAGACCTGAAGCTATAATTGCTTGAGTACAGGGAGGTGTTTTACCAAAATGACTGCAGGGTTCTAAATTAACAAAGAGTTCTGCTCCTTCTGCTTTGAACCCAGCTTTAGCTAAAGCATTTACCTCAGCGTGCTGAGCTCCATATTTTTGATGATAGCCTTCACCAATAATTTCTCCGTTTTTAACTATAACCGCCCCAACTAAAGGATTGGGAGATGTTTTTCCTACAGCCAAAGCTGCTAATTTTAAAGCTCTATCCATATATTTTTGGTCACTTATTGAAAATTGCTGCATTAACTATTCCTCCTACTTTATTGATCATAAAAAATTGGACAACTAAAAAAAGACCTTCCAATTCTGGAAGGTCTTTAGTAGTAAAAATTTTATAATATAAACAATTCAGCTAATTTGATTGATATTTTAAATAAATTTGCAAAAAATAAACAAAGCAAATAAAATAAAAATCACTTAGCCTTATCAAGTTATACCTAACTCCCTTCCAGACTTTACTGTCGGTTCTGCATTACATCAGATCAACCCAAATAATTGGATTTGTGGACTTTACCACCGGTAGGGAATTTCACCCATCCTCGTTAGTTATATTCAATTTTCTAATTATAGTTTAGCATTTAAATTATATTTTGTAAAGATATTTTTCAAATAAATATCTATTTGAAATTTAAATCATCAACATCTCCCCAATATTCAAGTCTATAATAACCTTCTTCATCTTGACTTAAATTCTTAGCTAGCATAATTTGAATTAAATAATTTAACTGCTCCATTTCTTTAGTTTTAACTTTATATTTTAAAAGAGCATTATTAATATAAAAATCTTTTTGATCATAATTATATTCACCTTTTGACTGCGCTTCAAATAAAGATGAATCTATCTTTGACTTAAAATTACCATTTGGAGCTGTAAATTCTTGTTGGTATGAATATTCATCAATTTTAAAGTTTAAATCATCTAATACTGATAAAAGACCAAAAGTGTTTTGAGTTAAAAATTTATTCATATCTTCAGCTAATAAAATTTCAAATTCTTTTAAGCTTGAACTAAAATCAAATTGATTTAATTTAAAAGAACTATTAGTCAAATCTAAATCTAAATTTCCATTAAAAGCAAATTGATTAAATTTAAGTTCTTTAAAAATAGAAGTTGGCTCAAATCCTAAATCTTGACCAGCAATTAACAAATCATATTTTCCTGCTAGATTTTCAATTTCAATTTTAGGCTCTTTTTTATTATAAGCTAATTCTGAATTTAAATTAAAAATAATTTTTAAAATATCTCCACTTAAATTAAATTCTTCTAATTGAATTAACTGTTTTTGTTCATCATAATTAGCTTTTAGTACAAAATGATCAAAGCTTGAAATTTTATCCCAATTTTTCTTATTAAAACCTAAGTATCTATAAAAAGGATAATCATATTTAACTTCATCAGCTTTTAAGCTTAAATTATGGGCATCTTCTAATAAAAAGTAAAGATCTTCAGTTTGATCTAATTTTTCTACTTTAGCTTGACTTAAATCACCTTGATATGCTAATTGTGCACCTTTAAAATTAAGTTGATAATTATTTACCAAACTTGAATAAGCCAGATTTTTAATTTCACTTTCGAAATTCTTTGCTAATTTAAAATCCTGTTCAAATAGGTAATTGAAAACTTGCTGCCAGCTTAAGTAAATTTTGGCCTCTGAAATATTTAAATTATAATTATATTTTTTCTTTAAGTCTAAATTTCTAATCTCTATTCGCTGGAGTAAAGGATTTGCGCTAAGCTTTGCTAATTCGAGTTGATAATTATTATTTTCAGCTAATTGATTCAGTTCAGTCTTGATATCAGCTGAAATTTTAGCACCATAATAATTATTTAAACTAAAAATAATTCCAGCAGCTATTATCAGCAATAAAATATAAATGGAGCTTTTTTTAAAAAATTTTTTCATTTTTTAAACCTCCAGTTTTATTAATAATTTTATTTTTTACATAGTTCAATTTTTGCTAAATAATTATTGACTTAATTTTTGAAATAATTAAATGAAATCATTCTATTCCTGCAATAATTCTATAAACAATTTTGCTAGTTTAGGATCAAATTGAGTGCCAGAATTTTCTTCAATTTCAGCTAAGGCTTCTGCTTTAGTCAAAGCCCTTTGATAACTTGTTTGGTGAGTCATAACTTCATAAGCATCAACTAAATTAATAATTCTAGCTAAAAATGGTATTTCCTCTCTTTTTAAACCACGAGGATAACCCCGACCATCCCATCTTTCATGATGTGATAAAATTTCTTCTGAAATATGAGAAAATTCTTCAGTTGTATTTAAAATTCGATGACCAACTGCTGGGTGTGTTTTAATCTGTTCCCATTCTGATTTAGTTAGTTCTTCTTTTTTATTTAAAATATTTTTAGGAATTACAGTTTTACCGATATCATGTAGTTTAGAAATTAAAAGCAGTTTATTAATTTCAGCTTCACTTAAATTAAGCTTTTTGGCAAATTTTTCAGATAAAACAGCCATTCTTTGGGAATGACCTGGAGTTTCTTGACTATTTGCACTCAAAGTTTTTAAAATATTTTTTACTATATTATTTTTAAGTGCTTTACTTTCTATTAATTTTTTCTTATACATTTGAGCTTCTGCTTCTGCTAAAATATTGAAAAAATCTTGATAATAATAATTTTGAATTCCACATCCTAAAGCTGCTGAAAGAGGTAATTTGTTATCATTTTTTAAATTCAAATAAGTATTTTTAAGCTTGTTTTTGATCCTTTTAATTACTTTTTTTACTTCTTTTTGATCAGTTTTAGGTAATAATATAATAAATTCATCTCCACCCCAACGGGCAATGATATCACTTTTTCTACAGGTTATTTTTAAAATATTAGCCATTTTCTTTAAAAGCTCATCACCTGCATTATGACCATAAGTATCATTTACTAGTTTAAGTCCATTTAAATCTGCCATAATTACAGCTAAAGGAAATTTTTGTTGTTTATTTAAAATTGGAATTTTATTTTCTAAATAAGAACGATTATAAAGATCCGTTAAACTATCATGATAACTTGCATATTTAATTTGTTTTTCATATTTAACTTTATCAGTAATATCACTTTGAATTGAAATTATCCCAGCTTGATTATTAGGTAAATTTATTTTTTGTTCTAGAAGTCTAACAAATCTTTCTTCACCATTATTAGTAGCTGATGGCAGCTCATGTTTTAAAACTTCTCCTGCTAAAATTCTTTTAATATTAGCTTTAGCCATTTTTTTCTGATCTATGGGTACTAAAGTGTCAAAAACTGTATTTAATAAGAGTTCTTCTTTTTTATAACCAGTAATTTTTTCCATTGCTTTATTAACTTTTAAAATTTTACCAGCTTTATTTTCAATCATTATTCCAACTGGCAGTGTATTTAATAAATCTGAATAATAATCTAATAACCTTTTATTAACCTGATTTTGATATAATATTTCCAAACTATTTTCGATTAATTGACTGCTGAATTTTAATTCAGTTTTAGTTTCAGAACTAAAGTTTCTACTTTGAGTATCATGCAGACAAATAGTACCAAAAACTTCACCAGTAGGCCAAAAAATTGGATATCCTAAATAAGAGTTAATCCCGAATTCTAATTCTGGTGCTCTTTGCCAAACAGAATTTTTAGTAGCATCATTAACTTCTAAAAATTGCTTATTTTCAATAACATTTTGACAATAATGACCACAAAGTTTAATTTTTTCTCCTTCTTTAAAAAATGCTTTTTTTGATTTACTTATTTTAATAATTTCTAAATAAGGTTTATTATATTCAGTTAATATAGCCTCTTTAGCATCTGAATTTTTCACAATTAACTCCAGAAGATTTTGCCACTGATTTTTAGTTTTTTGGGAGATTTTTATTTTTTCAGGTTTTATCTCAAAACTGTTAATGATCTTATCCATTTTTTTACCTCACATTTTTAAATTCGGAATTCAATTATTATAAGCTTCAGTTTTTAAATAAGTTCTTCCCATTCTTGGTATAAACTATCCAACTTGTTATTTTTTAGCTCATATTCTGCTTTTAACTCTTGTAAAAGCTCAAATTGATCAATATTTTCTTCTGCAGTCATTTTTGCTTCTAATTCAATTAATTCTTTTTCTAGTTTTTCTATTTCAGTTTCTAACTCTTTCAGTCTTTTTTCTCTTCTCATTGCTTTACTACGAGCCTCTTTTTGAGCTTCATAATCAAGTTTACCTTCACTTTTTTGCTGCTTGTTTTTTTCAACTACAGCACTTTCTTCATTTTTCTTTTTTTCTTTATAATAACTATAATCTCCATAATATTTAGTTAATCGCTTTTGCTTTAACTCATAGATACAGCCAACAACTTTATCTAAAAAATAACGATCATGAGAAACAATTAAAACTGTACCTTGATAATCATTTAAAGCTTCTTCTAAAACTTCACGAGAGGCTAAATCAAGGTGGTTTGTTGGTTCATCTAAAATTAAAAAATTGTAGTTACCACTCATCAGCTGTAATAGCCGCAATCTGCTCTTTTCGCCTCCACTTAATTGTTTTACTTTTTTAAATACATCTTCTCCAGTAAATAAAAAAGAAGCTAGCATATCACGAGCAGTAGAATTAGTAACAGCAGTTTCTCTTTGTAAAGCAGTAATTAAATCATCTTCGGGATTAAAACCTTCAAATTCCTGACGATAATAGGCAGGATAGATATTAGTTCCTATTTTAACTTGACCTTGATCTGCAGTTAACTCACCCATTATAATTCTCAAAATTGTTGATTTACCTGTTCCATTATCTCCAATAATTGCTGCTTTATCACTGCGGTGGAGTTCAAAACTAAGATCTTGAAATAAATTTAAATCAGCAAAAGTTTTGGTTAAATTTTCTACAAATAAAACGTCATCTCCACCTCTAATAGAAGGATCAAGCTCTAGATTCATTTTCTTTGCTTTCAGCTGTGGTTTTTCTATCCTATCAATTCTTTCCAATCTTTTTTCCATTGCTTTAGCGCGTTTAAACATTTTCTCACTATCTCTAGATCTTCCCCAAATATAAAGTTGTTCTATAGCATCTTCTAATTCTTTTATCTTTTTTTGCTGATTTTTATATTCCCTTAAACGCTGTTCATATCTTCTTTTTCTTTCTTTTTGATAATAGCTATAATTACCACTATAATCTTCATTTTTTCCATGTTTAATTTCTACTATCCGCTCAATGGTATTATCTAAAAAGTAACGATCATGAGAAATAATCAATAAACTACCCTGGTATGAGTTCAAATAATTTTCTAACCATTCAACTGATTTAAGATCTAAATGATTTGTAGGCTCATCCAAAAGCAGCAAATCAGGCTCTAATAAAAGTAATTTAGCCAGCCCCACTCTTGTTTTTTCGCCTCCACTTAACTGGTCTAAGGTTTTTGCTTGTATTTCTAGTTCATCAAACCCCATTCCAGCAGCAACCTGCCTAATTTTACTCTGATATTCATAACCAATACCTTTTTCAAATTTTTCTTGCAAAAAACTATATTCTCTCATAGTTTTAGCTAAGTTTTCAGAATCAAGTTCTGCTTCTTCTACTTTTTTTCCTTTTTTAGCAATTTCATTTTCTAATTCTTTCATTTTTTTAATTTGTTTTTTAACATCTGCAAATACTTTTTCTAACTCTTGATAAATTGTTAAATCACTAGAAAAATCAGGAAGCTGGTCCAAATAACCAACTTCAATATCATTTCTAACTGAAACAGTACCTCTAGAATAGTGTTCTTGACCACTAATAATTTTAAAAATAGTGGTTTTACCTGATCCATTAGCTCCAATTAAAGCAACTGCTTCTCCTTGATTTACATTAAGCGAAAAATCTTTGAGAACTGTATCAATTCCATATTCTTTTTTGAGATTATTAATATTTAAAATAGCCATTTATAATCACACTTTTCTATTAGCTTAGTAATGTAGGATTTAATATAATTTTGGTTTAGCAATCTCTTTACTATTTTTAAAAACAATTGCTAAAGTTCCAGGCCCAGCATGAGAACCAACTGCAGCCCCAATTTCTGTTAAAAAAACCTCTTTTGGTTCAAATTCTTTTTCAATTTCTTTTTTTAATTTTAAAGCAGCTTCTTGATCTTCTGAATAAGCAAGTCCGATTACCTGATTTTCTGGTTGATCTGCTTTTGTTTTTATTTCTTTTAATAAATAAGAAATCATTCTTTTTTTACCTCTAACTTTATCATGTGGTAAAATTTCTCCATCTAAAATATGAAGTATGGGTTTAATATTTAAGACATTGGCCATTAAAGCTTTTGCCTTAGAAATTCTGCCACCTCTTTTTAGCATTTCTAAGTCACCTACTGCAAAAATATGCTCCATTTTAGCAGCATCAGCCATAGTTTTATTAACTACTTCTTTTAGTTTTTGACCATTTTTTAGCATTTTAGCAGCTTGATATACCAATATGCCTTGACCAATAGAAGCAGCTTTTGAATCAATAATTGTAATTTTTTCTGCAGCCATTTCTTTTTTAGCAATTACAGCTGATTCTAAAATACCACTTAATTTAGATGAAAAAGCAATTACTAATATATGATCATAATCATTTAAATACTTTTGATAAATATTTTTAAATTTATCTGGAGTAAGCCTTGATGTTTTAGGAACTTGCTTTTGATCTTTGATCAAATTATAAAAATCTTTTGGCTCTAAATCAGCTCGGTCATAATAAATTTTATTATCAATATTTACCTCAATATTTAAAAATTCAATCCCATATTTTTCTATGATTGCAGCTGGTAAATCAGAACAGCTATCTGTAATTATTTTAACTTTTGACATAAAATTTCCTCCCTATGGAAATCTCCCCCGGGTATAATTATTGTTTAAAGTTTAAAATTTGAGTCTTCTTCACGCTGTCTAAACAAAACTGCTATTCCACCAATAACCTGAACAAGCTCAGCTCCAGTTGCAGTAGCAAGTTCTTCAGCAGCAGAACGAGTTGTTCTACCTGTACTTTCTAAAATTCTTACTTTCAGTAATTCATGATCTGCTAAAGCTGAATCTAATTGTTCAATTACTGATTCTGTTATTCCATCTTTACCAACATGAACAATTGGATTTAAAGAATTAGCTTCACTACGTAAATAACTTCTATTTTTACCTGTTAACATTAATTTCACCTTCTTTCATACTTTATTTAAAAACAAATTTTTACTCTGCTTTTTATTCTACATAATCAAATTCTAAAGGACCAATAACTACAGTATCTCCTTCTTCAACTTTCTTTTTTTCCATTAATTTATTTAAACCGTTGTGTTTTAAAACCCGCATTAATCTTTTAACTGCTGCTTCATTATTAAAATCTGTTTTTTCCAAATAAGAATCTAATAAGCTACCTTTAAGCTCATATTTTTTCTTATTTAATTTTTCTAAATAAAGTTCATCAACAAAATCAGGAGTTATTAAAATTTCTTCTTCTTTTTCAATTTCTCGAGCAGGGACTTCCTCTAATCTTTCTCCTAAATGATAAATTAAAGGTTTACAACCTTCTCCTGTAACTGCTGAAATAGGAAAAACACTGTATCCTTTTTCATTTAATTCTGATTTAACAGTTTCAATATTTTGTCTACCAACTTCAAGATCAATTTTATTTAAAGCTATAACCTGTTCTAAAGAAGCTAAATAATCATTATATTTGTTTAATTCATTATTAATTGTTTCAAAGTCTTTTAAAGGATCTCGACCTTCAATACCGGAAACATCAATTACATGAACTAAAAGCCTAGTTCTTTCTAAATGCTTTAAAAACTCATCCCCTAAACCTGTACCTTGGTGTGCTCCTTCTATTATACCAGGAATATCTGCCATAACAAAGGATTTATAATCTCCATACTTAACTACACCTAAATTAGGATGTAAAGTAGTAAAATGGTATGAGTCTATCTTAGGTTTAGCATGTGATACTTGAGAAATTAAAGTTGATTTACCAACATTAGGATAACCTACTAAGCCAATATCAGCTAAAACCTTTAATTCTAATCTTATTTTTCTAAGCTCACCTGTACCACCAGTCTCAGAAAAACGAGGTGCTTTTCTAGTTGATTTTTTGAATTTAGCATTACCACGGCCACCTTTACCACCTGCAGCAATTACATATTGATCACCAGCTTCTGTTAAATCAGCTAGAAATTGATCTGTGTCTGCATCATAAATCATAGTTCCAGGGGGCACATCTAAATAAAGATCTTCTCCTGTTTTACCATGCATTTTTTTACCTTTACCATTTTCACCTCGATCAGCTTTATAAATATTATTATAGCGATAATCAGCTAAAGTATTCATTCCTTCATTTACCTTAAGAATAATACTACCACCATCACCACCATCACCACCGTCAGGACCACCTTGATCAATATATTTTTCCCGACGAAAGCTGACAACACCATTGCCGCCATCTCCAGCTTTAACTTTAAATTCTACTTCATCTATAAACATATTTTTCACCTCCTGGTTTTATAAAAATTAAAAAAACCCTCAGCACCTAGAGCACTGAGGGATATTATACAATAATATTAGTTAGCAATAGCTGCTACTTGATCTTCTGTATAGACACTAATTTGACGATTTTTTCTACCTTTTCTCTCAAATTTAACATAACCGTTAACCTTGGAGAATAAAGTATCATCACTGCCACGTCCAACATTTAAACCTGGCTTGAATTTAGTACCTCTTTGACGTACTAAAATACTTCCAGCAGATACGAATTCACCATCAAATTCTTTAACACCTAGTCGTTTCGATTCACTATCACGACCATTCCGGGAACTACCAACACCCTTCTTCTGGGACATTTAACTCCACCCCCTTAGAAAATAAATTTTAAAATATTTAAAAGTTCGATATTAACTTTCAAGTTAATATTTGCTAATTCTTTATATAAAATTAAGCATTAATGTCTTCAATTAAGACTCTAGTATAAGGCTGTCTATGACCAGTCTTTTTACGATATCTGATTTTTGGCTTATACTTAAAAACAACAATTTTTTTGTTTTTACCTTGGTCAATTACTTTTCCTTTAACAGAAGCTCCTTCTATCATAGGAGAACCTGCTTTTAAACCATTATCATCAGAAACAGCTAAAATTTGATCAAATTCAACGTTTTCGCCTTCCTCAGCAGAAAGCTTTTCAATTTTAATTATTTGACCTTCTTCAACGCGGTATTGTTTACCACCAGTTTTAATAATAGCGTACATTTATGTTACACCTCCCTTACCTCAGACTCGCCGGATAAGGTACTCTTTTAAATAGAGATTTTTGAACCTGTACCGTGCGGTTTTGGCACCTTCAAATTGAAGGCTGGATAAATAACTCCAGATATAAATTCTAGCACAGTTGAACCTTATAGTCAAGTAAATAAGAAAATCAATTGTTTTTTTAGTAATTTATTTAATTTTAAATCAAATTTTATTTAAAAAAGAAATAAATTTATGCTAAATGGGCCCGTGCATAAGTCCGATGAAGATCATCAATTATAATTTCAACTTCATTATCAACCATATTACCAGCTCCATTTACAATAATTATATAACCATCAATTCTTCCTATGCCAGCACTTTCATTACTCGCATGTTGATCTTCTATTTTAACAGTAATTCGATCACCAGCATCTAAATCTAAAATTTCAGGCTGCAAATCTTCTTTACTTCCTTTTTCAATAATTATATCTTCATATTTTAATTCAGCATTTCCACTAATAAAGATATCAACTTCAAACTTTTCTTCCAACTCTTGCAATTTTTCTCCTCCAGCTCCAATTAAAACTGCTGCTACTTCTGGATGAACTTCTAATGAAACTGCTGGATATTTTTTGCGACTTATAATTTCATCAATTTTTCGAATAACCTTCATAGCTACAGTAGATTCTGATAACACTTTACCAGTTCCTCCACAAACAGGACAATCTTTTTGCATTAAAGTGCCAAAGCCTTCTCTTACTTTTTTTCTTGTCATTTCTAATAATCCTAATTGAGTAAAACCTAAAATAGAAGTTTTAGTCCTGTCTTTTTCCAGCTCATTTGCTAATAAATCTGTTACAGACTGCTGGTCAGAGTGATTGTTCATATCAATAAAATCTATAATTATAATTCCGCCAATATCTCTCAATTTAATTTGTCTTGCTATTTCTGCTACAGCTTCTTTATTTGTTTTGACAATGGTATCTTGTAAATTCTTTTTACCTGTAAACTTACCTGTATTAATATCTATTGAAACTAAAGCTTCTGTTTGATCAATGACTAAATAACCACCTGACTTTAACCAGACTTTACGCTGAAGTAAGCTTTCTATTTCTTTTTCAATATTATATGCTGCTAAAATAGGTATATTACGCTGATAAAGAGCAATTCTATTTTTAAGATCAGGTGCAAAAACTGAAGTCAAATCTATTAAACGCTGATAATCTTTTTTATCATCAACTACTACTCGGTCTATCTTCTCATCTAAATAATCTCTAATTAAGTTTTTTAATAAATCTTCTTCTTGATATAAAATATCAATATTATTTTTCTTAAAAAAATCATTTCTAATTCTTTTCCACGTTCCAGATAAAAAATTATAATCATTTTGCAATTTTGTATAACTTTCATCTCTGGCATTTGTTCTAATAATTAGTCCTTCTTTGCCATTTTTTAAATCTTGAGCTATTGATTTAAGTCTCCCTCTTTCTCCATCATCATCAATTCTGCGAGAGATACCGATTTTATTATCAGAAGGAATATAAACAAAAAAGCGACCTGGGATTGAAATTTTACAAGTAACTTTAGCTCCTTTACTGCCCATTGGCTCTTTTACAACTTGAACCATTAACCACTGACCAGGTTGTAAAACATGCTTAATATTTAAATCTTTTTGACTTAATTTCTTTTTTTGATCATTACTTAAAATAGGGTATAAGTCATTTAAATGAATAAAGGCATTACGAGAAATACCAATATCTACAAATGCTGCTTGCATTCCTGGTAATACATCTTGAACTCTACCTCGATAAACATTCCCTGCTATTTTATGATAAGTATCTCTTTCAAAAAATAAATCTTCTAAAGAATTATTATTTAGTAAAGCTGCCCTTCTTTCCCGATATTCCGAATTAATTACTATTTGTCTACTCATCTATTTCAACTCCCGATGAACTTTTCTGCATAGGGAGCTAGATATGCTTCTCCATCTTTAACAAATACTCCCTCTCTGATAACTTGTAGAGGAGAAAACTCCTTGATTTCTGGATATTTTGTTCTTAAAGCACGATTAAGTTCTTCTGGTCTAACATTCCCCCTACTTCCTGTTACAACTGCAAATTGCCAGTGATTCTTTTCTTTTATTTCTGCAGAAAATATTCTTGTTTTTAAATCTAGTTCTCTGTCTGATTTTTTCCTACGGTGTCTAATAATCATAATTTCTTCTTGCTGCATAAATTCTTCTAACATTTTCTTCTCAGCAGCTAAAGTTTTTGCTTTTGAATAATCAAATTTAATTGTATAGATAGCAGTATCTAATAAAGAAGATAAGGATCTAATATCAGTTGGAACTTTAACTGCCTCTAAAAATTTAAGTGCTTGTGGTGAAACTGCATTTAAGTCTCTAATTATTTGCTGACTATCTAATTCAGTTTCTAATTCAAGATCAAAATATTCTCCTTTACTAATTAAACCAACAGCTAAAGGTGGTCCAATTGCAAGCTTGATTCTTGGATTATAACCCTGCGAAAAAGCGGCTGGCAATTCTGCCCTCCTAATTATTCTTCTTAAAGTTTTAATCACTTCTAAATGTGAAATATACATTAAATCTTCTAATTTAGCAAATTTGATTCTATAATTCATTTGCTTGATCACCTACTAATTCTAAATTAACTCCAAAATTACCACAAACTGAGCAGTTATGACAATCATCAAATCTACAATCATCAATTAAAACTTCTGCCTCAGCATTTTTATATTCTTTTAATAAAAAGGATTTAGGGATTCCAATATCAATTTTTTCCCAAGAAAATATTTCTTCACTAGCTCTTGCTCTCAAATATTGCTCTGGATTTATTTTATTTTCTTTAAAAGCTTCTTCCCAAATTTCAGCTTCAAAGCACTCATGCCAACCTTCAAATCGACTTCCTTTTTTCCAAGCTGAAACAATTACTGGAGCTAATCTTCTATCTCCCCTAGCTAAAACCCCTTCTAAGCGAGAAAGTTGAGGATCATTCCAGCTAAAGGAAAAGCTTCTCCCTTTTATATTAGCTCTTAAATAATCATGTTTTTTAATAATTGTTTCTCGATCATCCATTTTATGCCATTGAAAAGGAGTAAATACTTTAGGTACAAAAGTTGAAACACTTACTGAAACTTGGATTTTTCTCATCCGTTTTTTAGTGTTTTTTCTAACTTTTTGACCAATTTCTTTAATTTTTTTGGCCATTTCAGCAATTGCTTTTACATCTTCCATAGTTTCAGTTGGTAAACCAATCATAAAATACAATTTAATTTTAGACCAGCCATTTTCAAAGGCAGCTTTAGCAGCTGAATAAATATCTTCTTCACTCACATTTTTATTGATAACATCTCTTAAACGCTGACTTCCTGCTTCTGGAGCAAAAGTTAAACCAGTTTTACGAACTTTATTTACTTCTTCTGCTAATTCTACTGAAAATTTATCTACTCTCAAAGAAGATAAAGAAACACTAATCATTTTATCACTAAATTTTTCTGTCATTTTTTTTATTAAGTTTTTAGCATCTGTGTAATCAACAGTACTCAAGGAGGTTAAAGAAATTTCATCATAGCCTGTTGATTTTAAGGCTTTTTCTGCTAATTCAATTAAACGCTCTACACTTCTTTCGCGAACTGGTCGATAAGCCATTCCTGCTGCACAAAATCTACAGCTTCTAGTACAACCTCGCGAAATTTCTAAAACAACTCTTTCATGAACAGTATCGCGATAAGGAACTAGAAAATCAGTTGGATAAAAAGCTTGATCTAAATTTTGGACTACCTGCTTTTTTACCTTTTCTTTTACCTCTGCTTGAGAATTTAAAGCTAAAATTTCTCCCTGCTCTCCATACTCTTCACTATATAAAGAAGGAACATAAATACCTGGCATTTTACTCAATTTTTTCAAAATTTCAAATTTATTTAGGCCAGCTTTTTTTAAGTTTTGATACTCATTTAAAAGCTTAATAATCATTGATTCTGCTTCTCCTACAAAAAATAAATCTATAAAAGCTGCTATCGGTTCTGAATTAAAAACAGTTGAACCACCAGCAATTATTAGAGGGTCACTTTCCTCTCGCTCAGAAGCAAATAGTTCCATCCCACTTAAATTAAGCATATTTAAAATATTTGTATAACTCATTTCATACTGTAAGGTAAAACCTAAAATATCAAAATCTTTAATTTCGTGATAAGATTCCAGAGTGTAAAGGGGAATCTCTTCTTTTTGCATTAAATCTTCCATATCCTGCCAGGGAGCATAAACTCTTTCTGCCAGCATATTTTCTTCTTTATTAATTAAATGGTATAAAATTTTAAGCCCTAAATGGGACATCCCGATTTCATAAACATCAGGAAAAGCTAAAGCCACTTTTAATCTTTCTTTTTTCCATTCTTTATTAATTGAATTCCATTCATTACCTGTATATCTTTCTGGGTTAGATATTTTATATAAATTATCAATTATTTTTTCTTTATACTGCAAAAAACCACCTCATGATTTCTAAATCTAATTTGTTAATAATTTTCTTTTAAAACATTAATTTATTTTTTCTTAAATTGACATTAATTACTATAGCAATTGCAATTAATGAAGTCAACATAAAAGTTCCACCATAACTAATAAAAGGCAAGGGAACACCTGTAATAGGCATAATTCCCATAGTCATTCCTATATTCTCTAAAATATGGAACCAAAACATAGCCATAATTCCGATTACTACTAAATAGCCATAATGATCTCTGGCATTTTCAGCAATTTTTAAAAATTGCCATAATAAAAATAGAAAGAGTAAAATTACAAGCATTGTACCTAAAAAACCAAATTCTTCTCCAATAACAGAGAAAATAAAATCAGTATGTTTTTCTGGCAAAAAATTAAGTTGATTTTGAGTTCCCGCAAATAAGCCTTTGCCAAAAGTTCTTCCTGAACCTAAAGCGATTATAGATTGAATAATATTATAGCCACTACCATGTGGATCAATATTAGGATTAATAAAAACAATTAACCTATTTAATTGATATTCTTTTAAAAATGGAAGTGGTGTCTGCCAAAGCACATGTGCTGTAATAACAGATACCGTTACTAAAAAACCGCCACCAAAAACCAAAGCCATATACTTAAAATTACCTCCACCAGCAAAAAGCATAACTAAATAAATAAAAAATAAAACTAAAGCTGTACCCAAATCATTTTGCAAAACAACAAGCAAAAAGGGAATTAGGGCAGTTACTGATGGTAAAAACATTCCTTTTAAATAACCCATATCATCAGAATTATTATCAATCACAGCTGCTAAGACTAAAATCAACATTATTTTTGATAATTCTGAAGTTTGAAGATTAAAAACACCTATGCTTAACCAGCGAGCTCCTCCAGAAATATTTTGACCAATAAATAATGTTCCTGTTAACATCACTAACATTATAATATAAATAACAGCTGCATATTCTTTGAAAATTTTATAATCAAAAGCTTGTGAAATTAAAATCACCAGCAGGCCCAGTATAACTGAGACTGCCTGCTTTTGCAAAAATCTTAAAGCTCCACTATCTACCTGATTTATTTCAACTGCAGAACTAATGCTAATAAAACCAATAATAATTAAGCAAATTACAGTTAAAGGAACATTAAAATTTAAATACCGCAAAAATTTCTTATTCCAGTTCATAATTAATAGCCCCTCTATTTAGAACCCTTAAGGGGGAAATTGGCAACAAGAGCAGTCATATCATCTTCTCTTTTAACATCCATCTCTATCTTTTGGGAATCAACATCTATATATTTACTTAAAACTTCAATTAGTTCATCCCTCATTGCATCCATTTCTTCTGGAGTGAGTTTAACTCTATCCTGAACAAGTACAAATTGTAATCTTTCTTTTGCAACATTTTTACTTTGCTTATCATCACTTTTTAAACCAAGCCATTTTAATATATCGATTTTACTCCCCCCCTTATATTAAGCTAAACCTACTAATTTTTTAAATCGAGTTATAAAATTATCTTTTTCTAATTTCATCATTGGTAAATCTTCACCCATAATTCTCCGAGCAATATTTCGATAAGCTTTACCTGCTTGAGCATTATCATTTATAACAATCGGCTCACCTTTATTTGTGGAAACAACAATGCCTTCATCTTCTGGTACAATACCGATTAAATTGATGGCAAGTATTTCGATCATATCATCAATTCCCATCATATCTCCTCGATCAACCATATCAGCTCTAATCCGATTAATAATCACTTCTGGATCTCTTACTCCTTCAGCTTCTAAAAGCCCAATAATTCGATCAGCATCACGCACAGCAGAAATTTCTGGAGTTGTTACTATAATTGCTTTATCTGCACCTGCAATTGCATTTTTAAAACCTTGCTCAATTCCTGCAGGTGAATCAACAATTATATAATCCATCTCTTTTTTTAATTCTGTGATTAATTCTTCCATTTGAGCAGGATTAACTGCTGTTTTATCTCTAGTTTGAGCTGCTGGTAGTAAATATAATCCATCATAACGCTTATCTCTAATCATTGCCTGTTCTAACCTACAATTATTTTCTACAACATCCACAATATCATAAACAATTCTATTTTCAAGCCCCATTACAACATCCAAATTTCTCAAACCAATATCAGCATCAATTAAACACACCTTTTTTTTCTGCATTGCTAAGGCAGTACCAATATTAGCCGAGGAAGTAGTTTTTCCTACCCCACCTTTACCTGAAGTAATAACAATTGTTTTACCTGCCAAATTCAATCCCTCCTGAAATTATATTAAATTTTATTTACCATAATTTGGCCTTCATTAACACAAGCTCTTTCTGCTTCTAGACCTGAACTATCATCATCTGGTGATCTAGCAATAAAAGAGGCTATTCTAAGTTGAGTTGGATTTAATTTCCGAGCTACAATTTGAGCCTTATCATTTCCACCAGCCCCAGCGTGAACAACTCCTCTAATCTTTCCAAAAACTATAATATCTCCACCTGCAATTACTTCTGCACCTGGATTTACATCTCCAACAATAACCACATTTGAATGATGTTTTAATCTTTGACCTGAACGTAAGGTTCTATTGATGATTACAGCTTCTGGATTTTGCTTTTTACTTTTTTCTACTTTATTTTTAGCGGTAAAATATATTTTATTAACCTGATTATAATTTTTTACTATTTCCATTAACTCTGCTAATTCTGTATAAGTTAATTCTAAACCGCTTAAATTTAAATATAAATTAACCCCTTTAAAAAAATCAGCTGCTTCAAGAGCATGTATTTTAATAGCCTTTTTTAAGTTACTAAAACTACTCCCTTTTCTAAAATTCATAACTATACCATCAGAAACTGCTTGAAAAGAAAAAACAGAAGCCATAAAATCTCTCCCTTTTAGAACTTAATTTAATAAATATTTTCACGACTATGGTAATAAACTCTATTCTTTTGGTTTTTAGAATTTTTTAGACCAAAATAATAAGCCATTATTTCTCTAGCAACAGGAATTGCATAACCACTTGATCCCCCATTTTCAACAAAAACTACTATTGCAATTTGCGGGTCTTCATAAGGGGCAAAAGCTCCAAACCAACCATGGTTAGCTCCTCCAGTTTGAGCAGTACCTGTTTTACCAGCAATAGTAACTGGAAAATGTCTAAAATGTCTAGATGCAGTCCCATAATTTTTATTAACAACATCATGCATTCCCTGTTTTAGAGTTTTAAAAACTCTGTTTTCAATTTCACTTTTTAAATTGATATTAACTACTGGTTTAAATTCTTTTATTATTTCTCCCTCTGAATTTCTAATTTCTTTTACTAACTGAGGTTGATAGGCAATACCTTCTCCTGCTACAGCTGAAATAAGAGAAACTAATTGAACTGGAGTTGTCATTAAACTTCCTTGACCAATAGCTAAATTAACTGAATCCCCAGGATACCAACCCTGATCAAGATTCTTTCTTTTCCACTTATCATCTGGAACTAAGCCTGCTTTTTCACTTGGTAGATCAATATTAGTTTTAGTTCCTAATCCATATTTGCGTGCATATTCTGCTAATTTTTCACCTTGATATTCTTTATATAATTCATATCCTAGTTCATAAAATACTACATTATTAGAACGGGCAATTGATCTTACAAAATCTAATCTGCCTTCTCCATAAGGATTCCAATTTTTAAATGGACGAGACCAATTAGGAATTTTAAAAGTTCCATTTGAATCATAAAAACTTGTATTAGCTCTAACTCCTAATTCTTTCATGGCTGCTGTACCTGTAACTAATTTAAAAATAGAGCCAGGAGGAACAGTTGTCATAATATTTCTATTAACCATTGGTCTTAAAGGATTACTTCTCAATTTTTGGTAATCTTGATTACTAATTCCTCTTGCAAACAAATTTAAATTATAATCAGGCAAACTAGCAGCAGAAATAATACCACCTGTATTAATATCCATCACAACCGCTGAAATAGCTGTTGGGGCAGATCGATCTTCATCTTCTTTTGCTTCTTTTCTTAATCTAGAATAATTATTTTCTAATATTTTTTCTACATTATGCTGAAGGGCAAAATCAATATTTAATACTAGATCATTGCCTGGAGTTGGTTTTTTGACCCCAATCGTTTTTATCTTTTTCCCTCGACTGTTAATTTCTATTTGTTCAGCCCCAGGATTTCCTTTTAAGTAAAATTCGTATTCTTTTTCCAGTCCATCTTTACCAACAAAATCACCACCACTATAATCATAACCAGCTTCATTAAATGCAATTAATTCTTTACGATTAATTTCTCCAATATAGCCAGTAATATGAACTAATTCTTCAGGATAAATATAATCACGCATTGAAGCTTCTTTAACTAATAAACCTGGTAATAAATCCTTGTTTTCTGCAATTATTACCATATCTTCTTTAGTTAGATGACGCGCTAAAATTATTGGTCTAACTGAATTTTTGGATTCAGAATTCTGATAATTATTCATTAAACGTGATTTTGACAAAGAACTCAATTCTGAGAGTTTAGATAAAATTGTTTTAGCTGTACTTTCAGGTGGAATTTCATTTTGCATTAGATAGAGGTTATAGCTGAGTCTATTAGAAACAACAATTTCACCTCTGCGATCATAAATTTTACCTCGAGGAGCATTTATTGGCCTAACTGAAATTCTATTTCCCTCAGAAAGCTGATAATAATAATCACCAGAAATCAACTGTAAATATCCTGCCCTTACTAAAAGAAGCAAAAAAACTAAAATAATAGCTATTTTTAAAAACTTATGTCTATCCATTTAAATTCCACCTTTGCCAAAGCAAATAGCTTAAATAGCTAATAAAAGTAATTGTAGTATTTAAAATAGCCATTGGTAAAATTATTTGTTTAAACAATAGTAAATAATCGGTTGTAAATAAATAATTTTCTTTAAGCAATAAATATAATATTTCATGAATTAAAGTTGCTATAAAAACTGCTAAAGGTGGGATCAATAAATTTTCCTGAAAAAATCTATCTGTTAACAAAGATGCTAAAAAAGCTATAGCAGTTTTAACTGGGGTGAAAATACCAATTAAAGAATTTAAAAAAACATCCTGTAAAATCCCACCAGTTGCAGCAAATAGCATTCCATCTTTAGCACCAAACATAATAGCTCTCATTACTACATAAATTAAGATAAAATCAGGTATTAAGTTTAAAGCTGGAAAAATGATACCTATTAAGAGCTGACAAATTAAAAGAAAAATTAAAATTAATAGATTAAATAGGTATTTTTTCAATTCAAACTCTCCATTATATTTTTTTTAATCTTTATTTTCTCCAATTTTTGCATCTTTTTCACTTTCCTCATTACTATTAATATCTTTTTTAGGATTAACTTTATTTTCTGCTTTAGTTTTAAAATTTGTAATGACCATTACCTCTTCTAAAGTAGTTTTATTGATAAATAAGTTAACTTTAGATTTTTGAGAAAGACCATAATTATCTGCCTCAATATCTTTAACTTTTCCAATTTTTAAACCAGAAGGAAAATTATTAGATAAACCTGAAGTTAAAACAAGATCACCTTTTTCAATTTCAGCATCCCAAGCTATATTATCCATTATATTTGCTTGATCAGAACGACCACTACCTCTAACCAAAGCAATCTCTCTCGAATCAGCCCGAGCAATAATAGCTCCTACTACAAATTCGCGATCTGTAATCAATCTCACTTGAGCAGCATTTTTACCTACTTTTTCTAAACGACCAACTAAATAGCCAGAATAAGTTATTACTGGCATTCTTTTTTGTAAACCATCTGCAGTACCACGATTAATGGTAATACTTTTGTCCCAAATGGAAGGAGAATTAGCTATTACCTCTGCCCCTAATAACTCATAATCCACTTTTTCTTTAAAATGAAGCAGTTTTCTTAATCTTTTATTTTCACTGTTAATATTTTCTAGAAAGTGAATCTGTCTTGTGAGTGTATTATTTTCCTGTCTTAAATTGGTAAGTTCTCGGTTTATCTCATCAATTGAAAAAAGGGTAACAAAAAAATCTTTAATATTTTCAAATATACTTTCTAATAAATTTAAAATTGGAGTAATCGTATTATAAATTAAATTACTCAACCAATTTATTAAGGGGATATCTATACCTTTAATATTGATCAAACTAAAAAATAAAACACAAAAAATAATAACTGCTATAATTAAAGTATTCCTGCTAAAGTCAAACAACAGGTACACCCCCTAAGATAATTTTTTGGGTGTAATTAGAATTTTTTTCAAAGAATCAATTTCCTCTAAAGCCATGCCTGTTCCTTTAGCTACACAGTCTAAAGGATTATCAGCAATATGAACTGGCATTTGAGTTTCATCAATTAACAATTTATCCAGCCCCTGTAATAAGGCACCACCACCTGTTAAAATAATTCCTCTATCCATAACATCTGAAGCTAATTCTGGTGGTGTTTTTTCTAAAGTCATTTTTACTGCATCAATAATATTAATAACTGGTTCTTCTAAAGCACTTTGAATTTCTGCTCCATTGATTTCAATTGTTTTTGGCAGGCCACTTACTAAATCACGACCTCTAATTTCTTTAGTTCCTTCTGGATCATCACTAAAAGCGGCTCCAATATCAATTTTGATTTCTTCAGCTGTTCTTTCCCCAATCATTAAATTATATTTTCTTTTAACATATTGAACAATAGCGGCATCCATATCATCACCACCAATTCTAATAGAACGGCTTGTTACAATTCCACCTAAAGAAATAACAGCAACTTCTGTAGTTCCACCACCAATATCAACTATCATATTACCTGTTGGCTCGTGAACTGGTAGACCAGCTCCAATTGCTGCTGCCATCGGTTCTTCAATCAAATAGGCTTCTCTTGCTCCAGCATGAACTGCAGCATCAATAACAGCTCTTTTCTCTACTTCTGTAACTCCAGAAGGAACACAGATGATTATTCGTGGTCTAACCATTCTACTTCTTTTATGAGCCTTAGTTATAAAATATCTTAACATTGACTCTGTAACATCAAAATCAGCAATTACTCCGTCTTTCATTGGCCTGACTGCAATAATATTCCCAGGTGTTCTACCAATCATTCTCTTTGCTTCATTTCCAACAGCAAGTACTTCTTGTTTATCTTTTTTTAGAGCCACAACTGAAGGCTCTCGAATAAGAATCCCTTTACCTTTAATATAAACTAATGTATTTGCTGTCCCAAGGTCAACACCCATATCCCTTGAGAATGGCGCACTTAAAAATTTAAAAACCATTTAAATAAAACCCCTTTCAAATTAAATAAAACTTTAATAAAAATTAAAATAAACCTTTTTCTTTAAAGCTTAAATATTTATCACCAGCAATAATAATATGATCAATTATTTCTATTCCAATAATTTTTCCTGTTTTGACTAGTTTTTTAGTAATACTTAAATCGTCAGCACTAGGAGTTGGATCACCACTAGGATGATTATGAACTAAAATTATTGCTGCACTACTACGTCGAATTGCTTCTTTAAAAACCTCTCTGGGATGAACAATTGAACTTGAAAGACCACCTCGAGAAATTTCAGGTACAGAAATTACCTTATTTTTAACATCAAGTAAGATAACTCTTAAAACTTCCTGCTTTAAAAATCTCATTTCAGCTGCTAATAATTCTGCTGCTTGAATTGGATTACTTACCAAATCATTTTTTTGGTTTTTTAAAGCAGAAATTCTGCAGCTTAACTCAATTAGAGCATTTATTTGAGCTGCTTTGGCTGTCCCGATTCCATTAATCTTTTTTAGTTCTTCACAACTTAAATCTTGTAAACCCTTTAAGCCCCCATAAAGATTAAGTAAATCTTGAGCTAGTTCAACTGCAGTTCTTTCTTTATTACCTGTTCTAATAATTAAAGCTAGCAATTCAGCGTTTGATAAAAATTTACTTCCTTTTCTTAATAGTTTTTCTCTTGGTCTTTCTGCTGCTGGTAATTCTTTGATGGTAAAGTTACTTTTTAAACCTTCCATCAAAAATTAGCTCCTTTCTCTTATAAGATTCCATAGTTAAACTCTTTTAACAATTTAGCAAGTTGATGAATAGGCATTCCCATAACTGAATAATATGAGCCTTTTATTTCCTCAACAAAAATACCGCCTAAACCTTGAATAGCATAAGAACCAGCTTTATCTAAAATATTTTCTTGCTCAATATATTTTTCAATTTCTACTTCTGTTATATTAGACATTTTAACTTCAGTAATATTATTTGCAGCTTGAACTTCGTCAGAAACTGAATTTAAAACTGCTAAACCAGTTATCACTTGATGCTCTTGACCACTTAATTTTTTAAGCATTTTTTTAGCTTCAATTTTATTTTTTGGTTTACCTAAAATTTGATCATCAGCTACAACTACAGTATCTGCAGCTATAATTATTACATTTTCTACTAATTTAGCAACTGCTTTTGCTTTTTCTACAGCTAAAATTTCTACTAATTCAACTGGATTGTCAGCCTTAAATTCACTTTCATCAATTTTAGAAGGTACTACTGTAAATTTTAATTTTAATTGTTTTAAAATTGCTTCTCTTCTAGGAGAAGCTGATGCTAAAACTAATTTTAAGTCATTTTCTTTGGCCTCTTTAATCTTTAAAACCTCCCCTCAAAATAGAATTTGGTAAATATTTGAGAGTGAAATAACTGACTAAGCCTACTCCCAAACCAGTTGGAAGGGCTAAAATCATTAGAAAAGGAAGATAATAAAAAATACCTTGATTAGCAATAATAAAATAAGCTGCTATAATTTGAGCTATATTATGTGCTACAGCTCCAATTATACTAATTCCAATTAAAGAAAATTTATTTTTTAAAAAATAATAAACTAAATACATTAAAACAAAGCTTAAAAGACCACCACTAAAACTTAAATAGAAATTGATAGTCATAAAAGTTCCTGCAAGTAAAGAACCTAAGATAACTCTAAAAATAACCACTTCCAAAGCTGCAGTAAAAGGAAATAAATAAATAGCTAGTAAAGAAACAATATTAGCTAATCCTAGTTTAGCTCCTGGAACAATTGTTGCCAAGGGAAAAAAACTTTCTACCAGATGTAAAACTAGTCCTAATGAAATCAAAAGCGCTATGATAACTATTTTTTGAGTTTTTTTCATTTTACCAGCTCATCCCATCTATCTCAGAATCATCATTTTCTAGCCAGATACTCAATTTATTCGGAACACAAACAATAATTGGGCCTGCTCTCTCAATCCATCCTGTTTGTTCACAGATTTTTAAAGGATCATCTTTAGGAGCTTCTTCGACCCTAACTCGGCCTTGATCTACTTCAATCTTATGAATCCCAATTGGCCCCTGAACTTGAAAATGAATTGGCTGCTCATAACTTGCAGCAAGATCTATAGTTTTTATTAATTCATTTTCTAGCTGAACTTTTAATATCAAATTATTATTAGAATTAAAGTCAAAATTATAAAAAGGAAATAAAAATAAAATAATACTTAAAGAAATTACAAAAACTATTAAAATTTTATCATAAAGTGTTAAGATATCTGTTATTTTCATTTATTTCACCACTAATTTCTTTTTGACTACCATTACTATATATTTTAACATCTTTATCAGCAGATGTCCACACTATGCAAGTTAAGAAAACCCGTCCCCATTTATAATGGAGACGGGTTTAAGCTTAATTAGCCTTTATTTTAATCTTGATAAAAAACGTCAACAGCTTTAACATTACAAGCTTCAAAACAGAGTCCACATTGAATACATTTATCTTGATCAATCTGGTGTCTATTTTTTACCTCTCCCTCGATTGCTTCAACAGGACAGGCGCGAGCACAGAGAGTACAACCTACACAATTATCATTAATTTCAACTTTTTCAATCATTTTTCCTTCAAATTGAATTGTGCCAGTTGGACATTTTTCTGCACATTTACCACAGTTAACACATTTTTCGTAGTCAATAACTGCCAAATTATCTTTGATTTCAATAGCATCTACTGGGCAAACTTTAGCACAAAGACTACAGGCAATACATCCTACTTCACAGCTTTTTCGAACAATTTTACCACTATTATGAGAAGAACATCTAATATGATTTTGAGCAGACATTGGTGCTAATAACAAAATATTCCGTGGACATTCTGTTATACATTTACCACAAGCAGTACACTTTTCTGGATCAATTTGTGGCAAACCATTTTCGCTCATATAAATAGCATCAAAAGGACAAACTGACTCACAATCACCAAAACCAAGACAGCTGTATTGACATGATTTTTCTCCACCATTAACAGCATTTGCAGCTTTACAAGTCTGAATTCCTTGATACTTACCAGATTTAGCTGTTTCTTTTATACCACCAGCACATAATAATTCAGCTACTAGTTTATCACCACTGTCATCTGAGTCAGCTCCCATAATTTCAGCTACTTCAGCTGCAACTTTATCTCCACCTACAGGACAACCATTAACTGGCGCTTCTCCAGCTGCTACGGCTTCTGCAAAAGCACTACAACCGGCATAACCACAAGCTCCACAGTTTACTCCCGGTAGGGCGTCTTCGACTTTACCAACTCTAGGATCTTGTTCTACTTTAAAACGTTCTGAGGCAAAACCTAAACCTGCAGCTAAAACAGCTGCTATTCCCCCCATACTAACTAAAGAATATAAATATGTTGGATTCATTTAATTTACTGGCACCTCCACTACATTGAGATGAGACCGGAAAAGCCCATAAAAGCCATAGCCATAATACCTGCAATAATCAAGGTAACTGGCACACCTTTTAAAACTTCCGGCACATCGCCAAATTCTAATTTTTCTCTCAAACCTGCTATTAATACAATTGCTAAGGTAAAACCGACTCCAGCTCCAAAACCAAAAACTACACTGGCTATAAAACTATAACCATTTAGTGGAATTAACAAAGCTAATCCCATAATAGCACAGTTTGTTGTAATTAAAGGAAGGAAAATACCTAAAGCCTTATATAAAACTGGACTTGTTTTTTTAATAAACATCTCAACAAATTGAACTAAAGAAGCAATTACAATAATAAAAGATACATATTGTAAAAATGGTAAATTAAAAGCTTCTAAAATAAAGGTATTAATCATCCAGGTTGCTGCAGCTGTTAAAGTCATAACAAAAGTTGTAGCAAGCCCCATACTAAAAGCTGTTTCAATTTGTTTTGATACTCCTAAGAATGGACAAATACCTAAAAATCTAATTAAAACAAAGTTATTTATTAAAACAGTACTAATAAATAATAATAATATTTGTGTAAACTCTTCCATTATTTACCCTCCCTGCTGATTTGATTCATTATACCTACTAAAATACCTAAAGTTATAAAAGCTCCAGCAGGTAAAACCATAATAACCATTGGACGATACCATTCACCTAATAGTTGGATTCCAAATAATGAGCCCATACCAAAAAATTCTCTAATTATTCCTAATAAAGTTAATACCCAGGTAAAACCAATCCCCATACCAAGGCCATCTGCAATTGCTCTATGAGTAGGATTTTTAGAAGCAAAAGCTTCTTGACGCCCCAAAATTAAACAGTTAACAACAATCAAAGGTATAAAAATACTCAATGAAGCTGCTATACCTGGAAAAAATGCCTTTAAAAAATAATCAGTAAATGTTACAAAACTAGCAATTATTAATATGTAACTAGGAATACGAACATTAGCTGGAATTAACTTTTTTATAATTGAAATAACTATCTCTGACATAATCAAAACAAAAGAAGTTGCAAGTCCCATTGCTAAACCGTTAGAAGCGGTATTTGTTACAGCAAGTGTTGGACACATTCCAATTACAAGTCTAATAACTGGGTTTTCAGCCCAAAGTCCATTTTTAAAATCATTAAATAATTCTTTAAAATTCAAAGTCATTAAATTCCACCCCCATAAGCTGAAGTTACTATCTCTAATCCTTCTTGTATTACTTCAGTTATACTATCTGAAGAAATTGTTGCTCCAGCAATAGCTTCTACTTGTGTTTCTTTAGTAGGTGGAGTTTTTACAACTTGATAATTACCAAATGGCTTATTTTCGAAATTAGATTTAAAATCAGGCTCAGTAATTCTAGCACCTAGTCCAGGTGTTTCCTGGTGATTTAAAACACTAATTTTATATATTTTCTCATTTTCTAAGTTAACCCCGATCATTACTTCAATTTGGCCATTATAGCCACCACCACTATTTTTGAAAGCAACTCCAATTCTACTTCCATTTTGATCATAGCCTTCATAAAAAACATTATTATCTTTTTCTACTTCTTTAACTTCTTCTACTCCAGGTAAAACTTCATTAATCGCTTGTTTTTGAGCTTTAGCTTGATTTGCCTCAATATAAGGAGTAGTCCATTCATAAACAAAGGTTAAAGCTAAAGCAGAAACGATTCCAATTACAGAAAGTGTTATGATTAAGCTTTTCATGCTATTTTTTTCCATTTATCTCACCTCTCCTAAACTACGAGGTCTTGTATAACGATCAATTAGAGGTACAGCTGTATTCATTAATAAAATACTATACATTACCCCTTCTGGATAACCACCCCAGAGTCTAATAACAACAACTAATAAACCAGCTCCAATTCCAAAAATCCAACGTCCTGCCTTAGTAGTTGGACTAGAAACCATATCTGTTGCCATATATAAAGCACCGATCATTAATCCACCACCAAATAGATGGAAAATAGGATCTGCACCAAAAATAAATGCTCCTAAAAAGACTGATCCGATCATAGCTAGTGGTATTCTCCAGTTAACATAACCTTTATATAATAGATAAGCGAAACCTAATAAAAGTGCTAAAGCAGAAGTTTCTCCTAAAGAACCACCAATATGACCAATAAATAGCTCCCAAGTATCAGTTGCTATTCCATCCATCTTCATTTTACTTAAAGGTGTAGCAGTTGAAACTCCATCTACAGTCCAGGTAGTCATTAAAACTGGATAAGCTGCAGTTAAAAATGCTCTACCAACTAAAGCTGGATTAAATGGGTTTTGACCAATACCACCAAAAACCTGTTTACCTAAACCAATTGCAACTACTGAACCAAAAAAAGCTGTCCAAAGTGGAATTGAAGGTGGTAGAGTTAAAGCTAAAAGTAAACCTGTTAAAACTGCACTTCCATCTTCAATAGTAATTTTTTTATTCCTAACTTTTTGAAATATGTACTCTGTTAAAACCGCACCAAAAACAGCTGTCAAAATCACTGAAATTGCTCTGGTATTAAAGAAATATACCGCTGCAAAAACTGCAGGAAGTAGAGCCAGAACAACTGACCACATAATTTTTTTAACTGAATCTTGTGATCTGACATGTGGTGAGGATGTTATAATTAATTCATTATTCATTATTGATTATCCTCCTAATTTTCTTCTCTTTTTTTAGCCATAACCTGAGCCTTACCAAGACGCAGATAATGAACAAGAGGTATTTTGGCTGGACAGACATAAGCACAAGATCCACATTCTATACAGCTCATAATCTGCCAATCATTCATTTCTTCTACCATCTCACTTTTTTGATAATTAACCAATTGAGTCGGCATTAAAAACATGGGACAAGCATCAACACATTTAGCACAATTAATACAAGGAGAAGGCTCATAAGCTTCTACTTCAGATTCAATTAAAACTAAAATACCTGAAGTACCTTTAACTGCAGGAATATTTAAGTTCTTTTGGGCAGCTCCCATCATTGGCCCACCAGTAATTACTTTAGCAGCATTATCTTTTAGTCCTCCTGCTTCTTCAACTAAATCACCAATATTTGTACCAACTCTAAAAATTAGATTTTGTGGTTTATTAATTCCACGACCTGTAATTGAAATAGATCTTTCATATAAAGGTTTTCCATCTCGAATTGCATCTGCAACAGCAGCTGAAGTAGAGGTATTATTCACAACAACTCCTACATCTAGTGGTAAACCACCAGCAGGAACCTCTCTTCCAATTAAAGCTTCAATTAACATTTTTTCTCCACCTTGTGGATACTTGGTCTCTACAGCCTGAACTTTAATATTATTTTCACTTTCACAAGCGTCTTCCATACTAGCTATTGCCTCTGGTTTGTTATCTTCAATACCAATAATCGCTTTTGGAGCTCCAGAAGCTTTCATTAGTGCTTTTAAACCAAAAACAATACTTTCTGGTCTTTCGACCATAACTCGATGGTCAACTGTTAAATATGGTTCACATTCAGCTCCATTTAAAATTACATAATCAACATTTTTATCTTCTGGAATAGTTACTTTAACATGAGTTGGAAACATTGCTCCACCCATTCCAACAATTCCAGCTTCTCTAATTATTTTTCTGATTTCAGCTTGACTAAGATCAGCTAAAGTCTGGTGTTTTTCCAAACCAGAATTTAAAGTATCTTCTGCATCAGCTTTAATAACTACTGCTTCAACAGTATTACCACCTGGATCTGTAACCTTTCTAAATTCTTTTACTTTTCCAGATACTGAAGCGTGAATTGGAGCAGAGACAAAACTATCACCATCTGCTATCTTTTGTCCTAAGTCAACGTGATCTCCTTTTTTGACAAGTGCCTTTAAAGGAGCACCTATGTGTTGTTTGAGAGGAATTATTACTTCCTCAGGTCTCTTAGCATTTTTTAAGGGTTTATCCTTTGTTAAATCTTTATTATAGTCAGGATGTATTCCCTGTTTAAACGTCAAAGCTTTCACTATTTAATTTCACCCCTTAGATTTTTTTATGATTTTTAATTGAAAATTTAGGCTGCAACCATAATTATTATATACCAATTGTTAAATAAGAACAACAGTATTTTGGAAAAAATTTTATTCTAAATGCACAATAAAGCCTTCACATCCTTTTGATTTAAGTTCTTTAGCCGCTGATTCTGCTTCTTTACGAGAAGAATAATTAGTAACTTGAACCTGATGTGGACTTGAATCTGTTATTTTTACTTTAAATCCTAATTTTTCTATTTCTTCTTTTAAAAGCACAGCATTATTATAATCAGTAAATGCTCCTATTTGAACTGCAAATTTGCTTTCTGAACTTTGATTTGAGTCAGATTTAGAACTGTTATTTTTTTTGATTGCATTAGTTTGCTTTTCAGATTTATCTAGGTCTGGAGCTGTTAAATTATTTTTACTATTATTTATTTCTGCAGTAGATTTTTCTTTGACCTTTTCAGTTTTAGAAACTTTAGTTGCTAAATCTGAATTTTGATCATCAGCAACTAAAAAAGAAATTAACCAGCTACCTGCTAAATAACCAATAAATAAAGCAGCTATAGACATAAAGACAACAATAATAATTAAGGAAAAACCTTTTTCATCTTTATTCATTTTTTTCACCTCTAATCTTCTTTGACCTCAATTCAATTCCAGCTTCAAAAACAGTATTAAAAGAACCAGCTGCAATTATTAAATCATTTACTCCAGCCTTTTTTAAAACAGTTTTACTTGCTTTAGCTAAATTTGAAAAAGTCTTAAAATTAAAATTATGTGCTTCTATTGTCTGAGCCAAATTTTTAGTAGAAATAGATCTAAATGATTTATTTGCAGCTAAATAAAATTCTGGTTTGAGTTTTTTTGCTTTAAATTCTTTTAAGATAGCAGTTAAATCTTTGTCAGCTAAAATCGAAAATACTAGAAATAAGTTTTCAAATTCATTTTTAGAATTATCAATATTATTAACTAACTCTTTAAAGGCAGCTGGATTATGAGCCGCATCTAAAATTATTATTGGCTTTTGAGAAATCATTTGCATTCTTCCTGGCCAAACAATATCTTTTAAAGCCTTTTTTATTTCATTTTCAGCAACTGGGAATTTAGCCTCTAATTCTGAAATAGATCTTAAAGCTAAAGCTGTATTTCGGGCCTGATGTTGGCCTAAAAGTGAAAGCTGATATTCTTTTGGCTCTGCTTTTTTGCTTCTTAATTTAATCAAGTTTTGAGTCAAACTACCACTGCTTTCTATTAAAGAAAATTCTTTATCTAAATCAATAAATTTAGAGTTTTGAGACTGAGCTTTAGTTTTTAAAACTTTGATTACAGATTTTTGCTTAGCAGCAGTAATAATCGGAGTTTGCTTTTTAATTATACCTGCTTTTTCAGCAGCTATTTCAGTTAGGGTATCACCTAATAAATGACTATGCTCTAAACTAATATTTGTAATAATTGATAAAAGAACATCTTCAACTATGTTTGTAGCATCAAGCCTTCCTCCTAAACCTGTTTCTAAAATAACTAAATCTGGATTCTGTTCTTTAAAATATTGAAAGGCTAGAGCAGTAACTAATTCAAAAAAACTAATTTCAAAACCATCTTTTCCCATTTCTTCTACAGCTTTTTTTATATCTTTTACAATTTTAGTTAGCTGATAAGTAGAACAAGCTCTTCCATTGATTTTTATTCTCTCATTAAAATGAAAAATATGAGGAGAACTGTAAAGACCAGTTTTATAGCCAGCTTCTCGATAAATTCTTTCTAAGATGGCTGCTGTTGATCCTTTACCATTTGTACCAGCTAAATGAATAATATTTAAATCTTGTTGAGGATTGCCTAAATAATTAAGTAATTTTTTAATTCTTTGCAGACCAGGCTTATAACCAGAACCGCTTCCAAAAAGCGGAAATGAATTTATATATTCAAAAACTTCCATTTTTTCCCTCCAATTCTTAATTTGCATTAGCCACTAATAATAGGGTAAAATATAATTAACACTATTGTTATTATACACAAAATTAAAGCAAAGAACAAAATAATATATCCAATTTTCGGGGGAGATCGTATGTCATTACTGGAAGTATCTATGTTTTCTTTATTTACTGCTCAATTTTTAAAAATATTTTTTATTCGGCCAATGAACTTTTACACTTTTTTTACTTCTGGGGGAATGCCTAGTTCTCATTCTTCTTTTGTTGCTTCTCTAACAATCACTGTCGGTTTAAAATATGGTTTTAATTCTGATCTATTTGCAATTGTAACTGTTTTTGCCTTAATTGTTACTTATGATGCAAGTGGTGTTAGAAGAGCTGTTGGCCAACAAGCTAATGTTTTAAATAATTTGGTTAAACATTTAGAAAGTAAAAGTTTTAGTGATAAACAATTAATTAAAGAAGATTTAAAAGAATTAATTGGTCATACTCCTTTTGAAGTCTTTGCTGGAGTTTTGCTAGGAGCAATTATTGCTTTAATTAATTGGTTTTTTCTTTAAATTTAAATATAAAAGAAATCCGTCTAAGCAATCACTAATTTAAGCTGAGCTAGACGGATTTTCTTATTTACTCAATCCTTGATTTTTAATTTTAAGTTGTTTTGAATTATTTTAAAGCAGCTTCAATTTTTGCTACTACTTTTTCTGCTTTAAATCCTAATTCTTCCCCAACTTCAGCACCTTTACCACTTAAGCCAAAACGGTCAAGGCCAATTACTAATCCATCTCTACCTACTAATTTATACCAGCTATTTGTCACTCCAGCTTCTATAGCAACTCTTAATTTTACTTCTGGCAATTCATTTTCAGCTATATAATTTTCTAATTTTCTTTTTTCTGGAACTGACATAACAGCAGCTTTAATGCCTTTTTCAGCTAATAATTTTGCACTTTCCTCTGCTAAATTAACTTCACTTCCACTCGCAAAGATAATAGTATCAGCAGCCTTTGGATCACTAACAAAATAACCACCATTATTAAAGTTATTAAGTCCTTGATATTTTTCTATATGCTCTAAATTTTGTCTAGTCAAAATTAGAGCTGTTGGTTGATCTTTAGTTTCTAGAGCTTCAACCCAAGCTGCTTTAGCTTCTTCTTCATCTCCTGGGCGCATTACTTTTAAACCAGGAATAATTCTTAAAGCTTCTACATGTTCTATTGGTTGGTGAGTTGGGCCATCTTCTCCCACAAAAATAGAATCATGAGTGAAAATATAAATTACTGGCTGTTTCATTAAAGCAGCTAACCTAATTGAAGGTCTCATGTAATCAGAAAAGACTAAGAAAGTAGAAGCAAAAGGACGTAATCCCTGGTGTAAGGAAATACCATTTGTAATAGCTCCCATTGCATGTTCTCTAACTCCAAAGCGGAAATTTCGTCCCTCATAATTACCTTTTTGAACTTCACCATATTCTCCATTATAAGTTTTGTTAGAAGGTGCTAAATCAGCAGAACCTCCTACTAAATAAGGAACTGATTCAAAAATCTTAGTTAAAGCTGCTCCAGCAGATTTTCTGGTAGCAATTGGAGTTTCTATTTCCAGATTCATAATTTCTTCTTTTAAGTTTGCAGGTAATTCTAAAGCCATTGCTTGATCCCAATCTTTTTTTAGTTCAGGATTTGCTTTAGCCCAAGCAGCAAATTCTTTTTCCCATTCTAAGCGTTGTTCTTTCATTTTTTGAGCTTGATTTTGGAAAAATTCTTTAACTTCAGTTGAAATATAAAATTTCTCATTTTCAGGTAAACCGAATTCTTTTTTCAAACCTTTAATTTCTGCTTCACCTAAAGGAGCTCCATGAGCATCACTAGTATCTTGTTTGTTGGGCGCTCCTAAAGCAATATGTGTTTTAGCCATAATTAATGTTGGTCTTTCTTTATCAGATTTTGCCTGATTAATTGCATCTCTTAATTGTTCTATATTATGACCATCAATGTTTTCTATTACTTGCCAGCCAAAAGCTTTAAACCTATCAGCTACTGATTCTGTAAAAGCTAAATTAGTATTACCTGCAATAGAGATATTATTATCATCATAAATTGCTACTAATTTATCAAGCCCTAAATGACCTGCAAGTGAAGCTGCTTCAGAAGTGATTCCCTCCATCATACAGCCATCTCCCATAATAGTATAGGTATAATGATCTACAATACTATGAGCTTCTGTATTGTATTTTGCAGCTAACATTTTTTCAGCTAAGCTCATACCAATTGCATTGGCAAAACCTTGACCTAAAGGTCCAGTTGTTGTTTCAACCCCTTCTGTTTCCCCAAATTCAGGGTGACCTGGAGTTTTAGAATGAAGCTGTCTAAATTCTTTTAAATCTTCCATTGACAAATCATATCCTTTTAAATGAAGAAAAGAATATAAAAAAGCTGATCCATGTCCTGCTGAAAGTACAAAACGATCTCTATCTGGCCAATCTGATTTTGATGCATCTAAATTCATGATTTCTCCAAATAATAGAGCACCTATATCAGCACAGCCAATTGGCATTCCGGGATGTCCAGAATTAGCCTTTTCTACAATATCTGCAGATAAACCTCGTACTGTGTTTGCAACTTCTTTTAACAAAATCGATCCCTCCCAAAATTATATAAAGTTTTCTCAATTATTATTTTATATGTTTGCTATTAAAATGTCCAGCCAGAGAAGAAATAATTTAAGCTGGTAAATATAATTTAAATTAAATCAATAACTAAATTGCAATTTAGACTAATTTTTAACGCCTTGCAGTTTTTTATCTTTTTGCTGCTGATGATAGTTATAAACAGAGGCTAAATAAATTCCTCCTAAAATAAAGACTCCTCCTAAAATTGTAGTTAACATCACTTCTTCTTTTAGTAAAAGCCAGGCTAAAGTAGTAGTAATTATTGGTTCTCCTAAAACAAATAAAGAAACTACAGAAGTCGATAAAAAACGAACAGAATAATTTAAAATTGAATGACCAACTAAAGTTGGCCCGAGAGCTAAAGCTAGAAAAATAAAATAGTTTTTAACTCCATACCCAGTAAAAGGAATTTTAAATAAATAAGCTCCAATACCTAAAAAGACTGTTGCATAACTATATAAAATATAGAGATATGGGAAATAATCAAGTTTTTTTCTAACTCCTCTCCCGATAAATAAATAAGCTGCTGCAAAAAAGGCTGCAGAAAGGGCTAAAAAGTTACCAAATAATTTATCACCTAATTGATAAAAATCACCAATACTAATTATTACACTACCTAAAACAGCCATTATAATTCCAATTACAGCACCTTTTTGTAAATCTTCTCGGGCAAAGAAATATTCCAAAATTATTGTAAATAAAGGTTGCAAAGCTACAAAAATAACTGAATTAGAAATATCAGTATATTGAATTGAAGAAATCCATAAAATAAAATGAATTGCCAACAGAAAACCGACCACCACAGGTCGGTAATCTAAAAAATACCTTATTTTGCTTCTATATTTTAACAAAAAGAATGGTGTTAAAATCAAAACAGAAAAAAGCATCCGATAAAAGGCAGTAATTAAAGGTGGGGCCTCTGCTAATTTAATTAAAATTCCTGCAAGTGATAAAAAGAAAAGGCCGATTGTTAATAAAATGTATATTTTTTTCTTAGAATCCATTCAATATCCCCGCTTTATTAATTTAAATTTTTAATTCTTGACTTAAATTATTTTTTTCTAAAATAACAATTTGATCATAATGTTTAAATTCTATTTTTTGACCAGAAATCAACAAATATTTAACTTTATCTTGGCTGACAGTTACTTCTAATTGACTCCCTTTAAAATAAATTCTAAATTGATAACTATCCCATTTATCAGGTAAATGAGGGTGAAAATATAATTTATTATTAAACATTCTCATTCCAGCAAAACCCTGAACAAGGGCCAGCCAAGTCCCCCCCATACAAGCAGTATGAACCCCTTGATAAGCATTTTCATTATAATCATCAAGATCAAGCCTTGCTGTCTGCATAAAATAATTATAAGCTTGATTTTTATAACCAATTTCTGCAGCAATTATACTATAAATTGCTGGTGAAAGAGAAGAATCATGGGTGGTTTTTGGCTCATAATAATCATAGTTTCTAATTTTTAGTTCACGACTAAACTTATTGCCGAGCTGAAGCATCAACAAAATAACATCAGCTTGTTTAATAACTTGATAACGCCAAATTATAAGAGGATGCCAATTTTTAACTAGTGGCAATTCTGCTTCTGAAATACTATCAATCTCAATTGGATCTTTATATAAAAAAGAATCATCTTGTGGTGTTATTTCAAGTTCTTTACTATAAGGCAAATAAATATCTTCTTTTATCTCTTTCATATTTTTTAACTCGTTTTCACTAAAATTAATACTTTTAATCAAACTCTCATATTTTTCGGGAGCTTTTGCTTTAATTAGCTGAGCCATTTTAACTGCTGTATCTAAATTAAATTTAGCCATATAATTAGTATAAGCATTGTTATTTACCCCTGGTTTATATTCATCTGGCCCACAAACTACATTAAAACAAAATTGATTATCTCGCATCGGGATATAGCTGCCTAAACTGATCCACATTCTGGCTGTTTCAATTAAAATTTCCAACCCATAATTTTCCATAAAGTCCTGATCTCTACTCACCTGATAATATAGATTAACCGCATAAGCAATATCTGCATTAATATGATATTGTACAGTTGAGCCCATAAAAAAACCAGAGGCTTCTTGGCCATTAATTGTCCTCCAGGGAAATAAAGCTCCATCTAATTTCATTCGATCTGCATTTTTCCTAGCTTGATCTAAAGTATTATATCTAAATAAAAGTAAATTGCGGGCTACTTCTGGTCTCTGAAAAGCATAAAATGGTAAAACATAACTTTCAGTATCCCAAAAATAATGACCCTCATAATGCTCCCCACTAATTCCTTTAGCTGCAACACTAGTCTGGCCATCTTTACCAGTCGCCTGTAAAATATGAAAGGCATTAAATCTAAAAGCCTGTTGTAAAGAATCATCACCATTAATTTTAACATCTACATCCTGCCAGTAACCTGACATAAATTTGGTCTGTTCTGCAACTAAATTTTCAAAACCATTGATTGAGGCTCTAGCAACTGAAGCTCTAGCAGCACTTAAAGGATTTTTGGCCTTTTTTTGACAATGGTTAACACCTACAATTTTATCAATTGTATATAATTGACCTTCAGCAGCCTTGATCTCAAAAATCCAATCAACTCGATTATTAGAAGCTCTTTTTTTTATTTCAGAGCGAGCTTTTGTTTGCTCATCCATTAAGTGTTCAACTACATAAGCAATTTTAAACTTAGTAGTTTTTAGCTGATGTAAAAGATAACCTGTCTTAGTCTCAACTTTAGTTGCCAAAACTTTTAAAGGTTTTTTCTCTCGTAAATGATGGTGATTACTAACATCTCCATTTACTGCAGAATTAATACTAAGTTTTCCAGAAAAATTAAGTGGTTTAACCTGATATCTAATTGCACCTATATGTTCTCTACTTAAAGAAATTAAACGGGATATTTTAATCTTAAGTTTTCTACCCTGTCTATCTTCCCAAATTATTTCTCTATTTAGAATACCTTTTTTTAAATTAAGTTCTCTTTGATAGTCTAAAATTTTTCCTTTAAGTAAATTAAACTTTTCTTCATTGATATATAAGTTAATTTCACTCCAATCTGCCAAATTGACTATTGTTTGTCCTTTTTGAGGCAAATTAGGAGCTTTTTCTCCATAAATAATTTCTTCTGCAGCATAAACACCATTAATATAAAAGCCAGGAGTAGTAGTTTCTTCACTACCTGGATAATCTTCTTCTAAAGTTCCTCTTAATCCCATATATCCATTTCCCAAACTAAAAATAGCTTCATTTTGATGATTAGAGTCAACTAAAAATTCATTTTCTGTAATTTTCCAAGCCTGATAAAGATAATTTGCTTCTTTATTCATTTTTTTAGCGTGATAAGCTCTCAATTATTTTACCTCCCAAATTCTTGACTACTAAGTTTAAGAGAATAAATTTCTAAGTTGATTTTCTCAACCTTAATACCAGTATTATTTTCTAAGTATTCTCTTAAAACTGCTTTGAATTTATTAGCAAATTTAATTAAATTTGGACCATAGACTATTTCTAAGCTCAGATTAACAAATAAATGACTATCTATTTCTTCTACTTTTATTTTTTTAAAAGAACTAATTCCTTGATAATTATTAAGTGAATTTTCAATTAAATCTACTAATACCCGGTTACTAATACTTAAATTTCCATAAAAACTAAATTTAGGTCGAACTATACTTTTTTCATGCCTAAAAGTCTTATTATCTTTTTTAAAAAATAATTCTAAAGAATGGAGTAAATAACCTGAAAAATCTTTTTCAACCTCAATTGTGGGAACTGGAATTACATGTTTTCCTTCATTATTGCGAACTGAAAGAGCTTTTTCTATTTCTTGAGCAGAAGATATATCTTCTATATTTATATACTGGTCAATACCTCCCAGTTCTAAGCGCTCCTCTATTCTTTCGACCATACCAAGTGAAGTTCCTAAAATTAATATCTTATCAGCTTTAATTTTTTTGAGACAACTTTTAACTGCTTCTGTCTGTTTTTGATCATAAAAAAGTGCTCTTCTAATTGCTGCCATTTTACTTATTTCTCTTTTAGCTGAGCTACCAGCCATAATTTTGCCGTCATAGATTAAAAGACCATCATCTATAATTAATGGAATTTGATATTTATTAGCTAGTAAAACTGCTCGATGACTTTTACCCGTTCCACTTGCTCCAACCAGAGAAAATACTTTCATAGTTTTTAAATTACCTCTTTTCTAAAAAATATAATGCTGACCTAAATAAATTATATATTTTTTAGGCACTAATTTCAATTAAATTAATACTACCAGCTGCATTTTAAGTCAGCTGGTAGTAAAATCTTTCTCTTTTATTTTTGATATTTTTTTATAACTAAACAAGCATTTTGACCACCAAAACCAAAAGAATTACTCAAAGCAGCATTTAATTTTGCTTTTCCAGCTTGAGCTGGTTGATAATCAAGATCACATTCTTCACTACCTTCTTTAAAGTTAATAGTTGGTGGAACAATATCTTCTTTAACTGCTAAAGCAGAAATAATTGCCTCAACTCCACCAGCAGCACCTAGTAAATGACCAGTCATGGATTTAGAAGAAGAAACTTTTAGTTTAAAAGCATGTTCACCAAATAAATTTTTAATTGCTGTTGATTCATATTTATCATTTAAAGGAGTTGAAGTCCCATGAGCATTAATATAATTGATTGCTTCTGGCTTCATTCCTGCTCTCTCAATTGCAGCCTGCATTGCTCTTACTGCACCTTCTCCGGCTGGAGCTGGTGAAGTAATATGATAAGCATCACCTGAAGCACCATAGCCAACAAGTTCTGCAATAATATTAGCGCCACGCTTTTGAGCACTTTCTAATGTTTCTAAAATTAAAATTCCAGCACCTTCTCCAATTACAAAACCATCTCTATCTTTATCAAATGGTCTACTAGCTTTTTCTGGTTCCTCATTTCTAGTAGATAAAGCTTTCATATTCCCAAAGCCAGCAACGGCTGATGGAGTAATTGAAGCTTCTGTACCTCCAGCAATCATAATATCTGCTGCTCCTCTTTTGATTGTTTCAAAAGCTTCTCCAATTGCTGTTGTTCCTGAAGCACAAGCTGTGACTGTATTCATATTTGGCCCTTTTGCTCCAGAATAAATAGCCACATTACCTGCAGCCATATTTGAAATCATCATTGGAATAAAGAAAGGACTGACTCTACGAGGACCTCGCTTATTTAATTTTCCAACCTGTTCTTCAAAAACTTCTATGCCTCCAATACCTGAACCTACAATTACTCCGGTGCGGTCTGCAATTTCATCAGTTATTTTTAAATCTGCATTCTCTAAAGCTTTCATAGCAGCTACAATACCATATTGACTGTAAAGGGCTAAACGTTTAGCTTCTTTACGATCTATGTATGCTGCTGGATTAAAATCTTTTAATTCTGCTCCAATTTGACTTGGAAAGTCTTGAGGATCAAATTTTTCGATTTTAGAAACTCCAGATTTACCTGCTTTTATATTTTCCCAGAATTCATTTAATTCTGTGCCTAAAGCATGAACAATCCCTGCACCTGTAATTACTACTCTTTTATCTTTATCCATTAAATTAATCTCCTCCTAAAATAATCTTTGTCAATTATTTTTAGTTTCAATTGTTTATTTTAATTTTTTTAAAGTTTTTTCTAAACTTTTTTGATCTTCAACATTATAAGCCTTAAGTGAGCGATCAATTCTGCGCATTAGTCCTTTTAAAACTCTACCTGGCCCTACTTCAATATAATTTTTATAGCCATCTGTTTTAAATTTTTCTATAGTCTCTAACCAGCGCACACTATTATCTAATTGTTTAATCAAAGCAGATTTAATTTCACTACTTTCTTTTACATAATCAGCTTCAACATTTGCAATCAAAGGGATTTGGGCATCTTTAAATTCTACTTCTTCAATAGCTTTTTTTAATTCTTCTTTAGCTGGTTCCATTAAAGGAGAATGAAAAGCTCCACTAACTGAAAGATTAATTACTCTTTTGGCTCCTTTTTCAGTTAACAACGCTTGAGCTTTTTTGACTGCTGCAACTTCACCTGAAATCACAACTTGAGTCGGAGAATTATAATTAGCTACTGTAATAATCCCTTCAATTTCTCTTAATACTTTTTCTACTTTTTTTGCCTCTAAACCAATTACAGCTGCCATTGTCCCATTATTTTCAGGATCTGCTTGGTCCATTAATTGGCCCCGAAGTCTTACTAATTTTAAACCTGCTTCAAAACTAAGCACTCCAGCTGCATAAAGAGCTGAATACTCACCTAAACTATGGCCTGCTACTGCTGCTGCCTGAAGCCCTTTTGCTTTCAGAACAGCTTTAACCATTGCACTAACAGTATAAATTGCAGGTTGGGTGTTTTTAGTATTATTTAATTTCGCCTCTGGTCCTGCAAAAATCATTTCCTTTAAATCAAAATCTAATATTTGATCTGCTTTATCTAAAATATTTTTTGCTTCTTCAAAATTTTGATATAATTCTTTTCCCATGCCAACATACTGTGAACCCTGACCAGAAAATAAAAAAACTAAATCATTAGTCATTATAAAGCCTCCAATTAATTATTAATTTTATATTTTCACTTAAATTTCATTTAGTATTTTATTTTAAGTTATTCCATTCTAAAACTGCTGAAGCCCAAGTTAAACCAGCTCCGAAAGCAACTAAAACAATTTTATCACCTTTTTTTAACAAGCCTTTTTCTTTAGCTTCTGTTAAAGCTATGGGCACAGAGGCTGCTGAAGTATTACCGTATTCTGGTAAGTTGACATAAACTTGTTCATCTTTTAATTTTAATCGCTTAGCAGCAGCTGCTATAATTCTAGTATTTGCTTGGTGGGGAACTAATAAATCTACATCTTCTTTTTTAATACCTGCTTTTTTTAACACTTTAAGTGAAGCTTTACCCATTGTTTTAACTGCAAATTTAAAGACTGGAGTACCTTCCATCTTAAGATAATGTTCTCGATTAGCTACTGTTTGCTCAGAAGCTGGCTTACGAGATCCTCCTGCAGTTTGATAAAGAGCATCTGCTCCTGAACCATCTGCTCCTAAATCAGTCGCTAAAATACCACCCTCATCTGTTGCTGAGAAAACTGCTGCTCCTGCTCCATCACCAAATAAGACACAAGTACTTCGATCTTCCCAATCCATGATTTTAGAAAGTACTTCAGCCCCAATTACTAAAATATTTTTATATGTTCCTGATTCTATAAAATTAGCTGCAACACTAACCCCATAAACAAAGCCTGAACACCCTGCCTCTAAGTCAAAAGCTGCTGCATTTTTTGCACCAATTTTATTTTGAATAATACATGCAGTAGCAGGAAACATCATATCTGGAGTTGCTGTCGCTACAATAATTAGCTCTAAATCTTCAGCCTTAATTTCTGCATCTTCTAAAGCTGCCTCAGCTGCTTTGATTCCCAAATCAGATGCTGCCTGATCTGCTGCAGCTATTCTTCTTTTTTCAATTCCAGTTCTTGTTTTTATCCATTCATCACTTGTATCTACCTTTTTTTCTAAGTCATGATTAGTTACTACTTTATCTGGCAGATATTTGCCCAGACCAATAATTGTTGCTCTACTCAAAATAGTCACCTTCCTTAGTTTGTCTATCTAAATTTATATCACTTTTTCGACTCTTAGTCAAGTTGATTAAAAAAAATAGCTTTATAAAATAAAACTATTTTAATTAATTATTAAATTGATGAATTAGAGAATAGTTTATTTAAAAAATACCTAATTTACATTTAACTATTTCTACATCTTGTTCCTTGACAATTTTTCCGATTTCAGAAACTGATTTTTTTAATAATTCAGCTAGTAAATGAGCTTGGTAACAAGTCATTTTTTCTGGTTGAATTATAAAGGGCAGATTTTTAATTTTACCTGCAGAAAGTAAGGCATTAGTATTTATTTTTATATTAGCCCTATTTTTTACCATTTTAGCTGATTCTTTTTCTTTTTCATCTTTTTTTTCTAAATAAAAAAGCAAATCTGGGTTTAAAAAATTAATTATTGTATTACCTTCGATAAAAAGTCTTTCTATATCATCATCAAGAAGATTTCTAGCTAATTGATAAGCACTAGGTAATTCTGCTGCAGGGCTTTCTAATAATATAACCTTATCTGCACCATGCTCAACAACTCTAGCTGTATCAGTGCCTTCTTTATTAATTATTTTGGGATCATTAATAACTTTATATTGTTCAAGTTCATTATTAACTGATGTTTTAATTACTGCTGTTTTAGGACAACTATCTGCTAACATTAAAGAAATCAAGGTTGTTTTACCTGCTTTAGTAGCAGAAGCACTGACTCCTATCATTTCCATATTATTCCTCCTAGAATTTTATTTAACTAGATCAATACTTACAATAAAATATTAAGGGATAATTAGCCAAAAATCAAATTTAAATACAAATATAGGTAGCTATGCAAGCTATTTTTGCAATTGCTACCTATATTAGTTAAGTATTCATTTTATTTTGCTAATTCTTTTTGACGTTCAATTAATTTTTCTTTCTTTTCTTGATATTCTTTAAGCTTTTGCTTTTCTCCTTCAACTAAATCTGCTGGAGCATTATTAACAAAACCCTCATTATTTAGTTTTCCTTGAGCTCTTTTAATCTCAAATTCCATTTCTTTTATTTCTTTTTTCATTCTTTCAATCTCTTTATCAAGGTCGATCATCCCAGCTAAGGGCAAAATAACTTCTACTTCTTTAACAATAGAGGTAGAAACCTTATCAGGTCTTTCCAGTTCATCGCCTCCAATTGTTAAATCTTTAATTCTAGCTAAATTTTCTATATACTCTCTACCTTCTTTTAAAATTTCAATTTTAGACTCTGGAGCAGTTAAGAGAGCTTTAATTCTGCGCCCAGGATTTACTTTCATTTCATTTCTAATATTTCTTACTGCTTTAATTACATTCATAATTAATTCCATTTTTTCTTCAGCCTTACTATTTAAGCAATTTTCTTTTTGCTGAGGATATTTAGCTCTCATAATAGTTCCTTCAGTTCCCGGTAGTTTCTGCCAAATCTCTTCTGTAATAAAAGGCATTACAGGGTGTAATAATCTGAGCAAACTTTCAAGTGTATTTAAAGCATAATACTGAGCAGTTAGTTTTGCTTTCGGGTCTTGATCTTGATATAATCTAGCTTTTAAAAGTTCTATATACCAATCACAAAATTCATTCCAAATAAAGTCATATAAGGAACTGGCCATTTCGCCAAAATCATATCTTGCTAAAGTTTTATCAATTTCACCAGCTACAGTATTTAAACGACTCTGCATCCAATTATCAGCTAGAGTTGGTTTTAAATCTTCTTTTTGAACAGAAGCTAGCTCAAAATCTTCCAAATTCATCAGTACAAAACGAGAAGCATTCCAAATTTTATTAGCAAAATTACGGCTAGCCTCTAATCTTTCTTCTCTAAAGCGCATATCATTACCTGGAGTATTGCCTGTAATTAAAGTAAAACGCAAAGCATCTGTTCCGAATTGATCAATAATATCTAAAGGATCAATTCCATTACCTAAAGATTTACTCATCTTTCTACCTTGAGCATCACGGATTAAACCGTGGATATAGATATCAGAAAATGGTTTTTGATCCTGGAATTTAAGCCCCATAAAAATCATCCGAGCTACCCAGAAGAAAATTATATCACGACCAGTTACTAAGACATCTGTTGGATAAAAACTCTCTAAATCAGCTGTTTCTTCTGGCCAACCTAAAGTAGAAAAGGGCCAGAGTGCAGATGAAAACCAGGTATCTAAAACATCCTCATCCTGACGCAAATTGCTGCTACCGCAGTTTGAACAAGTTTCAGGCTCTGTTTTACTTACCATTACCTCATCACAGTCATTACAGTAATAAACTGGAATCCGATGGCCCCACCAAAGTTGTCTGGAAATACACCAATCACGAATATTATTCATCCAATTCATATAAACTTTAGAAAAACGGTCAGGTACAAAATTAATATCACTTTCTTCTACAGCTGCAATCGCTGGTTCTGCCAAAGGCTGCATCTTAACAAACCACTGTTTTGAAATTAAAGGTTCAATTACAGTATCACAGCGGTAACATTCACCTACATTATGCTGATGATCTTCAATTTTAACAAGCAATCCTTCTTTTTCAAGATCTTTAATTACCTTTTTTCTTGCTTGATAGCGGTCTAAACCAGCATAAGCCTCTCCTGCTGCTTCTGTCATCTTAGCATCTTCATCAATTACAGTTACAATTTCTAAGTCATTACGGCGGCCAATTTCAAAATCATTAGGATCATGAGCTGGTGTAACCTTAACCATTCCAGTTCCAAAATCACTATCAACATATTCATCAGCTATAATTTCAATTTCACGATTAACTAAAGGAACAATTACTTTTTCTCCTACTAAATCTTGATAGCGCTCATCAGAAGGATGAACTGCAATTGCAGTATCTCCGAGCATAGTTTCTGGCCTAGTAGTAGCAATAGTAATCTGACCTTCTCGATCTTTATAAGGATATTTATAATGATAAAATTTGCCTTCACTTTCTTGGTGTTCAACTTCAATATCACTTAAAGTTGTATGACAGCTAGGACACCAGTTAACAATATAATCTCCCTGGTAGATTAAACCTTCTTCATATAATTTAATAAATACTTCTTCAACTGCATCTGAACAGCCTTGATCTAAAGTAAATCTTTCTCTTGACCAGTCACAAGAAGAGCCCATTTTCTTTAACTGATTAGTAATTCTAGTACCATATTCTTCTTTCCATTCCCAGGCTTTTTCTAAAAATTCTTCTCTTGTAATATCTTCTTTTGCTATTCCTTCTTCTCTTAACTTATTCACAACCTTAACTTCTGTTGCAATACTTGCATGATCAGTACCAGGCAACCATAAAGACCTATAACCCTGCATTCTTTTCCAGCGGGTTAAAATATCCTGTAAAGTATTATCTAAGGCATGTCCCATATGTAACTGACCAGTAATATTTGGGGGAGGCATTACAATACTAAAAGTCCCCTTTTCAGTTTCACTCTCTTCTCTTGGTGCAAAATAATTATTTTCCAGCCAATAATTATACCATTTATCTTCACTTTTAGCTGGATTATAAGTTTTTTCTAAATTCTTCATTTTAAATCTCCTCCACTAATTATTAATTAAATAATTTTAAAATTTATTTCTAGTTTTAAATAACTCTTTTTCCACAAAATAAAAAAAGCTCCCCCATCCAATTAAGGACGAAAGAGCATTAAAATCGCGGTACCACCTTAGTTCTTCCTGTTGAGACAGAAAGCTCTCATTTTTTAACGACTTTTGTGCCGTTACTGATTAACAAAAATTATTAAAAAAATTAAATTTAAGCTTAGTCAGTAAAACTCAGAGATGACTTCATTTCTTTTAACTGCCAGAATCTTACAGCCTTTGGATTCTGTTCTCTTTCAGCTTAGCAGAAATTACTACTTCTCTTCTCAGTTTTTAAATATTTAGCTATTATTATAGTATCTTATTGGCTGGCCTTCTGTCAAGAGCCAAACTTTAAATTTCTAATACTTATTTTAAGTTTTAATTTATTAACTTCGACTAATTATCAATTACTTCAACTTCTAAACCAGCAGCTTCAAATTGGGGTAAAATCTCAGCTTTAGGTCCCACAATAACTGTAAATAATATTTCAGGATAAATATTTTCTCTAAATATTTTTTTTACTTCTTTAACTTGAAGTCCATTATATTGCTCTATATAATTATTTAAATAATTATCAGTTTTATTATAAAATTCTTTTTGATAAACGAGTTGGTCTAAAATATCAATTTGTTCTTTATAAGCTTTAGGAAAAGTAGCATTGTATAAATTTATGTTTTCAAAAAGTTCTTTTTGAGTAAAGGGATCTTTGCCTTTTTTAATTTTTTCTAATTCATTTTTTACTGCTTCCATTCCCAATAGAGTTTTAGCTGGATTAAGACTTAAATTAATAGTATAAGCTCCTCCATAATCATGATATCTAGTCTGAGCATTTATCCCATAAACATAACCTTTATCACTACGTAAATTTTCCATTAAACGACTATTAAAAGAACCACCACCAAATATTTTATTACCCAGCATAAAAGGTATTTTTTTTGCATAATTTGTAGTATAAAAATTATAACCCATTTTCAGCTTAGCTTGAGTGGAATCTTCTTTATTTACTAAAATTATTTTATTATGAATCTCAGGCCTTACATTAACCAGCTCTTTATTTAACTTCTGATTTTTATTTTGCTTTTCCCAATTAGCAAATTCAATTTTAAGCTGTTTTTTAACTTCTCTTAGATTAAAATCACCATTAATTACAATTATAGTAGATTCTGGTTTAACAATCTGATTATAAAAATCAGCAAGGTCTGTAGCTTGAACTCTACTTAAAAAATCTAAAATTAAATTATAATTATAATTATAAGCATAAGGATGCTCTCCATATATATTTTTATAAAAATACATATTTAAAAGAGCAGAATCATTGTGAAAACGCTGTTGATATAATTGTTGGTATTCCTTAACAGTTCTCTTAAAATGCTTTCCTTTAAATTTAGGTTTTTCTAAAACTTCTGCTAATAAAGAAATAAGCTCCTTGCTTTCAGAACTCAAAGCATTAGCATTAATTGAAATCCTGTCAAAACCAGCAGCCAAATCTAATGATAAAGCATTTGCTTCTTTAAAAAATGAAAGTTCTTTTTCACTATAATTTTGTGTTTCTAGGAGCATAATTTCAGTCATCAAAGCTGTAATTCCAGCTTGATCACGGTTTTCATTTATTTTTCCACCATTAATATAACCTCTAATTTCTATAAGAGGTAAACTTTTATCTTGAGCTAAATAAAATTTCATTCCATTAGCTAATTCTAAAGTTTCATAAGCTGGAATCTCAATTTCAGGTTTTTCATTAACTGTTTTAGCTAATTCTTCAAAAAATTGAGTACTGAAATTTTGTGGACTAGCAAAAATACTTATAGTTGTAGCAAAAACTATAAGTAAAGTATAAATTATAATTTCATTTAATTTTTTCACTATTGAGCACCACCTTTATTTTGAGGAAGAATATAGCCAGTTTTTTGTTTTGATTTAGAAAAATATTTTTTAGCGATTCTAATAAGCTCATCTTTATTTAAATTGTTTATATAATCAATTTTTGCTGCCAGTAAATCTGACTGATCAAAACGAAGCTTATTTAAAGCATAAGTAGAAGCAGCCGAGTTAATGTCTTTTTGAGAAAAGATTAAAGATTTTTGGTATTGTTTTTTGACTAATTTAAATTCTGCTTCTGTTATTCCTTGATTCAATATTTTTTGCATTTGTTGGTCAAAAGCAGTTTGAGCTTTTTTAACTAAGTTTTCATTTCTAGGAATAAAATAAACTAAGGCAAATGAATCACTTCTTAGTGGATAACTAAAACCACCGCTAGCAAGAATTAATCCCTTTTCTCTTTTTAGTTTTTGCTGTAAACGAGAGCTTTGATTATTTGCTAAAATATCTAGAAAAATTTCAATTGCAGTAATTTCTAAATTATCTGCTGCTGGAATTTGATAAAGTTGGAGTGCATAAGGCATATTTGTATCTAAATAAACTTGATGCCTATTTTTATTTTGATCTAGTTTTAATTCTAAATCTTTAGCTTTTATAGCTGCAGGCTGATAATCAGAATAATACTCTTTAGCGAATTTTTTTACTTGTTCCATTTTAACATCTCCACTCACAACAACAAGAGCATTATTAGGAGAATAGTAACGTTGGTAGTGATTTTTAAGATCTGAAACTGAAATATTATTTAAATCATCCATCCAACCAATCACACTGTGTTCTAAATATGTATCTTTAAAGATTTCTGCTCTAATTTCTTCAAAACCTTTAGCAAAGATATTATTTTCAGTCCTCATTCTTCTTTCTTGTTTAATTACTTCTCTTTCTCTATTGATTTCTTTAGGATCAAATTTAAGGTTATTCATTCTATCTGACTCTAAAGCCATAACTAATTCCAACATTGAAGAAGGCACTTCATGGTAATAATAGGTATAATCATAAGAAGTAGCAGCATTAAGCTGACCTCCAACTGAAGAAATTAAATCATCAATATTAGCTTCTGGCAAATTTTTAGTTCCTAAAAACATTAAATGTTCTAAAAAATGAGAAATACCTGTATTAGTTTTCGCTTCATCAATTGAACCTACATTGTAATAAATTGAATATCTAATTAGAGGCAGTGAATGATCTGGAAAAACCATAAATTCTAAACCATTATCTAATTTAAAACTCTGATAATCTGGCTTAACTAATTCTATTTTTTCAGCTTTAATTGCTGGGCTTAAAAATAGAAAGAAACTTAAAAGTATAATAGCTGTTAATAATAAATTTTCTTTTTTAATTAAAATCATATTTTTTATTTTTTTCAACTTGATTTTCCCCCTTTATAATTTTTTAATTAACGATCTTCAAGTACATGTTCTAATCCTTGACCAAAAAGACACATTATATGGTCATCATCTAAAGAATAATAAACTGACCTCCCTTCTTTTCTATATTTTACTAATTTGTTATTTCTTAAAACTCTAAGTTGATGTGAAATAGCGGAAGAACTCATATCTAAAAGCTCTGAAAGATCACAAACACAAAGTTCTCTTTCTTTTAAAGCATAAAGAATTTTAATTCTTGTTGGATCACCCATTGTTTTAAATAATTCTGCTAAATCATAAACTACTTGATCACTTAAAGTCTTTTCTTTCATCATTTTTACAACTTGATTATCTGGATTAAAAACCTCACAAATATCACAAATTGAATTCTTTTTAAGCTCTGCTATCATTATAAACCTCCCCAGTTTTTGAATCTGTTAAATTAAATTTAATACTTTTTTATTTAAATATTTTCGCTTCTTAAAATCCGCATTACATTAAAAACAGCCATTAAAGCAACTCCTACATCTGCAAAAACAGCAGCCCACATTGAAGCAAGACCAAAAATACTTAAAATCATAACTACTGCTTTAATAGAAAGTGCCAAAACAATATTTTGCCAAACTAATTTTTTAGTTTTAGCTGCTATTTTTAAAGCTGTCACTATTTTAGAAGGTTCATCAGTCATTAAAACTACATCTGCAGCTTCAATTGCAGCATCTGAACCTAAGCCCCCCATTGCTATCCCTAAATCTGAACGAGCAAGTACAGGTGCATCATTAATTCCATCACCAACAAAGGCTAATTTTTTAAATTTAGTCAATAACTCTTCTACTTTTTCTACCTTTTGATCAGGCAGTAATTCAGCATAAAAATCATCTAAATTTAACTTTGAAGCTACTTTTTTAGCAGTTTCTTTATTATCTCCAGTTAACATTGATAAGCTCTTAATTCCTAATTTTTTTAAATCAGAAATTGCAGCTCTAGAATCTTCTTTTAATTGATCAGAAATTATAATAGAGGCTAAAAACTTACCATTTTTAGCTAAATAAATTTCAGTTCCTGCAGAATTAGATTTTTGGTAACTAATATTATTTTTCTGCATAAGTCTTTCATTTCCTGCTAAAATTTCTGAGCCTGCTAAAACCGCCTTAATTCCTGCCCCAGAAATTTCTTGATAATTACTTTTTGTCGAATGCTGTTTATAATCTCCAGCTGCTTCAATAATTGATTTTGCTATTGGATGATTAGAAAATTGTTCTACTTCTGCTGCAATTTTTAGGATTTGTTCTCGACTATGATCACTATAAATTTTCACTTCTCTCAACTTAAATTTACCTTCAGTTAGAGTTCCAGTTTTATCAAAAACAATAGCATCTAATTGGTTTAAAGCTTCTAAATAATTTCCACCTTTAACTAAAATACCATGTTTAGATGCTAAACCAATACCACCAAAAAAACCAAGAGGAATAGAAACTACTAAAGCACAAGGACAGGAAACTACTAAAAAGATAAGAGATCTATAAAACCATTGACTAAAAGAGGCTCCAAAAAATAAGGGTGGTAAAATAGCCACTAAAGCTGCTATTAAAACTACAACTGGAGTATAATATGAAGCAAATTTACTAATGAATTTTTCAGTAGGAGCTTTTTGGGCACTAGCATTTTCAACTAAGTCTAATATTTTTTTTACAGCTGAATCTTTATATTCTTTAGTAACTTTAACAGTGATTAATTTATTTAAATTAATCATCCCACTTAAAACTTGATCACCTTTTTTTACATCTTTTGGCTTTGATTCTCCAGTCAAAGCAGAAGTTTCTAAGGCACTTTCCCCATTAATAATTTCCCCATCTACAGGTATTTTTTCACCAGCTTTAACTGCAATTTCATCCCCAACTTTTAATTCTTGAGGCTCCACAATAATAATTTCTTCTCCTTTAACTAAATTTGCATATTCAGCTTGGATATCCATTAAATCTTTAATTGAACGCCGTGAATTATTAACTGCTCTTTCTTGGAATAACTCACCTACCATATAAAAAAGCATTACTGCAACTGCTTCTGGATATTCTTTGATGGCAAAAGCACCCATAGTAGCAATTACCATTAAAAAGTTTTCATCAAAAATCTGGCCTCGACCAATATTTAAAATAGCAGTTTTAAGCACTGGATAACCAATTAATAAGTAAGCTGCTATATAGGCTGGCAAAGCAAAGTCTTTTAATTCTGAAGCTAGACTTAAATGTTCTAAACTCAAAGCTAAACTAAAAAATAAAGCACCTATAAAAATATTTTTCTTTTGCCATAGATATTCTTTAAGTGATGATCTTGTTTTAGCTTTAGCTTGATTTTCATTTTCTTCTTTAACTTTAACTCCTGGTTCTATTCGGTCTGAAATCTGCTGTAATTCAGTTTTTATTTTTTCTAATCTCTTTTCTTCTGCTGCAACTTTAAGAGTTGATGTTGCAAAGTTAAGCTCTACATTTTCCATTCCTTCTAAATTTTTAACTTCTTTTTCAATTTTTAAAGCACAATTAGAACAGTTTAAACCTTCAAGTTCAAATTTCCTTTCTTTTTTTTGATTATTTTTTTCTAAAGTACTTTTCATTTTTTTTCCACCTCAATTTTTATTTATTATATATGAACAATTATTCAAATGTTTGTTATACTAATTATAAATTAGATTTTGACTAGTGTCAAATTTAAATTTAAAATCAAAAGATCCCTACTAAATTAATAATAGGGATCTTAATCTTTTCTATATTTATTTACTTATTTATATAATTTAAAGGATTTTCAGGACGTCCATTAACCTGGACTTCTAAATGTAAATGAGGTCCAGTAGAATTACCTGTATTCCCTGAACGTGAAATAACTTCTCCTTTAGCAACTGATTCTCCAGTTTTAACCAAAAGTTTTGAATTATGAGCATAAAGTGTTCTTAAACCTTTTTGATGTTCAATAATAACTACATAACCATAACCAGTGGCCCAACCACTATAAACAACTCTTCCAGAACTAACTGCTCTAATTGGACTCCCCATAGGAGCTGCAAAATCTAGACCTTCATGCATTCTGCCCCAGCGTTTACCATAATAAGAAGTAATCCGACTATCAATTGGATACATAAATTTCTGATCAAGTCGATCTTGATAGCTAAATTCTGGTTTAGCACCTCTTAAAATTAATTTTTGATCTATTTTTAATTTTGTAGGATCTTCAATATTATTATCTTCCATTACTTTTTCTTTTTCTAAATTAAATTTACGACTAATACTACTTAAACTTTCACCTGGAGAAACTCGATAGATAATACCTTTAACAGGCAAAATTTTAAATTCTTGACCTGGTTTAATACTATTCATATTACTAATATTATTAGCACCAATTAAAGTATCAATATTTAGATCATGTTGATGGGCAATATCCCAAAGTGTTTCCCCTTTTTTAACTTGATGAACTTTTATTTGTTTCATCATAGTTTGAGTTTTTCTTTCTCCAAAAACTTTTAGCTTGTCATTACCCTTTTTTTCTTGTGGTTGATCAGTAGGGAAAACTGAAACAGCTTCTTTTGGCTTTAATTCAGTTTTATCGTTTTTTCTCTCAGTTAATTCTTTTTCAGATTTAATTTTGAGCTTTGAATTTAACTCTGGAGACATATTTTGTTCTAACTTAACTCCATTTTCACTATTTTCTTCAATTTTCAAAAAATTAGTGTCAATACTTTTAGATCTGCCACCAATATTCATAGAATTACTATAAGCAGAAAAAACAAGTAAAATAAAAATAATAAAAAAACCAGTTAAGCGCTCTCTTCTCCTCAATTTAGTCTCCACCTTTTTAAAATTAGTAAATTATTTTTCTTTACAATAAATTGTTAACTACTTTACTATTATAACAGAATTTATTAACTATTTAAAGAAATTGTTAAATAATTAACTAATTATTTGCTATTTTTAGGTTATCTAAAAATATTTTAACTATTTGAGGCGAAAATTGTTGTCCCATATTTGCTTTAATTTGAACTAAAGCCTTAGTTTGAGGCATAGCTTTTTTATAAGGTCTATCAGAACACATTGCATCCCAAGCATCTGCTAAAGCAACAATTTGAGCAATTAAAGGTATTTCTTTAGTTTTTAAACCTTTGGGATAACCCTCTCCATTCCATTTTTCATGGTGATAAAGCACATAGTTTGCAATTTCTTTTAAATCTGAAATTTCTTTTAAAATTTGATATCCCCAAATAGAATGTTTTTTAATTAGTAAAAATTCAGCTTCAGTTAAAGCTTTCTTTTTATTTAATATTTTAAGTGGAATCATTGTTTTACCAATATCATGCAAAAGTCCAGCCAAATAAGAATTTTTTATTTCAATCTGAGTTAAATTTAAATTTATTGCAATCTTTTTGCTTAAATGAGCAACATTTTGAGCATGTATTTTTGTATAATAATCATATAAGCCAAGTAATTTAATTAAAGCACTAATCTTTTGCTCTGCTTTAGTCATCTTTTCAATTAGTTCAAGCATAATTTTAATATTTGAATTAAATTTAATCATTTTAAAAGGAGTTTCTCTTAATTCAGTTTTTTGATTGCTAATTATTTGATTTAAAGCTTGAATATAAATATTTTCCATTTTTTCTCCTTTCTTAAAATATGAATAATTTTATTTAACTAAATTTATTATACCATATTTTTACATAAATGTAATTTTTATATTTAAAATAATTTAAATTAGATAAAGGAATCTTATAATTTAAATAGAAACTATTTATTAAGATAAAGAAATAATATACTTTAAGAAAGGATGATAAGATGTCTGATTTAAGTTTATATTATTTTCCAAGCTGTCCTTATTGCAGAAGAGTCTTAGATTTTATTGAAGAAAATGAATTAGAAAATATTGAATTAAAAAATATTAGAAAAGATAAAGCTGCAAAAGACAAATTAATTGAAGTTGGCGGTAAAAGCCAGGTTCCTTGTCTTTTAATTGATGATGAGCCTTTATATGAATCAAATGATATTATTAATTGGCTTCAAAACAATTTACTTGAAAATTAGTTATAATACAATTTGATTTTAATTAAAGCCGCTCTTTAAAGAGCGGCTTTAAATTATTTATCATATAGATAGCTCTTAAAATATAAAAACTAAATTAAATTTTGAAAGGAGGAATTTGTTTTTAATTAAAATTAAAAACAAAAAAATATGATTTATTATTTTACAATTTTATTAACTATTATCTTATTTTTAATTGATAAGCAAAAGACAATTAAGGGTTTAAAAATTGGTTTTAAAAAAATAAGAAAAAACTCTCCTGTCTTTTTAAATATGATAATTTTAGTAGCATTATCACTATATTTTGTTTCTGATGAACTAATTTTAAAATTTTTAGGTGATGGAAGTGGACTAGCAGGTGTAGCACTTGCTGGAGGTCTAGGTTCAATTGCTTTTATGCCTGGCTTTGTTGCCTTTCCTCTTGCTGGAATCTTGTTAGAAAAAGGGATAAGCTATACAGTCATAGCAGCATTTACTACTACTCTAATGATGGTTGGTATAGTAACATATCCAGTTGAAAAAGATTTCTTTGGCTTAAAGATTACCATTATAAGAAACGTTATTTCTTTAATTATAGCCCTTATAGTTTCTATTTTGATTGGTCTTTTTTACGGGGAGCTGTTTATCTAATGAAAACAAATTTAAAAGATTACTGGTTATTTATAATATTTAGCATTTTAATAATTATTGGATTTAGCTTGGATTTAAATATAGCCTATGGTGTTTTTGATAATTTTTATTCTTTCTTTTTGACAATGATAAAGTTTGTACCAGCTGTTTTTATTTTAATTGGTCTTTTTGATGTCTGGGTTGATAAAAAATTAATTGAAAAGCATTTAGGAGAAAACTCAGGTTTTTTAGCCTATTTTTGGGTTATAGTTTTTGCAAGTACAACAGTTGGTGGCTTATATGTTGCTTTTCCAGTTGCTTCTGCTTTATATAAAAAAGGAGCAAGTCCTAGAATTATATTTAGCTATATTGGAACTGCAGCTATTTGTAGAATCCCAATGACACTTTTTGAAGCAAGCTATGTAGGTGTCTCTTTTACAGCAATTAGATGGTTTGTTTCTATACCTTTAGTTATTATTAGTAGTATTTTTATGGAAAAAATAATTCCCAAAAAAGATTTAGCTAATATTTCTAAACTTGCTAACTAAACTATTTAAGGGAGCTAAATTTGATTCAGCTCCCTTAAAATATATCTAATTTATAAATATTTATTTTTACTTAAGTTATTTTTCTAAAACTTCCACATGACCATCATTATAGCCTACAATAACAATTTCTGCCATTTCAGCAAAAATTCCATTTTCAACTACTCCAGGCAGTTTATTTAATTCAGTAGTAATTTTAATTGGATCTTCAATTTTACCAAAATCACAATCCAAAATATAATTACCATTATCCGTTTTATAAATTTCTCCAGCTTCTTTTCTAATCTCAGAATCACAACTAAATTTTTCTATCATTTGTTGAGTATATTTCCAACTAAAAGGTGTCACTTCAATTGGTAATTTAAAAGTACTTCCTAAATTATCAACTAATTTAGACTCATCCACAACAATAATTAGCTTATCAGTAGCAGAAGCTACTATTTTTTCTCTTAATAATGCTCCACCACCACCTTTAATTAGATTAAAATCTGGATCGACCTCATCTGCTCCATCAATAGTTAAGTCAAGTGATTTTGCTTCAGCTAAATCAATTAGCTCAATTCCTTCACTAAGAGCTAAATCTGCTGTTTCTTTAGAAGTAGGAACAGCTTTAATTTTCAAGCCATTTCTAACCATTTCTCCAACTTTTTTAATAGCATAATAGGCAGTTGAACCAGTTCCCAAACCAATAATCATTCCATCTTTAATATAATCTGTAGCTTTTTCACCTGTTAATTTTTTTGCTTTCATTAATTATCACTTCTCCTTTAATAATATATAAAAATTAATTTTAAATTTTCAAGTCACTTAAATATTATCAGAATGTCTAATTAGAATCAACTTCAACTAATTTTAGACTTTTAAACAAATTATATTTGATAAACTAAAAGCTATGTGGTAATATTAAAATATTGAAAGAGTTAATCGCACAAATTCTCAGGAGGTATAAAACTGGATACTAGAACCCATAAATTATTAGCTTATAAAATTCACAATCATTTTGCTAAAAATGACATTTGGCTTTCTAAAATGGCTTTGGCTTGGGGAAGTATGAAACCTGATTTTATAGAAGGAAATATTAATCATTTTAAAGATGAGACAATGGAAAATTTTTATAAACAATATGAGCAATTACAAGCAATGAATCCAGATCAAAGACCTTACAAATTCGCAGTTAAATTAGGAGAATTATTCCATTACACTGCTGATTATTTTTGTAGGGCTCATAATGATCCAGAGCTTAACCCAGGTAGCATTTGGGAAAAGACTGTTCATATTTTTCATGAATGGAAATTAAATCAACATGCTCAAAGTTTACACCCAGATTTTTTTAAAAAAGAAATAGAAGAAAGCTTTGTTTATAAAAATGATTTAAAAACTATTATTGAAAAAGAACACAGCTCTTTTTTAAAAAGAGAATATAGTTTTGAAAATGATCTTAATTCAGCTTTTAGAGTTTGTATTTTAATGACAAATAAGTTAATTTATGAATTACAGCTAAAAGAGAATTATTCATTTGCTCAAGTTTTTAATTTGAGACATCGCTTACTTTATCAAAATGCTTAAATTATAATAATAAATATTAAAAGAGGAGTCAGTAAAAATAGACTCCTCTTTTTTATTTAATTTAAGATTTAAAGTTATAATCTGTTTTATCTTCTTTTATTTCTTCTGCTTCTACATCAATAAAATCTTCATTTTCCAGATTAGTCTTTTGAGTTTCATTTTGACTTTGCTTAAATTGGCCACCATAATGAACTTTAACTTTATTTTCTTTGACATATTTAAAAAAGTATTTTTTAACTAAACTTGCAATTAAATCTCTTGAACCTGGTAAAATTAATAAAAAACCAGAAATATCAGTTAAAAAACCAGGAGTTAATAAAGTTACTCCCCCAACTAAAATTAATAAAGCACTAATTAAATCATCTGTTGGCATTTTTCCAGAGTTTAGACTAGAACGAATATTATTAACTACTTGGTAGCCTTGTCTTTTGGCAATACTTATTCCAGCTGCTCCAGTACATATGATAATCAGCACAGTTGTAAAAACTCCTATATACTGACTTATTTCTAATAAAAAATATAACTCAAGCAGAGGAACTATAATAAAAATCATTAATAATTTCAAAAACATAATTACCTTCCTTAATTAAAACATTAATTTTTAAATTCTATTCTTCTTGATAATCCACATGTCCTAATAGTTCAAGATCATTAATTAAGAGTCTAAAACGACAACCTAAATATTTAGCTGCAGCTTTACAAAGTTCCATCCTATATAAATAAATTTCAAAGTAATCCATTACCTGACTAATAGAAGAATCATAATCAATACTTAAAGTTATAGTTTCTTCTTCTGCATCTACAAATATTTTTGAGTCCATTATTGCTAAATTAACTCTGTCATGAATAAAAGTAGAATCTTTTTTATCAACTCTAGTCCTGTGAGCATCACTTTTATCTGCAAGTATTAAAGCTGCTGTAATAGGACTAACTGGTTGACCAATTTCTACATCATGATTAGCTATAGCTGTAGTAATCTTTGTTATATCAGCTAAAGGAACTTCCATTCTTCTTAATTCAGTATAAACTATATTAGCTCCTGAGATACCATGGTGTTTACGATTAAACATATTACCTATATCATGCAAATAGCCTGTAATGGCTCCAAGCTCTACTATTTTTTTATCAAAACCTAAATCATTTAAAATTCTTTCTGTAGTTTCCGAAACATAATTGACATGTCTAAAACCATGTTCGGTATAACCTTTTTCAGAAAGATAATGATTAGCTTCCTTAATCATATGCTGAAAATCAGGATTATTTTTAATTTCTTTTAAAGTCAACATAATATTACCTCCCTTAACTTTATTATAATTTTACTAATTAAATTATAAGTATTAGTTTACATTATCTAATATTAAGGGAGTGATTGCAAGTAAATAAGATTACAATTTAATTAGAAACCATCTCCATCAAAAATATTTCCAAGCTGACCTAATACGGAACCTTCTCCTTTTTGCTTACCACCAAAGCGAGGAGCACTTTTAATTATCCGATCTGCAAGACGAGAAAAAGGTAAACTTTGTAAATAAACAGTTCCAGTGCCTGCTAAAGTTGCTAAAAACAAGCCTTCGCCCCCAAATAACATTGATTTTAACTTGCCTGCTTTTTCAATATTATAATCAATTCCAGCTGTAAAGCCAACTAAACAACCTGTATCAACTTTCAGCTTTTCATTTTTGAGCTCTTTTTTTACAACAGTACCACCAGCATGAATAAAAGCTTTACCATCACCACTAATTTTTTGAAGAATAAAACCTTCTCCTCCAAATAAACCACTACCAAATCTTTTACTAAAAGTAATATCTACCTTTGTTCCCAAAGCAGCACATAAAAAAGCATCTTTTTGACAAGTAAATTGATTAGCTTCGAGTTCTGCTAAATCTAAAGCTATAATATTACCAGGATAAGGAGCAGCAAAAGCAATTTTCTTTTTTTCATAATCAGTATTAGTAAAATGAGTCATAAATACTGATTCACCTGTAATTGCTCTTTTTCCAGCTCCAAAAACTTTGGCTAAAATAGAATTATTTAGCTCAGTTCCATCTCCCATTTTTGCCTCAAAAGATATACCATTATCCATCCAGTTCATTGCACCTGCTTCTGCAATTACAGTTTCTTCTGGATCTAAATCAACCTCTACAACCTGCATATCATTGCCAATTATTTGATAGTCAATCTCATGGCTTAACAAAATTATCCCTCTTTTCTATTTTTATTCAACTAAATCAGAAATTTCAGCTGGAGTTATCAACCGGTCATCATAAGCTATTATAACTTCATCTGCTGTAAACTCAACTTCATCTACAATTCCAGTATAAGCTTTAACTCTGTCTATTAATTCTTCAGCTGTACACTGCATTTCTGCTAATTTAACTTTATATTTTATATTGTATTTACGTCTATTTTTATTTCTTTTTTTAATTATTTCTTCTAATTCAGTTTGATCTAATTGCTTAGTTTTACAATTAGAATGAGATCCACAACCACAACTACCACATTTATTAGCCATATTTTTCCTCCTTTAGATCTTTTTAATTTATTAATTAAAATTATCTTAATTTCTCTTAAATTTAATTATTTTAGTTCTGATATAATAATATATTAGATTTTAAAGGATTTCAATCAATTTTATAGAAATGAGAAAGTAAGGATTCTATTTTAAAGAGTAGGGAGTGTAATTTATGGACTTAAATGGATTAGCACCAATTAGAAAATTAGATATTGGAATGTTAAGGCAGGCTTTAAATACTGATAACCTTAGTTCTGATGAAAAACAAGCTAAAAGTCAAAGCACAGAACTTTTACCAGAAATTTTCCGCCTTTTAGCTTCACTTGAAGATGATACTCAAAAAATGTTATTAGATAGCTGGGCTAAAATGGAAATGCCTTTGAATGAAAAAACTGTTAGTAATTTAATTAGTTATTTAGAAAACAATCCTGCTTTAACAGCAGAAGATAAAATGGCTGTAATTAAAGCTTTTGCTTTTTTAGAAAGTAATGGTCTGCCGTTTTCTGAAAAAATGGTCGATGCTTTAAGATCAATTTTTAATAATAATGGTAATTTAAGCTCAACTTTAGACAATTTTATGAGTTCCCAAAATTCCCTTAACCAAGAACAATTAAATAATTTGCTTGCTAATTTAAATTTAAGTGAACTAAAAGATTCTTTAATAAATATTGATAATTTTAGTCAGCATACTCAAGAAAATGTTAATCAAGAAGCTGCTGCTTCTACTGCCAACCTTAATTCTAATAATTTAAATTCAGAAAATTTAAATGAGCAGCCAGTTCAAAATATAGCTCAGGCTGGACAAGAAAATCAGAGCCTAAATCAAAATTTTAAATTAGATGAACAGATTTTAAATAAATTTAACAATTTAGATCAAGAAACTAAAAACATAATCCTCAACAATTTAGATAGTCTAGGGAAAAACTTTGACCAAAATACAATTAAAATTTTAAATAATTTTTTAGCAAATAATAATATTGAACAAGGCAGTCAAAAAACTGCTTTATTAAAGGCTTTTGCTTTTTTAGAAAATAATCAACTTCCTTTAACAGAAAATCTCATTAAAGAAATAACAGCTAAATTTGAACAAAATGTTAATCAAGTTGTAGCTAACTTAAATAATAAAGAAGAAATATTGACCAATTTAAATAAATCTGAACAAGCTCTACTTAGTCAAAATGAAAGTAATATTAATTTAGCAGCTGAAACAAGTCAAATTGCAGAGAGACTGAGTCTTCAGGCAAAAATTTCAGATCAAGTTTTGGCTCTTTTTAATCAAATTGAAGGCCAAAATGAAGAAAAAATCGCTGATAACTTACTTGGACAAAAATTAATTAATTTACAACAGCAAAATCAAGCTACCCCTCTTATGTTAGCACTTGAAATTCCAGTTCAATTACCAAATAAAAAACTCTCTTCTTTACTTTTGAAAATAGAAGCTGAAAAAGAAAAATCAGAAACTAAAAATAATAAAAATAAAGGTTATAATATTTCTTTTATTTTAGAATTCGAAAAGATTGGACCGATTCAAACAAATGTTGAAATCAATAAAAATAAGATCAATACTACTTTTTTTACTGAAAGTTCAGATACCGCTGAATTAATTAAAAATAATTTTTCTAAATTACAATCTGTTTTGCAAGCTAAAGGTTTTAATATTCAAAATGTAAAAATCAAAAACTTTGATAATCTAGCAGAAAAAAAACAAGACTTTTTTAATGATTTAATTCTACCTAAATTAAATAATTTAGATGAGAATGGAAAATATAGGCATATTGATATTAAAATATAATTAATCTAAAGAGAAATGAGGACTTAAAATGAAAGAACAAAAAAATAAAAAAACTGTAGCTTTAAAATATGATCAAAAAAATGATCAGGCACCAAGGATAATTGCAAGTGGTAAAGGTAGCATAGCAGAAATGATAATAAAAAAAGCTAAAGAAGAAAACATCCCTATCAAAAAAGATAAGGATGTTGTTCAAGTTTTAGCTGAGCTAAATATTGGTGAGCAAATCCCAGAAGAACTATATACAGTTATTGCTGAAATTCTTTCTTTTTTCTATGATTTAGAAGATTTAAGCTCATAATTAATTCTATAACTTAAACTTATTTACCGATTCTTGTAAGTCATTTGCCATATTTGCTAAATCCTCAGCTGCACTAACTATTTCTTCAGTTGAAGCAGTTTGCTCTTGACCAGCTGCTGCTACTTCTTCTGCATTACTTGCAGCTTCTTGACTAACTGAAGCTATTTCATGAATTGTAGCTTCTACATTTTTACTATCTCTAGTTTCTTCTGCTGATTTTTTATTAACACTTTTTATTAATTTTCTTAAACTTAAAGCAGCCTTATTTATTTGTTCAAATATAGAGCCCGTATTTTCTATTGATTCGACACTATTTGTTACTGCTGCTTCTGTTTTATCCATTCTATTAACTGCATTTCCAACTCCATTTTGAATTTCTTTAATTAAATCATTAATCTGATTAGTAGCTTTTTCTGACTCTTCTGCTAACTGTCTAATTTCATCTGCCACTACAGAAAAACCTCGTCCTGCCTCTCCGGCTCTAGCTGCTTCTATAGCAGCATTTAAAGCTAATAAATTTGTTTGAGAAGCTATATTATTTATCAACTCGACTATTTCTCCTATTTTATTAGATAAGTGGCCTAGCTGATTAATAGTAGTCGAGACCTCTTGACTATTTTCTTTAACATTTTCAACCTGATTAACAGCTACCTTAATTGACTGATTTCCTTCTCCTATATTTTCCATTACATTATCAGCCTGTTTATTCATTTTACTTGCCATCATAGAAACACTCTTTATTTCATCAATTAAAGAATTAATCTGGTTTGTTGTTTCTTCAATTTGAGCAGATTGTTCCTCTGCTCCTGATGCTACTTGCTGAATTGCTTCACCTACTTGTTGAGCAGCTACAGCTACTTCTCCACCTGAGGCGTTAAGTTCTTCACTATTTGCTGACAAATTTTCAGCTATATTCATGATATTAAAAATTATTTCTTTTAAATTTTCTAACATTTTATTTAAAGCATTAGCTAGTTCACCAATTTCATCTTTAGATTTAACTTCTAATTTTGTAATTGACAAATTACCTTTTGCTATTTCTTTGGCCATTTTTACTGCTTTTAAAACAGGCTTAGTTATCTTTTTAGCCACAAAATAAGCAATAATTGTTACAAGTAAAGCAATAATTAATAATTCTAAATATAAATTTCTTAACATTAAATTAATTTTAGCAAAGGCTTCATTTTGATTAATTTCTGCTAAAATAGACCAGTTTAAATCTTGAAGCTTTAATTTACTATAAGAACTCAAAACCTTAGTTCCACGATAATCTTTAATTTTTTCTATACCATTTTGACCAGCAAAAGCTTTTTTAACAGTTTCTGTATCGACCTTTTTGTTTAAAATATCAATTTCATCTGAGAATCTAGAGTTTGATCTCATTAAGAGATCAGAACCAACGAGATAAGTCTCTCCAGTTTTTCCCATTCCAGTAACTTCATTCATAATATTATTTATAGCAGTATCTGCAATTTGTAAGGCTACAACTCCTAATACTTCTGAATCTCTTCTGATAGGAGCTGAAATAAAAATAGCTGGAGCTGAAGAAGGCTGATAATATTTATAGTCAGCTATTGTAATTTGGCTTAGCCCCTGACTAAAAGCATTGGCTAAATTAGTCTCTTGTAGTTCTCCTTGAACTAAATTCCCTCCTAAATCATTTTCTTGTGCTGCAGTATAAATAATATCGCCTTTAGTATTAATTAAAAATAAATCGTAATAATCATATTTAGAAGTATAGTTATTAAAATATTTATTATATTTTTTAAGCAAAGTTTGATAGCTTGAACTATTAATTCCTTGATTTTGATAAATACTTTCAAAATCATTTAAAGCCTGATTAACAATTGGTGTTGCAGCTAAAACATTGATATCTGCTCTTCGTTCTTCAAAAAATGATTCAATTTGATTTGCTTTAATAGTTTTAATAGCATTTAACTGATTAAAAGTAGAATTTTCTAAAGCTTCTTTGCTATTATTAATATTTAAATAAGCAAATATTAAGAGAGGAACCAAACTAATTAATAGCATTATTAATATCATCTTGTAATTAAGACTTAAACCCTTATTAGAATTTTCACTTTTAAGCTTAAACATAATAACTTCCTCCTTTTTTATTTTTAAATAATAAAAAGTCAGTAAACCTCAAAAAAAGGTTTACTGACTCATAATAAATAAATTTATTAATCTATCAGTATTTTATTTTTCATTCTATAAAATGGTTCAAAAAAATACTATAATTATTTATAGTTTTTTTATCTTCCAATTTTATAAAATGTTTTCTTTAATTGTAATTGTTAAAACTATTTCTGAAGCTACTTTTTCTGAATCATAATAAATTTCTTTAATCTCCTGTGAAATTAAATTTTCATATTTAGCTTTAATTTCATTTTTAAAAAGATTAAAAAGCTTTTTTCTAATCATTTTTAATAGTTCTATCCCTTCTTCACTTCTCTTTAAATTATTAAAAATAATATTATCATATCTTTCAATCCGAACAATAATTAAATCATCAATAATTGTAGTTCTGACTCTTTTAGGTCCTTTGCCCACCATTTTTTTATAAAATTGAGCAGTGATTAAATTTAGCTTTTCTTCTACTTCTCCTTTATTCACATTGACCACTCTCTTCTTTAAATTATATTTTTATTTATTATTCAAGAGCAATATCAGCTTGATACCATTTAATAAATTCTTTTAAAAAATCATCAGCTAATAATTCAAGGTAAATAATTAATTCAGTTTCAACTGTTTCTGATTCAAATTTTATTACAATTTTTCTGCCAGCTAATTGGTATAATTCTTGATCAATATCTTCTAATTTTCTAAAATGAGGTATTTCTATATCTTCTCCTCTTAAAGAACGAAATATTATTCGCTCAATATCTTTTCTGGCTATAACCTTAGTTTCTAAATGATCATCACCTGCAACCACAATAGTTCTATTTTTTAAAATTATCTTTTTATTCCAAACTTTATAAGTCTTAATTATTATTGGCCAAGTATCAAAAGCAAATAAAAGCACAGCTGATAAATAAATTAGATAAATTAATAACTTTTGATAAAAGCCAATTCCTGGATAAAAAAATTGTAATAAAATACCTGCAAGTATAATTCCAATTGGGGTATAAAGTTTTTCTAAAAATTTATATTTATTATAATTATAAATTTCTTCCATAATTTCTGCCTCCAACTATTAACATTATTTATTTAGTACTCTTAATATATTATTCTAGATTCCAAAAAAATATCCTGCTTATAAATAAAAAAGCTCCCGCAGGAGCCTTTTTATTTATTTAACTGAAAATCCAACATCAAATTCTCCTAAATCTGTTACAAAATTAACTTTTAATACTTTATCTGCTTCAGATGAAATATTAATATTTGAACCAGTAACTATTTGGGGAGGAGCAATATCACAATTTAAATCTTGATCTGCTAAACCAGTGGTTGCTTGGCCACTAATTATATTACCAAGTTCTCCCATAGCAGAAGTAACAAATTTATCCAGTTCTTTCATTTCCATACCTGACATAGCTTCAACTACTTTTAAAGCCATAGCTTGGGAAAAACTGTATACAATTGATCCTTTAATATCTCCAGTCATACCAATAATTACATTTGCTTCTTTATCAGTTACTAAATCTTCCTGTACTGAAATTTCTCCTTTTTTCGGTTCAAGTGAAAGCATTGTTTTAAAAACTGAATCAGTAGCTGAAATTATTGGATTTAAGTATTTAACATCCATTAATTATTTTCCTCCTCTTTTTTCTCAATAGAATTTATATAATCTCCTATACTTTGATCTGTAGAAGCAACATGATTAATTAACCAAGTTAATAAACGTCCACTAAATTCCATTACAAAATCATCATCATATTTATTTGCTTGATATTCAGCTTGAAATTCTGCTACTTCTGCCTTAAAATCTTCATGAATTTTATGATGTTCATCATAATCAGGATAATCATATTTTTTTTGTAGTGCCTCTTCAGCATCAAAATGAGTAACTACATATTCGCCCATAAAATTTAAAGTCTTTTCTATTTCTGCTTTTTTCTTTGATTTTTCTTGGTCACTTCTAACAGTTTGTATAAAGTTGCCTAAGCGTTTAAATAGCTCTTGGTGCTGTTTATCAACCAATTCAACTCCAATTTCATATTCTTTTTTCCAAATCATTTAGTTCCACTCCTCTAAATTATGTAAATTTTTTAGCTATAATTAATTTATTCTTTAAAATGATAACTATTCCTGCTTTTGAATTAAAGTTGTTAAATTCAAAATATTGTTTTTTTGACAACAAAAAAGGACGGATTTAACCGTCCTTTTTAACTACTGTTTATATTCTATTATAAATTATTTTTTATTTCAAATTTTAAAATACAAAACCTTTTTGCTTAATGACACCAACCAGGACCAGATCCATAACCTTGATGATATCTATTTCCATTTCTATTTCCAGAGAATCCCCAGCCCATCATACCCATCATATCTGGGCCAAAACCATTATGATGACCTAAAAACATCCGATTATCAGTGCTTCTATTATAATCATCTTTAAATCTTCTCTGATAATTTTCTTGATATTGAGAGCGATTTTCTGCTAATAGATCCAATTGTTCATCTGTTAAAACTGATTCTATTTTTTGTTGATGTTCAGCTCTTTTTTTGTCCATTTCTACTAAAAGCTCTTCTAATTGATCTTCAATTTCATCAATTTCTCTATTACTAGCCCCTCGAAATTCTAAGTTTCTAAGCTCATATTTTAAATCTCTAATTTGAGCTTGTAACTTTTCAGTCTGATTATAAAAATCATCTCTTAAATCAGCAATCTGATTAAGCTGTTCCTGGTTAAGCTCAATTCTATTATAATCCCTTGTCTCTGAATTATAATGATGATTCTCATTATAATTTCTCATTTGTCTTTGAGAATTATGAGCAAAAATTGTACCTGTAAAAACTGCTGCAATTAAAGTAATTACGAATAAACTAGTTAATACTTTTTTCATTTTTATCACTCCTATAATTTTGTCTTTGCTTGATTTCTAATTTAATTATATGAGTAGATTATGAAGAAAATATGAATTTAAACAATAATTTTAGATTTTAAATAAGATTAAGCAAAGTTTTGCCTTTAAATTAAGTTATATCAAAGTTAAATTTTAAAATAATTAATTAACAGATAACTAACTAAAGAAGTGATTCCACATAAAAAGCTTCCCCAAACTATATCAATAACAGTAATTAAAACTGGCCAATCTTTAACTGTAGCTAAATTTGTCATATCATAAGTTGAATAAGTAATAAAACCAAAAAAGGCACCAACAAATAAAGCATATTGCCAACTAGATAATTCTACAGCCCTATTGATTACAAAAAATAACATACCTGCAATAAAAAATAAATAAAAAGCAAAAGCAGCTACTGCATTAAAATTATCTTTTAATAAAAAACCTAATTGTTCTTGATATAAATCTTTAGCTAAAAATTCTAACCAAACTATATCAATAGCAAAAAAAACAATAATTGTAATTAAATAAGATTTAGAATAAAACATTTTTCCACTTCCTTTTATTTTATTATATTATTTAATCTTGATTAATTAATATATTCTTTTTAGATCTTCTAAATAGCGAAAATCATCAGCTAAAATCCTAAATATTTTAGCTTTAATTTTCAAATCATTTTCTGCAGCAAAAGTTTCAAATTTAACTTTAAAATTTTCAGACTTAACTAGCTGATTTAAATATCCCCTTATTTTAATTAAGCTTTCATTTTCAATTTCTCCTGCTTTTTGAATTAAAGACAATCTTTTTAAGATATAATTTTGCATTGCTAAATAAGATTTATTTTTATTTCTATTTGGTAATCTAGCTTTTTTAGAATAAATTCCTGCTGCTAGTGTCTGATAATCATTTTTAGTTAAGTGAGCAGCTGCAAATAAGGAATTCCCATTTGGATTAATTTTATTAACTTCTTTTAACTGCTCAAGCATTTGGGCCTGATTTAATTTAAAAACTGAAATTCCAGGATATAAAGGGCTATTAATTGTTTTTCTATCTGATTTAATCCAATTATTAAGTTCAGAAAATAGATTTTCAGTATAAGTCATCGGCAAAACAAAATCTAAATATTCATTTTCAAGCCATAAAGACCAATTTTGCAAAGCTCGATAACGTGCTTCTTCTGTACCTGGTATCACATCTGCAGAAACTAATAAATGAGGATCAATCTTTTTTAATTTCAAAGCAGTTTCTGCCACCATTTCAGTAATTAAATCTTCTCTATATTTATTCCAAATTGAAAACTCAAAATCTCCATTCTCAATTTTAAAAGGATCTAAATTATATTCTTTTTCAAACCTTTGAACTGTATGCTGATCATAGCCAAAACTACCTCTATACTCTTCTGGAAAACGAATATAATCTAAATTTATTCCAGCTAAATCATAATTTTTAACTAAATATTCATATTTTGTCTGCAAAAATTGTTTTACTTCTTTATTAGCAGGAGATAACCAACTTGAATTATGATAACTAATGGTTTCTCCTTTTTTATTTTTAGCTGCCCAACTTGGATTTTCTAATAATATTGGTCCCCAATTCCCCTTGGTATTTTCATTGAAAACCCAAACCCAAGCATGAACTTCAATTTCTCTTTTTTTAGCTTCTTTAATTAAAATTTGCAGGGGATCTTTTTCCCAATCTTTAAATCTTGAATCTTGTTGAAAGAATTTATTAGTTGGAATAGCGGAAACACCTTTATAAAATGTTTCGGCAAAAATAACATTGAAATTAGCCTCTTCCATTAAATCTAAAAGTTCTTTTAAGCCAGCAGCTCCCCCAGTTTTAGCCCATGTACCACTGTCTAACCAAATTCCTCTTAATTGAACAGGTTTTGATTCCACAAGTTTTAACTGTATTTTTTGTGAACGATCTATAATTTTAGTGCTTAATTTAGTTACTACTAGATCATTATTATTTTCATATGCTAAAATTTGTTTTTGATATAAATTATCTAAATTATTTAAAATATTTTCAGAATCAGCAACTCCAATCAAATCAAATTCTTTTTTAGCCTGATCTAACTTCTGTTCTAAATCATTTAAAGCTCTTTCACTTGCTCTAAGTTCTAAAAGAGAAACTCTATAGTTTTGAGGTTGATAATAAGCTGCTGTAGTTAAAGTGAAATTAATTAATAAAAAAATAATTAGTAAATTAATTATAATAATTTTTTTAATCATTTAAAGTCTCCTCTTCTAAAATCTTGTTCCACTTTTTTTCCATTTGATTTAAAGCCTCTTTGGCAGATATTTTATTGGCAAAAGCTCGGCTGAATTCTGTTTCCATTACTTTTAATAATTTGTCTGCTTTGGGATGAATTAAAGTTAAATCTTGATTACGAGATAATTGTTTTTTTAAAATAACTTGAACTTTTTTAGTTAAACTTATTTGATTATTAGCAGTATCTAACAATTTTTCTTGTTTTAAATTAGAATCTAAATCAGTAGATTTTGTTGAAGCTAATACAGGTGCAATTCGGCTAAATTCTGACTGTGATTTGTGAGAACTAATAAAAGCAGCAAATTTTAAAGCTTCTTTTGGATGAGGATTATTTTTTGGTAAAACTAAATTCATTAAAGCAGCATTAACTAAACCTTTTTCGGCTGTTGGAATCACAGCAGCTTGACTTATATCTTTTAGATATTTAGATTCAGATTCAATTTCTTTTATAAACTGCTGTGGACTAAATAAAATAGCAAGCTCATTTTTTTGATAACGCTCTAAAGCAATATTAAACCCTGCGGTGAGACTGTCTTTTGGAATTACTTTTTTCTGAACTAAATCTTGATATCTTTTAATTATACTTTCTGCTTTTTTATTATTAAAAGCTGCTTTTTGTTTTTTAGCTGGATCTTCAAATAAATTAATTCCCGCTTCCATAAATTCTTGTTCAATTTTTATTTGAGGCATTAGAGCATAAATTCCAGTTTTAGTTGTTATTTTTTCTGCTGCTTTGTATAAAGCAGCTTTATTTTGAGTTAAGTCAGTTTTATTTAGACCAGCAATTTTGAGTATTTCTTGATTAAAAATCATTACTTTAGAACTTAAATACCAAGGAAAAGCATAATATTTACCTTGATAATAACCATTTTCCCATAATAAAGGATAGTAATTTTTATTATAATCTTTTTGGAAATCTGAAATTGGTCTCAAAAGATCATCTTTTAAAAGTGGTGCCATCAGTTGAGGTGAAAGATTAACTAGTGCTGGTGCTTTTCCAGCTGCAATTTGATAACGTAATTTTTGATTAATGCTGGAGAAATTAATATCCTGCCAAATAATTTTTAAATTAGGATTTTTTTCTTCAAACTCTTCTATTTTCTCTAAAAAATAGTTATCGTAATTAGGACTTAAATTAATTGTCCAAAATTCCAGTTCGGTTTTGGCCTGAATTGGTGAAGCTGTAGCCAGAATTATTAATAACAAAGTAAATAATATTTTTTTAATAATTTTAATCTCCCTCTTTATAACTAATTTTAATACTTAAACTAAATTTTATTTTAGTAATTGTTTCTTAATTTTATTAATAAATTAACCTGTAAAAACTTTTTGAGCAGTTGGAATTAATTTGATTTCTAAGGGAAAAGCTGGCCCCTTATCTCCATCAAGGTCACAATGCTGTTCTTTATTAGTTTTCATTGTAATTTTAAAATAATCATCCTGAAGGTAAACTAAATTTTTATTTTTTATTTCTTTACCATTAAATAAATCAGCAGCAGCAGAACTTAGTTTTAAAATATTACCAGTTTTAACTGCTAAAAGATCAAATAAACCATCATCAATGGAAGCTAGTTTAGCAATGTTTTTAAAACCACCTGCGTCTTTGCTATTAAAAATAAAAAAACCTAAAAAATCACCTTCAATAACCTGCTTAGAAGTTTCAATTTTTAGTTGCATTGATTTAATATTAGGAATTTCTTTTAGCCCTTGTAAATAATAAGCTGCTTTACCTAAACGATTTTTCATTTCTGTTTCTGTTCCATGGGCTATTTGAGAAATTATACCACCTACACAAATATTTAAAAAATGCCTATCATTTACTTTACCTATATCAATTTCTTTTATTTTCCAATTTAAAATTCTTTTAATACTTTGTTCAATATCTTGAGTCATACCTAAAAAAGATGCAAAATCATTAGCTGTACCTGCTGGAATTATACCTAAAGGTAAGTCAATTTTTCTTTTTTGCATTAAATCGACCATTTCACTAGCTGATCCATCTCCTCCAGCAACAATTAAAGCTTCATAGCTTGAATCTAAATTTTTTAAACCATATTTGAAATCTCCTGCTTCCATACTTCGATAAATATCTACTTTGAAACCAGCTGCTTGAAAATGTTTTAAAAACTTATCCAAATAAGAATTAAAAGATTTATCTCCAGCTGCAGGATTATAAATTAACTTAACCTTTTTATCTAACATTGATTTAATCAGCTCCTATTAAACACTTAAAAATAAAATTAAATTCTTCTTTTTTATCTAATTTTGCTAGCAAATGATTTTTATTACAAAAAAGAGATTACCTAAATCAAGCTAGGTAATCTCTACCAAATTTATTATTATCTATTTTTAATAAATGAAGCGAGTCCTAAGCCTCCAAATTTTATTTTACCTTCTGCTCCACTATCTAAAGCCCCAACTTCAAGATGTAAAAGAGAAATTCCACATTCTAATCTTTTATAAGAGGAAGGTTCACCTACAGAATCAAGTAGAAGTTTATTTTCTCCGTAATAAAATCTCCAGGGCTGTCTATTTAATCTAGAGGGAGCATAACTGGCAATTTTAATGGCATTTTTAACCCAACTTGGCCAATCCGGATCATAACCATCAGGGCAAAGTTCTTTTACATTTTTACGATCTCGATGCGGAAATAATTTTGAAATAAAATGTCTAGTTAAATTATAACTTTCAGATGAATAGCCTAAAGGACTAACTGCAACTAAACGTTCTCCTCTTTTTAAGTCAATATTAAAATCTGATTTTCCTTTTAAATAACGACCTGCTATCCAACAACTCCCAAGACCTAAAGCTGTGGCTTCTAAAATAGCAGCTTCACCTATATACCCCATTTTAGTCCAACGATGTTCTCCTTTATCATTAATAATAAAAGCAATAAAAGCAGGAGATTCAGTAAAATTACCATATTTACCTTTTAAAGCTGGTAAAATTTCTTTAATTGAATTTGGAAGTATTTCTATTCTAACTTCTGGATAAATCTTATTTAATTTTTCAACCTTATTTCCTAGAGACCTTAAAGTGAATTCCTTAATTTCTTTAGCCATGTATTTTTGTTGAGAATATCGATTCTGGACAGCTTCATACCATCTTTTTACAGGAATATCCATAGAACCCGCTCCCTTCTCATAAAAATAGCTTAGATTTATTATAAGTTAAATAGTATTTAATCCACATCCATAACTTTTCTAATTTCTTTTAGTTTTTGATCTAAAAGCTCTTGGGTTTTGGCTTCAACAACTAATCTTAAATATGGTTCTGTATTAGAAGGCCTAACATTAAACCACCAATCTTTATATTCTAAACGATAACCATCAAAATCATAAAAATTTAGAGGCTCTTCTTTTTCAGAAAAGTGATCTTTTAAATTTTCCATAACCTCAACTTTATTTTCTATTTTAAAATTAACCTCACCAGAGCTTGCATATTTATCTAATTGCTTAATATATTCAGAAATAGTTTTTCCTTCTTTTTTGAGTCGAGCTACAACATTTAAGACAATTAAGGCAGTTAACATCCCAGAATCACAATAGAAAAAGTCTTGATAATAATAGTGACCAGCAAGCTCACCACCACATATGCCATTGATTTCTCTTAATTTAAGTTTAGCATAAGCATGCCCTACTTTCCACATATGGCACTTACCACCAAGTTCTTCAACATGTTCTTTAACAGACCAAGAAGTTCGAATATCATATAAAATATTTTTACCCTTATCTTGGTTAATATAATATTCAGCCAAGAGAGCAATAATTAAATCAGGTGAAATAAAATTACCTTTTTCATCTAAAAACATAACTCTATCACCATCACCATCAAAAATTAAACCAAGGTCAGAACCTTTTTCTAATAACAACTTTTTTAAATCTTTTCTATTTTCGGCTTCTAAGGGATTAGCTTCATGGTTAGGGAAAGTTCCATCAAGTTCATTATAAAGATAATCTGGCTGCTCTCCAAAGATTGCATCTGTCAAGATTGCAACCATTCCATTTGAAACATCTATTGCAAGATCAAGATCTGAAAGATCAGGTAAATAATTTTTCTGGAATTCTATATATTCTTTTTTTAAATCATGTTCTAAAATATTCCCTTTTTTATTTTTACCAACAGGTTCAATACTTTGATTTTCAATCATTGCTTCTAATTCTTTTAAACCAGAATCATAACCAACTGGTAAAGCATTTTCCCGAGAAATTTTCAGTCCATTATATTCAGGTGGATTATGAGAAGCTGTAATCATAACTGAAGCTTTATAGCCATGTTTAGCTGTTCCATAATAGACCATTGGAGTTGTTGCATAGCCAATCTTATAAACATCTGCTCCTTGATCTGTGATCCCATCTGCTAAAGCTTGAAATACTTCTGGTGTGGATTCTCGATCATCATAACCAACTAAAATTTTATCTGCTGCCAGAAGTTTTGGCAAAAAATATCCTATTTTGTAAACATCTTCTTTGTTAAAATCTTCGTTATAGATTCCTCTAATATCATATGCTTTAAATGCTTTCAAACTATCGCCTCCTTGAATATTTTATATTTAACTATATAATTTTATCATAATAATTATAATATTTTATAAATGCTTCTATTATATACATTCTATATTAAACTAATATTTCCTTGTTCTTAAATATAAAAAATCTAAGATAATAATAATTTTAGAAAATCAGCTGAATTTTTGGACCAATTTATTTATATTTTAGTCAATAAAGCTGAAACTAATTTTGCCTTCTTAAACTCACTAATCAATTTAGGAGTCAAAGAATCTAAACCATTATCTGCTGCTATGATAGCTGCTATTACCATTGCTCGAGAAGAAGTATCTCCTCCTGCCATAATATTTAAAGTTAAAGCATCTAATAAATCATCTGCATTCCAGAGAACATCTAAAACAATTGGAAATCCCTGTTCAATTGAACAACCTTGACCACGATCATCTGCATTAGCTACAATCTTAGCTTTAGAACCTATCTTTCTAAAATTATCTGCAACAAATTGATTAATTTCTTTCTGATCTTCAATTGCTTTTCTATAATTTTCACCTGCAAGCACTTCCTGTATAAGATTAAAAACAAAACTAGCTGTTTGATCTACAACTTCTCCATTATGAGTTAAATGAACTAAATCTAAAAATTCTTTTTTTGAAATTTCTTCTTCTATAAAAATAGGTAAACTGCGAGCAATTCCTCCCAGTTCATGATTTTCTGCTCCAATAAGAGTCTCAGATTCTTTAAATTTTTCTAATGAATCTTTCATCGCATGATCCAGATACATTTCATTATTTTCTAGATGTTCAATCCAATCATTTCTGAACTGCTTTAAATCAAAACTCTGATTCTCAGAAATTGATTTCAAAAGTACAAAAGCCTGTTCGCCATAATGAGATAGGTCACCTGCTTTTTTTCCTTCGTGAAATTTAGACATAGGATCTCTGTATTCATCAATTATTCCACTGTATTCTTCTTTTAATTTATCTGTGCTGTAAACCCAGTGAGATCCGAATGAAAGTGCATCAGCGACAAAAACTGCCTTAACTAGTTCTTTTCTTTTATTTGACATATTTATCCCTCCATAAATTATCGATTATATTTTAAATCTATTATATTCCGATTGATAAAGAAATAAAATTAAATTAATTACAATTATTATAATCCCCAAAAAAGCTTAATTAATAGAGGCACCACAACCAAAAGTATTAACTGCAAAGGTAAACCGGTCCAGAAAAAATCCTGGAACTTATAACCTCCTGGTCCATAAACCATCATATTCGTCTGATAACTCATTGGAGTTAAAAAAGCTGAACTGGCCCTAAAGCAAATGCCATAGGGTTTAATCCCAACTGCCTGGCAGCATCTAAAGCTATAGGCAGCATTAATATTACTGGAATAGAAAGAGCAATTATATCTATCCGAATAGGTTCTAGAATAAACATTGTTATTAAAAATATTAAAAGTAATATCATAAAAATAATTCCTGCTTCCATAGATGAACCTTTATATATAAAAAAATTATAGCTTAATTTTTAATTTCACTCTATATATTTTATTCTTGATAAATTAAAACAAACCTTTAAATTAAGTTTAGATAAAAAAATCCCTAACTACTGTTAAGTACTGATTTAATCAGCCTTGCAATAATTAGAGATAGTTAGAAATTAAGGCTTTAGTTTGTTAATTTTTAATTTTAAAATTAAAACAAGTTTTCTGTATAGCCTAAATGAATTTGCTTGATTTCAAAACCAATATTATCCTTATTTTGGGGAATATAAAAATCTTTTATTTTATCTAAATCTTGATGAAAAATATTAGCTGCTATGTAAGCAATAAATTTTGATTTATTCGAAACTTTTAATTCAGAATATAAATCATTATATTCATACTTATTTTTTATATCTTTTAAATTATTTTCTTGATAATTTTTTTTATGTTTTTGAAAATGAATAGCATAATCTAAAACTTGAGATAAAATTGCTAAGTCTTTTACACATTTCAATTCTATTATTGAAAGTTTATTACTACTATTATTAGCACCTGAAGCATTAACTGTTAATAAATCTAATTTATACTCAGGTAAAATATTATTATCATCTGAAACAGTAAATTCTTTTATTAAATATCGCTCTGCAACATCTTTACTACACCAAAAATCTTCTCCTAATAGTTTGAGTCTATTTTTTACATTATTTAATCTCTGATCATTTTCAATTCTATTTTGATCTCCAAAAACAATAAAATCTTGCAGCTGTTTTTCTAGACCTGCCTCTTCACTAGTGCTTTCCTTAACTTTTTCAGTACTGACTGAAAATTTAAGCTTTGGCTTTTCTTTTCCAGGAGCAAATAATTTTGATCTACTATCTAACTCTAAACTTTCATTATTAACTACTAAAAAAAATTCTTCAAAATTAAAATTGTTAAAATATGAAAGTCTTCTCCTTAAGCTTTCTATATGTTTTCGGTCTTTTTTTTGATTTATTTTTAAATTAAATTTAACATTTAAACTAGAATTTTGATCATACAATTTATTTAATTTTGCATAAGCTAATAATTTTAAAGTATAAGCATCGATATCACGATATGAAAAATCACTATTTTTTCTAAGTTTATCTTTTTGATCCGTAGTTATTTCATTTTTAACAGTTGTATTTGAAATATCAATTCTTATTTCAAGAGTATTTTTCTGATTATCATAATTAAAATCAAGTGATTCTTTATATCTATCTGTCCCTTGGCCACCACTATTAGCATAATTAATTAACTCATCCCAATTTTTATAACAATCATTTTTTTGTTCAACTTTAATTTTATTTTTTTCCATCTTCATTCCTCCAATTACTATTTTAATTTAACTTTAAATTCAACTTTTACTTTATTATTTACTAATTTTTCTTTCATTTATAAATTTCTTGATTAACTAAAATAACCCTTTAAATCTAAACTAAAAATCCCTATTTACTGTTTAACACTAATTAATAGTGCCACAATAAATAGGGATTAATAAAATTATATAATTAAAATAAACAAATTAATACTTTTTTAAAAATTCCAAAGCAAAATTAAAATAAAGTTCTGTTCCTTGTTTTAAACTTTCTTCGTTAATCTTAAATTTTGCATTATGATGGGGATAATTTTTAGATTCATCTGCAAAAGCTGCTCCAACAAAGGCTATTACTCCAGGAACCTCTCTTAAATAATAGGCCATATCTTCACTTCCAGTAGTCTTTTCCATCTCAATTAAACTATCTTTTGCTATTTTCCGAGCTGCCGTTTCTGCTATCTGGGTACACTTTTGGTCATTAATAGTAGGAGGCGTTCCTTTTTGAATTTCTACTTCAGCTTCTCCTCTATATGATTTTGCTATTTTTTCAGCATATCTTTTAATTGCTTGACTAGCCTTAATTCTAGTTTTTTCTTTAAAACATCTTAAAGTTCCTACAATCTCTGCCTCTCCAGGAATTACATTAAATCTACTGCCTGACTTAATTTTACCTAAAGTAAAAACTACTGGATCTAAAGAATTTGTCTCGCGGCTTAAAATAGCCTGAGATTCTAAAATAAAAGAAGAAGCCATAATTATTGGGTCTACAGCTTGATGAGGCATTGAACCATGGCCGCCCTTTCCTTTAAAATTGACAATTACATAATCACCTGATGCCATTCGGGAACCGGACTCCACATTTATCCTACCTGTCGGCAGATCAGCCCAAAGATGAATACCCATAATTCCATCTACATCTGCTAAAACTCCTTCTTCAACCATCTTAGCCGCTCCCTGAACCATTTCTTCTGCTGGTTGAAAAATAAGTTTGATTTTCCCTTTTATTTGCTCTTTAATTTCCGAAAGAGCTCGAGCTGCACCTAAAAGCATTGCTGTATGGCCATCATGACCACAGGCATGCATTACTCCTTTATTTTTCGATTTAAATTCTAAATCAGTTTTTTCTTCAACTGCTAAAGCATCCATGTCTGCCCTTAAAGCTACAGTTTTGCCGGCTGCTTGACCTTCAATAACTGCAGCAACTCCTGTTTTTGCATATTCTTGATAGTCTATTCCTAACTTATATAATTCCTCTTTTATACGTTTTGAAGTTCTCTCTTCCTTCCAACTAGTTTCAGGATACATATGAAATTCTCTTCTTAACTCTTTAACATAAGCTTCTTGTTTTGCTAATAATTCTTTATAAGCAATCATTATTCTACCTCCCCTTCTTCTAAAAATTCCAGAGCAAACTGTGCATATAAACTAGAAGCCGTTTTTAAAGACTTCTCATCTATATTGAACTCTGGATGATGGTGGGGAGCATCAGCACCTTTAGCTTCATTTCTGGAACCAACAAAAGCAAAAGCTGCTGGAACTTCAGCCGCAAAGAAAGAAAAATCTTCTCCCCCAGTAGTTTTTTCCAATTCTACTAAAGAATCTACAGCTGAAATTTTAGCTGCTGCTTTTTGTGCTATCTTTGTAATCTTTGGGTTATTAATACAGGGCAAAGTAAGTTTATTATATTCTAATTCAGCTTCTGCTCGATATCCGGCTGCGGTTTCTTTAACAACTCGATTAATAATCTCTTCAAATCTTTGATTAATTTCTCTGCTAAAACATCTGGTTGTTCCTTCTAAATGAGCTGAATCTGGCAGCACATTTCCTTTTGAACCTGAATTAAAAATATCTACACTTAAGACAGCAGCTTCCATTGGATTAAATTCCCGACTCACAATAGTTTGGAGATTCATTACAATTGCTGCTCCTGCCATAATCGGATCTATACCTTGGTGTGGCATAGAACCATGTCCACCCTGCCCCTTTACCTCAATCTTAAATTGATTTACAGCTGCCATTCTTGGGCCAGCTTCTACAGAAATTTTTCCAACTTCTAAATCATTCCAGATATGTATACCAAAAATAGCATCCACATCTTCTACTACACCTTCTTCAACCATAGTCTTTGCTCCCATAGCTACTTCTTCTCCAGGTTGAAAAATTAATTTAACAGTGCCTGCAAACTCATCTTTTAGATCATTTAATATTTTTGCAGCTGTCAGCAAACTTGCTGAATGTCCATCATGCCCACAACCATGCATTAAACCTTCATTTTTTGATTTATATTCTACCTCATTTTTTTCTTCCAGCTCCAGCGCATCTATATCAGCTCTTAAAGCCACAGTTTTCTTTGTTTTTGAATTTTTTTTACCTTTGATTTCACAAATAACACCAGTTCCTGCTGCTTTTTTAGCCTTTAAGCCTAAATTCTCTAATTCTTCTATAATTCTACTACAAGTTCTTTCTTCTTTTAGACTTGGCTCTGGATACATATGAAACTCTCTTCGCATAGAAACAGCATAATCAAAATATTTTTCTGCTAATTCTTTTACAGTTTTCATTCAATTTCACCAACCTTTAAGATTGTGTGATAAATAAGTTCTATTCCTTTTTGTAAATCTTCGTAATCTGTCCATTCTTCTGGAGTGTGACTTCTGCCATCTTTACTAGGTACAAATATTAAACCCACATCTGTGATCGCTGCCATAATCATCGCATCATGACCAGCACCACTAATCATTTGTTTAGAGTTTAAACCCAGTTTTTTAGATTCATCTTTAAAAATATTAAAAATTTCCTCTGATAATTCGACTGGTTCAACCATTAACATATTTTGTACAGAGTAATCAACACTATATTCTGCTTTTATAGCAGCCAGAGCCTGATCTATCTGCTCTCTTACTTCTTGAATACAGTTTAATTTTTTAGATCTGATATCAACAGAAAATTCGACTTCTGCAGGTACAATATTAGCTGCTCCTGGCTTAACAGCAAGAGTTCCTACGGTAGCAACAGTTCCATTTCCAGCTTTTAAGGCAAAGTTTTTAATTTCAGAAATGACCTCAGCTGCTGAGGAAAGAGCATCTTTCCGCATCTCCATTGGAGTTGTTCCTGCATGATCTGCTCTACCTTCAACCTTAACTTTAATTTGATTAATTCCAACTATAAAATCAACTATTCCTACATCTTTTGCTTCATTTTCTAAAACTGGACCCTGTTCTATATGCAGCTCAATAAAAGCTTTAAGCTCTTCTGGATCTCTTCTTGCTTCTTCAATTTTTGTTGGATCAAAACCAAAATTTTCGAAAGCCTGAGCCATAGAAATACCAGCAGCATCTTTAAAATCTAGAAGCTCCTGATAATCGACTTGTCCAGTCATCGATCGACTGCCAAAGACTCCACCACCGAATCGTCCACCTTCTTCTTCAATCAGTGCTACAAATTCTATGGGATACTTTGTTTTTACATCATTTTCTTCCATCACTCTTAAAATTTCTAGAGCCATTATCACTCCTGCAGGTCCATCAAAATGACCACCATTTTTAACAGAATCAAAGTGAGAACCAATCATGACTACAGGTGCATCTTTAGCTGTACCTGCTCTTCTAGCAACTAAACTTCCTGCTGCATCTTCATAAATTTCAACATCTAATTTCTGCAGTTCCTTTTTTAAATAATTTCTGGCTCCACGATCTTCTTCAGTCAAAGAAAATCGGGTTAATCCATTTTCAGGAGTCGCATTAAATTTGCTTAAATTTTCTATATCATCTTTTATTCTCTTTAAATTTGTTTTCATTTCACTACTATCTCCTCTCTTATTGACCCTCCTCGGGCCAGCCCACGAGGTTTGAGAGCAAACTTTCACTCTATCACCTAATCAGAACAAGTGTAAAAATCAACCTCTAATTTTTACAGAAGCTTAACAAAGAAACCAGCAATAATAACTGAAGCTATAGTTACTGTTGTAAAGCCACCAACTAACATTTTAGGCAGCATTTCATCAATAACATATTTATATTCTGCATCATCTTTAGTTGTTGATCTAGCCGATTCTATTGTTAGTATATAATCAGCTGGAAAACCATATAAAGAGGTCATTGCAATTGAAAAAGCCATTTCCTTTGTATAACCAAGCATTTTTCCTATAATCATAGAAAATACAGCCATACCAAAAACACCAAGTATAATAATTCCAAATAATGGTACTGCTATTTCTGTCAGCATAGATGGTGTTGCCTTAGATAAACCTGCGAAAATAAAAGCCATTAAAATTGTCATAAGAAAACCAAAAGAACCTGATTTAACAAGTGCTTTTTCTTCTAAAAATCCAATTTCTCTTCCAATAACTCCAAATAATAAACATACTACAAACTGGTTAATATGCAATATTGGAGCAGCAGCAACAGCTAAAGCAGCAACAATTCCTAACTTTAATAAAATTGCATATGTAGTCTGAAACTTTTCAGGTAATGGTGGAAAGATAACAAAATTTCTTTTTTCTTTTTCCGATTCAACTTCAGCCTTTTTAGAATGATTGGGCTCTACCTCTCCATTTTTTACTTTTGTGGCAAGTCGTTTAGCTTCCTTTTTTAACATCAGTGCAGTAATTGGATAACCAAAAAACCCCTGCATTATATACATTGATGTTGCTAATACAGCAACAGCTGTTAATCCTCTTTCACTGGCAGCTGTTGACATTAAAATAGAAGCAACTACCCCACCTGTTAATGGAGGTGTTGCTGCAACAACAGTTTCCCAGCCGAAAATAAAATTACCAATTGTCATTGTCATGGCTATAATTCCTAAAACACCACTAAAAGCAATTATAACCGTTTTCCACTGAGCCAAAAGCTCTTTAACACTCATTAAAGTTCCCATATGTGTTAACAAAAGATACATAGATAAATACACAATTGGTTTTGCAAAAGAACTTTGAGTCACAATATCTGCTGGCAAAATAGTCCAAAAACCAATTAAAAATAAAACTGCTGAAACAAAAACTGACGGAACTAAAGCTTTTGTCTTGATTGAAACAAATTCACCCACTGCCAAAATCAATAAAACAATACTAAATGCTTGCACTACGTTTAAATCCATTTTTCTCCTCCTCAAATCCTAGCTTCTAAATTTCATTTGATTATAACAAAACTTTTAACTGATTACAATCATTATAAAAAAATTAAATCGAAAATAAATAATTAATATATCTTAATTAAAAAATACAAAAAAAGAGAAGGATTTAATTTCCCTCTCTCTTTTTTGTTCTTATTTAGTTAATTTAGGTTTTAATATTCTCAACATTAAAGCTGTAATTACCGTTCCTATAATTATTGCTAAAGCATAAAAACCAATATTAGTAACAACATTAGGAATTGGGAGTACAAATATTCCACCATGTGGTGCTTTTAAGCCAACTCCAAAGAACATTGATAAAGCACCAGTAACTGCAGAACCAGCCATAATAGAAGGGATTACTCTAATTGGATCAGCTGCTGCAAAAGGAATAGCTCCTTCAGTAATAAAAGAAAGCCCCATAAACCAGGCAGGTTTTCCTGCTTCAATTTCTTGACGATTAAATCTGCTTTTAAATAAGGTAGTCGCTAATGCCAGTCCTAACGGTGGTGTCATTCCTGCGGCCATAATAGCTGCCATTGGACCATAGATTCCTGAACCCAAAAGTCCAACTCCAAATGTATAAGCTGCTTTATTAACAGGACCTCCCATATCAAAAGCCATCATTGCTCCTAAAAGGAGTCCTAAAAAAACTGCATTAGCATCAGTTAATCCTTGTAACCAAGATTCTAAACCTGTCATTATTCCTTCTACTGGTGGTCCAATTACATAAATCATGGAAAGTCCTACAATTAAACTAGAAAGGAAAGGCAAAACTAAAACAGGCATTAATCCTTGAAGGCTTTGAGGAAGTTTAATCTTTTCTTTTAACCATTGAGTTAAATATCCAGCAAAAAAACCAGCAATAATTCCACCTAAAAATCCTGCTCCAAGGTCACTAGCTAGCATTCCGCCAATCATACCAGGAGCTATACCAGGGCGATCAGCAATTGAAAAAGCTATATAGCCAGCTAAAATTGGAACCATTAAAGCAAAAGCAGATCCTCCACCAATTTTCATCAAAGCAGCAGCTAATGTTCCTTCCTGTTCAGCTGCATTAATACCAAAAACAAAAGATAAAGCTATTGCTAAACCACCAGCTACAACAAAAGGAAGCATAAAAGAAACACCAGTCATTAAATGTTTATAAGGGCCTGATCTTTTTTCTTTTCTTTTAGCTTTTTGATCACTAACCTGACTTTGAAGATTAGAATTTTTTTCTGCTTTTATTTCTTCTTTTTCTTCAGCATTTTCAGCTTTGGCCAGTGCTTGCTTGATTAAAGCTTTTGCATCGTCAATAGCATCAGCCACAGCGACTTCTACAATTGGTTTACCACTAAAACGATCTTTGCTAACATTTGTATCAGCAGCAATAATTACTGCATCAGCCTCTTTAATATCTTGATCACTTAACTCATTCTCTACTCCAACTGATCCTTGAGTTTCTACTTTTATTTCTAAATTCATTTTTTTAGCTACTTCTTCTAAAGATTCCGAAGCCATATAAGTATGAGCTATTCCAGTTGGACAGGAAGTTACAGCAATAATTTTTTTCATAAATTATTCCTCCTCATTTTTAAGCATATTACAAATTATAATTAAATTTTTTCTAAAATACTCATTACCTCATCTTCATTTTTTGCTTCTAATAAATTATTTCTAAAGTCATCATGAATCAACTGTCTAGAAAGCTGGGCTAAGAGTTTTAAGTGTTTGTCATGAGATTCTTCTGGTACTGTAATTAAGAAAAATAAATGACTTAATTTTTCATCCATTGAACCATAATCAATCCCTATCTTTGATCGTCCAAAGGCTACTGCTGGTTTTTTAACTGCATCACTTTTAACATGTGGAATAGCAACTCCTTTACCGACTCCTGTAGTTCCTTTTTCTTCTCTTTCCATTGCTTTTTTTATTACTTCTTTTTTATCAATAATTACTTCATTTTGTGCCATAATTTCTATCATTTCTTTAATAACTGAATCCTTATCTTTACTTTCCAAATTCATCTTGATTAAATTCTCATTTATAAATTCTTTAATGTCCATTATTATACCCCTTTCTTAATTTTAATAAATTTTTTCTATTTGAATCATATTTTCCATTTTTTCAATCAAAGCTTTATCTATTTTATTAATAGAACCACTTTGAACAAAGGCAGTCGCTAAAGCAGTAGCAAATTTCCCAGTTGCTTTGAGATTTTGAGCTTTATCTATTTGAGCAGCTATACCACCAACCATTGTATCTCCTGCTCCAACTGTTGTTTGAGAAATTTTAACTTGAGGTGTAGAAATTCTGTAAGCTTCAGCAGCAGATGCTATAAAAGCCCCTTCTGCTCCTAAAGAAATCATTACGATATTCACCCCTTGAGCTAATAGATATTCAGCCCCTTTTTTTAAATCCTGATTATTTTTAATTTTTTTTCCTAATAAATTTTCAATTTCTTCTAAATTTGGTTTAACTAAATAAGGAGCCTTTTTTAAAGCTAATTTAAACTCTTTTCCAGAACTGTCTAAAATAACTTTAGTATCTTTTTCTTTTGCTTTATCAATCAACTCAGCATAAATATTTTTATCTACTTTATTTGGTAAACTACCTGATAAAACAACTATTTTATTTTTTGTAATTGCTTTATTAAAAGCAAATTTAAAATCATCAATATCTTTTCTACTAACTTTTCCTTTTTCATTTATTTCAGTTTCTTGATTTGTTTTTCTTTCTTTAATTTTTAAATTTTGCCTTGTCTCAAATTTTGACCAAATAAGATCAGAATCAATTCTATTATTAGTTAGAATAGAAGCTATTTTTTTACCATTATCACCACCAATAATTGCTAAAGCTTTATTTTTAATCTTTAATTTTGTTAAAACTTCGGAAACATTAATCCCTTTTCCTCCAGCAAGAATACTTGTTTTACTAACTCTATTTAATTTTCCCTGTTTTAGTTTTTCTAAGATAATAACTTTATCTAAGGCTGGATTTAAAGTAACTGTTAAAATCATTTTTTTACCTTCCTCTCTAAATTAAGTTAAAATTATCTCAATTTCTTTTTCATTTAGAGCTTGCTCTTTAGTTTGCTCAATCGAATCTGTAATTATAAAATTAATTTGTTTTAATTTAGCAAATTTATAAAAATAGACTTCTTCCCATTTGCTTTGATCGAATAAGAGAAAATTTTCTCCGGCTATTTCTAAGGCTATTTCTTTAATTTTAGCTTCTCTTAAATCAGGAGTAGTTGCAGCAGAATCTAAACTGAATCCATTAGCACCAATAAAACTTTTATCAACTCGCAATTTTCTTAAAGAATCTTCAGCTAAAGGACCAATCATAGCTTCAGTTGACCATTTAAAATTACCACCAATAACTACTAGTTCACAGTCTAAATCAATTTCGTTTATTTTATTTATTATATGGAGAGCATGAGTTACAATTGTTAAGTCTTTTTTATTTTTTAAATTATCAATTATATACCTTGTAGTAGTTCCTGCGTCAATAAAAATTGTATCTCCATTTTTTATTATCTCGGCTGCTGTTTTACCAATTTCTTTTTTTTCAGGAGCTAATTTATCTTCCTTTTCTTTAAAACTAGGCTCTAATTTACTAGTTCCACTTAAAATTGCTCCACCATGTGTTCTCCGAATAAAGCCATTTTTTTCGAGTTCACTTAAATCTCGGCGAATTGTTGCTCGAGAAACATCAAATTTTTTACTTAACTGTTTAACACTTGCCCTTTTCTCTTTTTTTAAAAGTAATATTATTTCTTTTCTTCTTTCTTCTGCAAACATGAAAAAAACCTCTTTTCTCATTTATGAGTTTTTATGTTTATTTGCTTTCGTTTATTGTTGTTTATAATTATATACTGTTCGTTTTTGTTTGTCAACACAATTTTCAAAAAACTTAGATAAAAATTATTTCTTTCAGCAATAAAAAAACTGCCGAATTAATTTCGACAGTTTTAATAATTTATTTATTTTTTAAAAATTGTTCTGCAACTTCTGGAAATAATAGATAAGATAAAATATCTTCTTCCCGACTACTTAAATCTTTAATTTCAGCTGCAGCTTTTTGATAGGCTGGTTCCAAATTATCTGCAGGCCGATTAGTTATTACCTCATCTTTACTTATAATCTCTTCAATTAAATCTTGATTTACTTCTCCTGGAGGAGTACCATACATTCCTCTTAAATAATTTTTAAATTCATTTGAAACAAAACTATATCTTTTACCAGTCACAACATTAAACACTGCCTGTGTTCCTACAATTTGACTAGTTGGCGTTACAAGTGGAGGATAACCTAAATCTTTTCGTACTTTTGGTATTTCTGTTAATATTTCTTCATAACGATCTAACTGATTTTGCTCCCTTAATTGATTTCTGAGATTAGAAAGCATTCCTCCTGGTAATTGATTAATAATAATTCTTGGATCAACCTCATAAGAGCCCAGATAATCTTGATATTTATCCCTAACTTCTCTAAAATATTCACCCATTATTTCTAATTTAGTCGAATCTAGTTCAGAACTATAATCAGCTCCAGTAAGAGCAGCAGCCATAGTTTCTGTAGTTGGCTGAGCAGTACCAGAACTAAAAGCAGAAATTGAAGTGTCAATAATATCAACTCCAGCTTCAATTGACTTTAAATATGTCATAAAAGCAAAACCAGCTGTATTGTGACTATGAATTTCAATTGGTATTTCAATTTCTGTTTTAAGTTTTTTTATCAGACCATAAGCTGTAAAAGGTTTTAATAAACCAGCCATATCTTTAATACAGAGAGAATCAATACCTGTTTCAGCTAATTTTTTTGCTTTTTCAACAAAAGTATTGCTATTATGAATAGGACTTGTAGTATAAACAATAGTACCTTGAGCTTCTGCTCCATATTTTTTAGTATACTCTATAGCTTTTTCCATATTCCTAATGTCATTTAAAGCATCAAAAATTCTAATTATATCAATACCAGTTTCAATTGATTTTTTTATAAATTTTTCTAAAACATCATCAGGATAATGTTTATAACCTAATATATTTTGACCTCTTAAAAGCATTTGTAATTTTGTGTTTTTTATCTCTTTTCTAATTGTAGCTAAACGCTGCCAGGGGTCTTCATCTAAAAATCTCATACAACTATCAAAAGTTGCTCCTCCCCAAACTTCTAAAGCATAATAGCCAGCTTGATCTATAGTTTTTAAAATGGGAACTATATCTTCAGTTTTTAACCTTGTTGCGATCAAAGACTGCTGTCCATCTCTTAATACTGTTTCTGTAAATTTTACTGTCATTTTTTACCACCTAATTTAATTTATTTTCTAAACTAAAGTACAAATTATTTAACTAATAAAACTAAATTATTATTAAATAAAGCTAAATAATTTAAATAAGATTTTTTAAATCAAAAATATTTCTATAAACAAAGATATCACAAAAAAGAGAGTTAATCAACCGTCGGTCGAAAAAAATATTTTGTATTTTTTAAAAGTAAAACAACTTGCTTTGAAGGTCTTTTCTTTGTTATCTAGAAATATTTTAATATATTAGCTAAATTATATTATTTTAATTGAGCCTATTCTCCTCTAAAGGAGGTTAAAATGTTAAATCATTTAAAAAGAAAAGAAGTTTATAGTTCTCTGATTTTAACTATTTTAATTTTCATTCTTCTTTTTTTACCTTTAAGTTTATATCTGAGTAATATATATAAAGATTTTTTATTAGAAAAACAAAGATTAGAAACTCAAAAACAATTAAATTATTACACTCTTAATCTTAACAACCAATTAAATGAAAGGTTTAGTTTATTAACTGGTTTAGAAGCTTTTGTTAAAAATAATTGGGAAGAAAGTATAAATCAAAATAATTTTATTAATTTTACTAATGGACTCTATTTTTCAACTTCAGGTATTAGAAATTTTATCATTGCTCCTGAAGGTATTAATCAATATGTTTATCCACTTAATAATAATCAAGAATCTATAGGTCATAATCTCTTAAAAGATCAACGAATTGAAGTCCAAAAAGATATTAAAAAAACACTAACAACTAAAAAATTAATTGTTAGTGGTCCTTATAAACTAAGACAAGGTGGCTTAGGAATCATTTTAAGAAAGGCTCTTTTTAGAAATTCAAATTTTTGGGGTTTAATTACAATGGCTTTAGATTTAACAACAATTTATAAAAATTTAGGTCTGGATAATCCTAATTTAATGATTGATTTAGCTATTAAAAGTGATGGAAATATATTTTTTGGCAAAAAGAATATTTTTAATTCAAATCCTGTAGTTAATGAATTAAAATTTAAAAATAAAAAAATTGAAATAGGAGCAATCCCAAATCAAGGTTGGGACAACTCAATCAAAGAAAATAATAGAACTTTTAATTTGCTCTTGATTTTTATTAACTTTTTAATTTTAATTATTATTTATAGTTTAAGTTACCGTGAGCAAAAAATTAAATATATTGTAACAAAAAAGACTAGAGATTTAAAAGAGAAAAATAAAATTTTAAATCAAAAAAAAGAAATAATAAAATATCAGGCTTTTCATGATCAGTTAACTGAACTTTATAATCGAAGATTTTTTGAAGAAAAATTAAAGAATATGGATAATAAAGAGCAATTACCTGTTTCTGTTATTATAGCTGATGTAAATGGGCTCAAAATAATGAATGATACTTATGGGCACCATTTTGGAGATGAATTGCTCCAAAAAATAGCTAAAATTCTTAAGTCAGTAATTAGAGAAGAAGATGTGTTAGCACGTTGGGGAGGAGATGAATTTGCTCTTTTACTGCCTAATACTAATTTAAAAGAGGCAAAAGAAATTGTTAAACGAATTAAAACAATAACTAAAAGAAAAAAATGTAAAGATCTTTCCATCTCTGTAGCTATTGGTCTTGCTGTTAAAAATAAGGCTGAACAAAATATATATGAGATAATAAAAAAAGCAGACAATAAAATGTATCAAGATAAAAAAAATGGTAGATAGTAAACTTCACCATCTAAATTATAATTTAGATGGTGTTTTTTTAAAATATTTAGATGAATTTTCTTATTAGACTTAGCTAAAATTATATTTTTTGATATAAATCTATAAATTCTCGAGCCATATCCTTCAGTAAAATAGCTGTCATTAAATGATCTTGGGCATGAGTAAGCAGCAGACTGCTTTCTACTTTTTCTCCTCCTGCTTCTTTTTTTATTAATTCTGTTTGTTTTAAATGAGCTTTAATCAATTTATTATCTGCTATTTTAAATATTTTCTCTGCCTCTTTAAAATCATTAGTTTTAGCATATTGAATAGCTTCTAAAAAATTTTTCTTTACTTCTCCACTCAAAGAAATAATTTCAATTAAATTTTCTTGTATATCCATCACTACCCTCTCCTCATCTTAATTTATCCTAAAGCAATAAAAACCATTAGATAATGTAAAATACCACCAGCTAAAATAAAAAAATGAAAAATCTCATGAAAACCGAAATTAGGAGTTATTTTTGGTTTTTTTACTATATAAAAAACTGCTCCTGCAGTAAATAATAAGCCTCCACCAAACATCAAAATTAAATTAGCAAGTGGCATTGTAAAAAATAATTGGTGAAAAGCAAAAATCCCCACCCATCCCATTAAAAGATAGATTATTGTATATAAAATTCTAGGAGTCTTAAAATACATGAATTTAAAGAAAAAACCACCTAAGACAAGGCTCCATTGAACAATCATAATTGTCCATTTCAGCCAACCTTCTAAATATAAATAAGCAACTGGAGTATAGGAGCCAGCAATCATTACAAAAATAGCAAAATGGTCTAATTTTCTCCAAATAGAATCTTCGTTATCTTGTTTTTTAAAAGCGTGATATAAAGAGCTAGCTAGAAATAAAAAAGCTACTGAAGCTCCATAAACAATAGCTATAATAATTTTATCTGGACTTTCTAAAGCTCTAAAAATCAATAATCCTAAACCAACTAAAGCCAAAAGAAAACCAACAAAATGAGAATAAAATGAAATTCTTTCTTCTTTTTTCATCTTGAACCTCCTTGATATTAATAATATTATTTCACTTTAAATTAAATAATACCACTAAGTCTTTAATAATTTTAATTTCTATAGTTAATTATATCATCTATTCCCAAAAAACCAAAAATAAAAAGTCTGGATATTAATACCCAGACTAAAAAATATTATTTTTATAATTCTAAAAAATTTTTCATTTTTAATATTAATTCTTTAGCTTTAGCTCTAGTTTTCATTTCTGAAAAAATTCTTAATAAAGGTTCTGTTCCAGAAAACCTTACAATTATCCAGCCATCATTTTCAAAATAAACCTTAACTCCATCTTGATAACTAATATCTTTGATTCCATATTTAAATTCTGGAAATTTTTTATCAACAAACAGTTTTTGGATTAAAACAGCCTTTTCTTTAACTGTAAATTCAAGATCACTTTCAGCAGCAGCAAATTTTCCGAATTTAGCCTGAATTTCTGTCAATAATTCTGATAACTTTTTATTTGTTACACTCAACATTTCTATTAAGATACTAGCAGCAAAAATTCCATCTTTTCCTTTAATATGACCTCTAATTGTTAAACCACCACTACTTTCTCCTCCAATTAAAGCATTTTTAGCTTCCATTGTCGAACTAATATGTTTAAATCCAACTGGAACTTCATAACATTCTTCTCCATAGTAAGCAGCTATTTTATCTAATAGATGAGTTGTAGCTACATTTCGCACTACTCCACCAGTCCAGCCTTTATATTCTAATAAATAATAATATAATAAGGCTAAAATTTCATTTGGATGAATAAAATTACCTTTTTCATCTATAATTCCTAATCTATCTGCATCACCATCAGTTCCGATTCCTAAATCATAATCACTCTCTATAACCATATTTTTAAGTTGATTTAAAGTATGATTATTAGGTGAAGGCAGTCTTCCTCCAAATAAAGTATCATGACGATCATTAATTGTATCTACTTCACAACGAGCAGTAATCAAAATTGTCTGCAGTGAAGTTTTAGATACTCCAAACATTGGATCTAATAAAATTTTCATATTACTTGCTTTAATTGCTTTAGTATCAAGCATTGAAATTATAGTATCAATATAATTATTAAAGGGATCAATGATTTTTACTAAATTCTTTTCTTTTGCTTTTTCAAAATCAATAAACTTAACTTCAACTAAATTTAATCTGCTTATTTTTTTTTCTATTTCATTTGTAATTTCTTCTGTTGCATCTCTACCACCTTTAGTAAATAATTTAACTCCATTATAATCAGCTGGATTATGACTAGCAGTAATTGCTGCTCCATAAAAAGAACCATATTCCTTGACTGTATGCATAATTAATGGTGTTGGTGATATTTTTTGAATAAAATAGACTTTAATTTGGTTTGCACTTAAAACTTCTGCCACCCATTTAGCTGCTTTATCTGATAAAAATCTTCTATCATGGCCAATAACAAAGCCTTTAGCTGCTACTTCTTGTTCTAAGATCAAATTAGCTAAAGCTTGAGCCAACAACTGAACATTTTCCTTAGTAAACTCTTCTCCAATTTTCGCTCTCCAGCCACCAGTTCCAAATTCTATCATAATCTCCCTCCCTTTCATCCCATTGTCACTATTATATTATTAATACTACCTGATTTTTGTTGGGGAATAATTTTATCAATTTCTTCTCCATTTAAAGTTATTTTTTTAACTCCTTTTTCTACCTGATCTGGATTAAAAACTTTAATTTTATATTCTGCTCCCCGCCACTTTCTTCTAACAGAAAATTGATCCCAATCAGCAGGAATACAGGGATCAACTATTAATCCTTGATAACTAACTCTAACTCCTAAAATCCATTTAGTTACAGCTTGATAAGCCCAACCAGAGCTACCAGTGAGCCAGGGATGTCTTGCTTTACCAAAATCTTCATGATCTTTTCCCAGAATAAATTGACAATAAGAATAAGGTTCTGCTTCTCTAATTTCTATTTCATCATTTTGACTTACAGGTAAAAGAGCATTATAAAACTTCATTGCTCTACTACCTCTACCCAGTTTTGCCTCTGCTATCCAGGCCCAAGGATTAGGATGACTAAAAATCGATCCATTTTCTTTAATCCCAGGATAAACTCTAGTTACAAAACCGATTTCATCATCAGATTTAGTATAAGAAGGAGCATTTAAATGTAATCCATATTTTGAATATAAAAATTCATCTACAGCATCCATTGCTTTAATCCCTCTTTTTTTAGTTGCAACCCCAGAGATTACTGCCCAAGTATTAGATTCTAAATGGACTTTACCTTCTTTATTTTCTTTAGAACCAATCTTATTTCCACTTCCTGTTATTCCTCTTAAGTACCAATTACCATCCCAGAGATTTTCCCGACAGGCTTTTTTAACTTTTGCTGCAATTTTAGAATATTTTTTAAAGTCAGCTTTTTTATTTAAAAAATTTGCTGTTTCAATAAATATTTCTAAAGCCCAGTGGTGTAAAAAAGATACCATTGCACTTTCACCACCACCTAAATTTAAACAATCATTCCAATCAGCTCTAAGACCTTTACAAATTCCAGTAGCACCAACCTGTTCAGTAGAAAAATCTAATATTTTCTTTAAGTGCTCATAAACTGTGGCTTCACCTTTATCTGCATAACTAATAACTTTTTCAAAAAAATCAAAATCAGCTGTTTCCTTGACATAGTTACACACTGCAGCAACTAACCAGAGAGCATCATCAGAACAGGCATCTTCTATTCCATGAATCATAGATTCTGGATCAGCTTTTGGAACAACTGTTGGAGAATCAAATTCTATTGTTGCTGCTTCTGGATCAAAGCTATCTGGATCAAATAAATGGAGCCCATAACCAGCTTTTGTTTCAGCTCTTAAGAGCTGAATTAATCTCTCTTTAGTTTTTTGAGGGTTAAGATAGGCTGTCGCTAAACTATCTTGAGCAGTATCTCGATAACCTAAACCAGTTCTACCTCCAACTTCAATAAAAGATGCAAAACGAGACCAAACAATACAAGTTTCTGCTTGATAAGGATTCCAGGTATTAAGCATGGTATTTAAAGCCTGATGTGGAGTTTGACATTGAAAAAAACTTAACTTTTTTTCCCAATAAGTATTTAACTTATTAAACTCTTTATCAACTAAATTAAAATCAGAATATTTTTTTCTCATTTTTTGAGCTTTTTCTCTCTTGCCAACTCCTAAAATTAAAATAAAACGTTTTTCCTCACCAGCAGCTAAATTAAATTCTTTATTTAAAGCAGCACAATGATTACCACCTTTTTTACTGCTATTAGAACAAATTCCTCTAACTAAAGCAATTGGATTAGCTTCACTTCGATAATCACCAATAAACTTATCTCTAAGGCAATCATAACTATCTGCTTGAAAATCAGCTGTGAAATAATGGTATTTTCTAGGGTCATAATAAAAATCATATTCTATAATTCCATCCTGATAACTGCTACCTGCTGCATATAAACTCATCTGAAAGTTCTGATTATCAATATCTATTTCGTGAAAAGAAAATTCTAAATAAGAAAATAAACTTAAATTACGATCAAGAGCTCCTTCATTTTTTATTTTAAAATCCCAAATTTCTAAATCATCTGCTAGAGGTACAAAAATGGTTTTTTCTGCTTTAAGATCTTTATAATCACATTTAAATTTTGAATATGATAAACCATGACGGACTTCATAATTAGCCTGATTTAAATTTTTAGCTACTGGCTGCCAAGAAATACTCCAATAATCTCCATCATCTTGATCTCGTAGATAAAGGTAGTGACCAGGTCTATCAAGTGGAATTGAATTTGCTCTAAATTTTGTTATTCTATGATGTTGAGCACTTTTATAAAAAGAATATCCTCCAGCATTTTGAGAAATAACTGTACAAAAATCTTTAGTACCTAAATAATTTGTCCAAGAAACTGGTATATCTGGTCTTTGAATAACATATTCTCTATTTTTATCATCAAAAAATCCGTATTTCATCTTTAAATCTTCCTCTCTCTAGTTTTTTTAGCCTTTAACTGCCCCTTGAGTTAAACCTTTAATTATATGTTTTTGTAAAATTATATAAACTAATAAGACAGGAATAACTGTTACTATCACTGCTGTTGCTTGTAAACCTAAATCCGTACCATATTGGGATTTAACTTGGTTAAGTAAAACTGTGATTGGCTGTACACTTTTATTTGGAACAAAAACAAGAGCTGAAAAAAGATCATTATAAGACCAAAGAAAGGTAAAAATTCCTACTGTAGCAAAAGCTGGCCTTGAGATTGGAACAAAGATTTTAGTGAAAATTTGCCATCTGTTTGCCCCATCTAACAAAGCAGCCTCTTCAATCTCAGTTGAAATAGAAGCCATATAAGCTGCCAACATCATCGTTGCAAAAACTAAATTTCCAGCTGTATGAGGCAAAATTAAAGCTAAATAAGTATTAACTATCCCTAATTCGATAAAAATTTCATAAACAGGAACTACTGTTACAAAAGCTGGAATCATTAAAGCTACTACAATCATCTTATTGATAAAGCCCTTAAATTTAAATTGAAATCTAGCCATAGCATAACCTGCCATACCTCCAAATAATAAAACTAATAAAACAGTTGTTCCAGACATAATTAAACTGTTTTTATAACTATTTAAAATATTAATTCTTTCAGCTGCTGTAATATAGTTTTCTAAATTAAAAGAACTAGGCAAACTAAAAGGAGAATCCACAATCTGAGTTGTAGTTCTAAAAGAATTATTTGCTACCCAGAGAAGTGGTAAAATTGTTGTAGAAGCCCAGGCAATTAAAATCATATAGATAATAAATTTTGTCATCGAGATTTCTATAAAATAATTTTGAATTTTATTTAATAAATTTTTGGGCGAAAATTTCATCATAATTATTAACACTTCCTTTCCCAACTAAAATTAGATTTCATTAATAAAAGTCCAAACTAGTTAATCAATAGAAACTCCACGATCTCCAATAAATTTATTAGTTAAAGAAGTTACAACTACTCCTAAAATAATTATAAAGATGGCAATTGTAGAACCATAACCAAATAAACGTCTTTGAAAAACGGTACTATACATATAAGTTCCTAAAACTTGAGAAGAGTCAAATGGACCTCCTGCTGTAATAACCCAAACCATATCGAATACTTTTAAGGTTCCTGTAATTGCAAGAACTATACAAACTCTAATATCTTGGAAAATCAGAGGTAAGGTAATTTTAGTAACTCTTTGAAAAGTATTTGCTCCTTCTATTTCTGCTACCTCATATAAAGAATTAGGAATCTTAGTTAGAGCAGTTAGGATAATTACAAAATAAAATCCAACATACTGCCAAATGGTTGGAATCATTACCATTGCAAGTGCTTTTTGAGCATCTAACCAGAGTACTGGCTCCATTTCCAAAAGTTTAAGAATTGAATTCAAAAGTCCAGCATCATAATTATAAAGTAATCTAAATAAAAGACCTAAAGAAGCTGCTGATAAAACAATAGGAAAAAAGAAAGTGGTCCTAAAAAAGTTTTTTCCATATTTAATTAAATCAACAAAAACTGCCAGTAAAATTCCAAGTCCAACTTGAAAAACTACTGCTGCTATCATAAAAATAAAAGTATTTTTAGTAGCTAACCAAACTACAGGATCATTTAATAATTTAATATAATTATCCAAACCAATAAATTCGGGATTAATATTATGGACAGCAAAGAAAAAAGTTTTATAAAAACTTCTAATTATTGGATAAAACAAAAAGATACTCCATAACAATAAAGCTGGTAATAAAAATAAAAAAATTGTTTTTTTATCTTTTTTAAATTTAATTGTCTCCACCTCCAGTAAATAAGAGGGGCAGTTTTAAACTACCCCTACTATTTTTAGAATTTATCTAGCCTGCAATTCTATTTGTCTTACTGTTTCTAAAATATCTGCCGCAGATCTTCTACCAGAAACAATGTATGCTACTCCATCAACTAAAGTTTGCCAAGCTGGACGCTGAATTTGAGCATCAATTGGTAGTGATACATGAGCAGCATTTTTAAACATCTCTAAACCAGCCTGATATGGTTTAGTTAAACCAGCTGGGGTTACATCAGCTGCTGGTAAGCCACCATTTGCTTCTGCAATCTTTTTAATAGCTTCTTTATTTGTTAAATGTTTTAATAGCTCTACAACTAGTTCTTTCTTTTCTTGATCATTATATGCTTCTTTACTTAAGTACATACCAGAAGTAAAACCAGCTATCAAATCACTCTTATTTCCCTTTTCTCCTACTCTAGGATAAGGAACTATAGTTACCCGATTAGCACCTTCATTTTGAGCATCATTAATTGCCCAAGAACCTTCTACTAACATTGCAGCTCTTCCTTGTTTAAAAAGCTGACGAGCACCTGACCAATCTTGAGTTAAAGTATCTTTTTGGAAAGCATCTGCTTTATATAATTCTTCTAGATGTTCTAAACCTTTAATCCACATTGGATTAATACCATCTGCTATACCTGAATCATGTGCTTTTGCTCCTCCAACTTTTAAAATAGCATGTTCAATATTATAATGAGGAGTCATGCCTAATCCAGCTGCCATTGGTACAATATCATTTTCTCTAAAAGTTTTAACTGCTGCTAATAATTCTGTTTTAGTTTCGGGAATTTTAACATCATATTTTTCAAATAAATCTAGATTTACAATTAAGCCTTCATAAAAACCAGTTATTGGTAAAGCATAGATTTTTCCATCACTATATTTTACTTGTTCTAAAACTGAATCTAAAAAACCAGCCTTCCATTCTGGATTATTAGCTAAAATATCGTTAAGAGGAGTTACTCGACCTGATTCCACTATTGGTTTAGCCTGAGAATCTGTAAAATACATTGTAATATCAGGTTCATTTTCTGAAGCAAAATCGTTTTCAATTCTTACTTTGACACTTTCATCTAAAGTTGCAGACTCATCAATTATCTCAACTTGAGGATGTTCAGCTTTAAATTCTGCTATTAGCTCTTCATAAACATCTGAAGCTGGATCAGCACCAGAGAACATCGAATAGATTCTTAATTCCATTGCCCCAGCACTTAAAGAACCTACAGCTAAAACTAAACAGAGAGTTAAAAATACAAAAATACTTTTTTTCATCATTAATTCCTCCTTAGTGTTGTTTAACTATATATAATGCAGAATTTATACCAAAAAATAATTTTTTTGGCTTAAAAATCAAAAAAGGGCCTAGAAATAGAGTTAAAACCCCTATTTAGACCCTTTTTTGATTAATTTAAACAAATTTTAAATTTATTTTGAATAAATAAAAAAGTAAATAATTAATAATTACACACTTTTACACACTTTTTTTAGTGTTAAGTTTTTTATGTAAATCAATAAGTTCTCTTGCCAAATCTTTTAATAAAGAATTTATCATTAAATGATCTTGGCTGTGAGTTAGTAAAATACTGTTAGTAATTTTTTCGCTAGCTTTATCTAACTCAAATAATTTTTTTTGTTTTAAATTAGCTTTTTTTAATTTATCTTCTGCTTTTTTAAAAGAACTTTCTGCTTTTACAACTTCATTATTTTTAGCATAATTAATTGCTTCCATAAATAGATTTTTTGCATCACCACTATAAGATATAATAGTAAAAATCATTTTTTCTAAATTCATCTTAACCTCCCTCTTTAATTCGCTCTGCTAAACTTAGAAAAGGAAAATAGATTAAAACACCAATTAATATATTAAAAATTTGTAAAAAAGAACCTGCAAATGAACCAGTTACTAAAAAGCCACTAATTATCGGAGGAGTTCCCCAAGGTACTAAAGCAATTGTTTTAGGTACAAGTCCAATTAAAATTGCAAAATAGCTGCTCAATGTTAAAATAAGGGGAGTTAAAATAAAAGGAATTAAATAAACTGGACTCATTACAATTGGTAAACCATATAAAATAGGCTCATTAATATTAAATATTGCTTGAGTTGAACTTAATTTCATTAAATCTCTTTTGCGTTTAGAGTTTGAAAATAAATAAATAGCAATTACTAAACTTAAAGTTGTTCCACTTCCCCCTAAATAAACAAAAGAATCAAAAAATGGTTTGGTAAAAATATTAGGAATTGGTAGGTTATTAGAAGCCGCTTGAATATTTTCTTGTAAGGCTGGTAAATATAAAGTCTGGATTACAGGTTCTAAAATATTAGTCCCATGTAAACCTAAAAACCAAAAAAAATGACCAACTAAAACAATAAAAAGTGCTGTAAATAAATTATTAGCTAAACCCATTAAAGGCAGCTGAATTAAACTATAAATTTCAGCAATTATATTTTCAATTCCTAAAAAAGCAAAAAACAATCTAATTAAAGCAAATATAAAAAAAATAGTGGTTGTTGGGATTAAAGCTAAAAAATATCTATTCAAAATTGGAGTCATCGCTCCCTTTACTTTTCTTTTTCTAGCTTTAATTAAGTTCATCATTTTTACATAGATTTCAGTAGCTAAGATTCCAACTAAAATCGCTACTAAAAGTCCGGAACTATCTAACCAGCGAAAAGGAATTCTAAAAGACTGAGCATCTGCCTGAATAATTGTTATAATAAATGAAGAAAAAGAAATTAAAGCAGCAAGTAAGGGGTCATTATCATATGATTGAGCCAAATTATAACTAATCGAAAAAACGATCAATAATGACATTATAGCAAAAGTACCACTATAAATATAGTTAGAAAAAGAAGCCCATTTGCTGCCAAATAGTGAAAGCATATAAGCCTGATAGCTAGAAATTGGAAAATTATTAACTAAAATTGCTAAAGAACCTATAATTGCTAAAGGCATAATTGAAATAAAAGCATCTCGAATCGCTAATAAATGCCTTTGAGAACCAAACTTAGAAGCTAAGGGTACAAATTTATTCTCTAATAACTTAAATAAATTATTTATCATTTATATCACCTTTTTGCCCAAAAGACTAAGGGCTTGGTTCAAAACTGCTTTACCATCTAAACTCCCATACTGAAGACTGTCTATTACCTCAACTTGGATATTAGAATTTTTATAATCTCTTTTCAAATTATTTAAAAGATACTTAACTTGAGGACCTAAAAGAATCAAATCAATTTTTTTAGGATAATTTTTAAGTTCAGATTGAGCTAGAGCTTCTAGCTTAATGTCAAGCTCAGCTTGGGCTGCTATTTCTTTCATTTTAGCAACTAATAAACTTGTTGACATTCCAGCTGTACAAACTAAAACTATAGTTTTCATAGTTATCGCCACCTATAATCCCTTTAATAATTAAGCTTTATTTATATTCTATTTCACTTTGAGTTTCAGAATTATTCAAAAAACTTTCTGCTATATAAGCAATTTCATCTTCGGTAATTTTAACTGCATATTCTCTTTCTAAAAAGTATAATTTTTCTTTAATTTCTTCCATAAAAAAACCATTTTTAGCTTTATAAGACTCTAAATCTGAAAACTTATTTAGCTCTTCTCCTTTTAGCAATTTTTCAATTAGAAAAATAAGGTGTAATAAAATACCAATTTTGACATCAGAGTCAATCTCAATTTGAGCTTGTTTAAGTATTGAATCTATAATATTTTTAACTTCATTCATAATTTTATTACTATTTAATTTATCAAGATGCTTAGTTAAAGATATATTTATTTTATTATATTTATCTAAAACTTCTAATTTAGAATCTAATTTTTTAAAAGCTTTACCAGAAAGAACATCTACTGCTGGAATAAAAGGTAAATCTGCTTCTTTAAGATCAATAGTACTAATAACTGCTAATAAATTATATTCTTTTTGATAAGTTTTTACTTTTTTTATAAATTTATTATAATTAATTATATTTAAAGAAATAATTTTTATTTTTAATTGAGAGTATTTGTTTTCTATAATTTCTTTTAATTTACTTGAGGCACCTTCTCCGGTAAAACAAGCTGTTATAATCAAATTTTTAAGTTCTTTTTGGTCTGAATTAAAATCTTTTTTTGAATTTTGTTTTTTTGTTTTTAATTTAGATTTTTTAGTTTTAATTCTATAACTAAGACAGCTTTTATAAATTTCGTCTAAACTATGACCCAAAATTGCTTTTCTAGAGGCATCAATTACTGTAGCTGTGCTAGCCAGATCAATAATTTTTATTTCTTGACCTTGATTTAACTCAATCATCTCAGCAAAACTAGTTAATGAGCCCATATCTACTAACAATAAGATATCTTTATTTGGAGCTAGCTTTTTAATTTTTTTAGTACTTGTTTCAAAAAAAGTTTGGGCCTTCATTTCCAGAGGCATATCAATTCCTACTGCAAATTCTTCTCCCAATAATTTATTAGCTACTTCAGCCATACTACTTGCAGTTGTATTACCATGCATCAAAATAAAAACTGCTACTTTCGCTTTTGGCTCATCATTAATTTGATAAGGGTTTTCAATTAAAAACATACTAATATAACCAATTTCATCCAAGGGAGTTTCTACTTCAAATTTTTGATCAATTAAAGCAGCAGCTTCCATTGCTGTCATAAATTCCTGAAAATGATTTATTCTAATATTATTTAATTCTGGATGATAAATTTTTTCTCCAGCTTTAATTCTTTCTATACTTTTTTGAAGATGGAGAGCTAATGCTAAAAAAATTTTCTTATCAAAATTACGTTTTAACTTTCTAGATGATAATTTTAAAATAGCTTCTGTTATTTCTACAATTTCTTTATTAACAATTTTATTAATATCAGATTTATTAATTATATCAGGCAGAGATTCTAGATGTTTTTTAAAATGAGATTCGATATCAATATTTAAAATAGCCTGGATTTGTTCTTCATCCATATTTTTATTTCTTAAGCTATTTAATTTATTCTCAATTACATCATAAAAAACTTTATTTAATTTGGCCGCTTCATTTTTATTTTGATTTTGGCTATTAATATTTACTATTTTATTTTCTTCTTGAGCTGAAAATTCTAAGACTTCATTTTGACCTTTAAATAATCTATCTAAATTTTTTCTTTGATTATGTAAATTAAGAATACCTTTTTGGACATGTTCTGGTAAATCTGTTTGAGAAATTAAAATATATTTATTATTTGATGTTTTATAATTTAAAAATGACTTAGCACTTGCCAGCTGAATATCACTTGCTAATTGGCCAATATTATTTGGGCAATCATAAAGCAAAAAAGAAATTAAAGCTTTTCTATTTATATAAATACTATTACCTATATTTTTTGATTCTTCTTTTAAAAAATTTTCAATTAATCGAAAACGTTCTTCTAAACTCCTATTTTTTAGGGTTGGTAACTTAATTACCATTGGAATTCTTCTAATAAAAGTATTTAATAAAAAAGAATTTGGGTTTTCAGTTGTAGCTGCTATTATTTGTACTTCAGCCTTTAATTTATTTTCACTTTCTCCTAAAGGCCTAAAATATCCATTATCAATAAAGGTAAATAACATTTCTTGACCTTGGGGAGGTAGCCGATGGACTTCATCTAAAAACATAACTCCTTGATCTGCTTTTTTTAAAAGTCCTTTTCGATCTTTATTAGCTCCGGTATATGCTCCTTTTTTGACTCCAAAAATCTGTGAAATTAAAAGCTGAGGATTATCAACATAATCAGCACAATTAAATTGAACAAAGGGAGCATCTTTTTTTAACATTTTTGAAACTACTGCAAAATTATGCATTAAGTTTGCAAACATTGATTTTCCAACTCCGGTCTCTCCTAAAAGTAGAGTATGTAAACCATTAGGAGGATACAAAATAGCTGCTTTTGCCTGTTGAATCTGATTTTTCAAACTTCCTTTAGCTCCAATAATTTGATCTAGTTTACTTTTTATTGCTTTATTTTGTTTAATTTGCTTTTGTTTTTTAAAATTATTAGCCTCTTTTTTTTCTATTTCAAAATTAGGCTTATAAAGGACAGGCCTGCCTTTAATTTTAATTAATTTATCTTTTTTAAATAATTCATTTAAATAACGGCTAATATTAGCCCGATCAGCTTCTAACTCAGCTGCAATTTCAGCTGCTGATAAAGCTTCTTTTGCTTGATTTTGATCTATCATTTTTTTTAAACACTGATAAACTTGATCAATTTTTTTAATTTCAATCACCTCATTTAAAAAAACAGCTAAATTTAAATTATCAAAAATAATAATAATTTTGGAAATTTTATAAATAAAAATTAGACTAGAGCCATTATAAATAACAACTCTAGCTAATTTTAAATTTATATTTATTGTTGATAAGCTATTATTCTGCTAACTCTAAAGCAATTTCCATCATGTCAGTAAAGGTTTTTTCTCTTTCTTCAGAGCTTGTTTCGTTACCAGTTACTAAAGAATCACTAACTGTTAAGATACTTAAAGCATCAACACCATATTTAGCAGCTAAAGTAAATAATTCAGCTGATTCCATTTCTACAGCTAAAACTCCATATTCTCTCCATTTTTTCCAGGCATCACTATTATCATTATAAAAAGCATCTGAACTTAAAATAGTACCAACTTTAACTTCAGTTCCCTGCTTTTGGGCCACCTGATAAGCCTTTGATAAAAGTTTAAAACTTGCAGCTGCAGCAAAATCTTTTCCATCAAAACGCATTTTATTAAGATTAGAATTACTACAGGCTGCTTTAGCAAGGATTACATCTCTAACTTGAGCTTCTTCATTAAAAGAACCACAAGAGCCTACTCTAATTAAATTTTTAACTCCATAGTCCCGAATCAATTCATTAACATAAATTGAAAGAGACGGCATGCCCATTCCAGTTCCTTGAGTTGAAACTTTTTTACCTTTATATGTTCCGGTAAAACCATACATTCCTCTTACATTATTATATTGTTTTACATCTTCTAAATAATTTTCTGCTATAAATTTAGCTCTTAAAGGATCACCTGGAAGCAGAATAGTCTCGGCAATTTCTCCTTTTTTAGCACCAATGTGTACACTCATAGATATTCCCTCCTATTTATTTTCAATTCTACTTTATATTATAATATATTATCTTTAAACAGTAAAACCATTAATATTCTTTAAAAGCTCTTTTGACATCGATTTTAACTCAACAGCTGTTTTTAATATTTCAGCTGTAGAGGCTCTTTGATTTTGAGTTGAAGCAGAAATTTGTTCAGAACTAGAAGCAAAATCTTTAGTTACTTTTTCTATATCTTGCATTGACTTTTCTACATTTTCACTTTCTTGACTCATAGAATTAATTTGATTTACTATACTAGTTATAGAACTTTCTAGTTCTTTAGCAACTTGATTTAAATCAGCAAAAATACTATTTGTATTTTTAATACTTGCAACACTAGTATCTACTAAATCTTCATTTTGGTCCATTGAAGCAACTGCTTTTTGAACTCCTAATTGAATTTTAGCTATTAATTTAGATATTTTTGTTGTTGCACCTGCTGATTCTTCTGCTAAAGCTCTAATCTCATCAGCAACAACACTAAATCCTCTTCCAGCTTCTCCAGCTCTGGCTGCTTCAATAGCTGCATTTAAGGCTAAAAGGTTAGTCTGTTGAGAAATATTATTGATTAAATTAACTATATTACCAATTTCTTCAGACATTGAACCTAAATTTTGGATTAGAGCAGAAACTTCTGCAGTTTCTGCAGTTAATTTATTAATATTTTCTATCGAGTTTTGAACACTCTGATCACCTTTGCCTATATTAGAGCTTACTTTTTTAGCTCCAGAGCTTATTTGATCTATATTTTTATCAACAACTTTAATTTCTTTATTTAACTTTTGCATATTATTATTACTTTCCTCAATCTGAGCTAATTGTTCTTCTGAACCAGCGGAAAGATTTTCTACTGCTAAACCAACTTTTTCTGCTCCCTGGCTTACTTTTTTACTATTATGATCCATTTTTTCAGCAGAATTATTTAAATTTTGAGCTTGTTGATTAATTTGACTAATTAAATTATTTAATTCGATTACCATTTCATTAAAAATGCCAGCCATAATTCCAATTTCATCTCTTCTTTTTAAATTCTTACCTTTTATTTTAACTTCTTCTCTTAAATCTCCATTTTTCAATTTTCTAAAAGACTCCATAAAATATGTTAAAGGTTTAAGCTGCCAATTTATAAAAAAGAAACTACTAATTAAAGCAAAAATTATCAATAAAATTGCTACTATCCAAATTCTTTGAGCTAATTTATTAACAGGAGCTAACATTTGCTTAATTGGAATTTCTACAGCTAAAGCCAAATTATCTGCTATTTTATTTTTAATTAAATAACTCACTTTAGTTTCTTTTGTAGCCATAACCTTTTGTTCTATTTTTTCTTCAATAAACCATCTATTTTTTACTTTCCGAGCAAATTCTTTTTTATTTTCAGATCTAATAATTTCTCCTTTGGAATTGATTAATTTATAATTATTAGGGTTCTCAACCTTTAAATTTTGAAGCTCAGAATAAACTATTTGAGGTTTTAAAGCTAAAACTAAATAAGCAATAATTTTTTCTTGTCTATCATAAATTGGTGAATTATATAATAAATAGTTTTGTTTTTCGGATTTATTTATGGTTCCAAAACTTATATTTTGATAAAGTTCTTGACTTAATTTTTCCTTTAAATAATGGTCTTTTTCAGCTAAAGCTTGAGCAGAATAAGCTCTTGAATCAGAAATAACAGTTCCATCTGCCATAGCTAAATAAACATATTCAATGTTATCTACATTTTTTCTAATTGATCTTAAAGCACCAGCAGTTGTATATTGCATCCCCATAAAAGTGTCTATATAAGCTAAAAACTCTTCTTTTTGCTTTTGAGTAGAATTTTGACCTGGATATAATCCTTCCATTAATGAAAAGTAACCATTAAAAGAACTATTTGAAGTAATAGAATTAATCTGCCGATCTAAAATATTAAGCATTGATTCTACATTACTCTGATAAGAATTAGCAACTAAGTTAATATTTTTATCAATTTGATCTCTAACAATTTTAGAAGCGGAATTAAAAGTTAAATAACTTATTGATCCTAAAGCTAATAATAAGATTATAATCATAATCACAGAAATTTTCCATCTTAAAGAATAAAAAAATTTTAATTTTTTTTGAACAGCAGCCATTTTTTTACCTCCAGTTTTTATTTTAAAATTATTTAACTAAACTAATTTTGTTAAACTCCATTTTTGTATATCAAATAATCTCTTTTTATAAATTTTCTTAATTAAAATCAAATTTAATTATTTTAACCTTTAGACCTGAGTTAAGCAATTCTGATTTTAGTTTTTCGTCTAATTGATTTAGTTTAATGACTGCTTTTATTAACTGTTTTTCATTTTCACGAAGACTAATATAATTATTGTCTAAATAAATAGGAGCTATTCTTTGATCACTTTCAGTATATAGGGCTATTTTATTAAATAAAATTGGCTTATTATTTTTATTTTCTAGATTAATTTCTAATTTTATATTTGCTTCAGTTTTATTAACTAAATCAAAATTAACTACTAAACTATTTTTCGATTGAACTAAATAATTTAAATTTCCTACTTTAGCTAAAGGTCTACAATACCAAAATTTAGAACTTTTAGGCTGATAAATATCATTCCCAGCTGTCAGAAAATATACATTTTTTGAAATTAAATTTTCTTGATTTTTTAAATATAAAAATATAACTCCTGGCTTCTTTTTAATAATCGAATTTAAGTTTGCAAATGCTAGTTGATCAAGCTTATTTATTTTTTTAATTTGATAAAAATTATTATAAATTAAATCTAAGTTTTCATTATAAAAATAAACTTCTGCTTTTAAATTTCTTTGCTTTTCATTTTTATGATTTACTAAATAAACTTTTTTATTTTGATAATTATAAACTAAATGTAATAATTTAGACCCTTTTTTACTCCCATAAAAAGCACCATTTGGCAAATTGTAATAATCATAAAGCTGCCAAATTAAAGAAGGCCAAGCACTGTTAAGCATCCAACCAATAATTCCTGTAGCTAAAGGCCAGTTTATTAAATGTGCTTCATACATTGATCTCCAAGTTTGATAAGCTATTAATTGAGCTGCTTTAATAAAATTAGATTTTTGCTCTAACTCAGATTTAAAAGCTGAAAACCTTTTTTTTACTATTTCTTCTAAATAACTAGTATCTGAAAAAGAAGATAAGCCTGTATGCAAATTCCAATTTTCACTACCCACCTCAACTGATTTTTCTAAAAACTTATTTAAACTATCAGCTTCTGGTAAACACATATCAGCTCCAGTTTCTGTGTTAAATTTAGCTGCTCGGCCAGGCATTGAACTATCATACCAATATTGAGGAGGTACATAGCTATATGGTCCTGACATTTTAACACCTGGTTTGCCAGTTAAAACTGCTTCTTTATCAGCAGCACTAGACAAAATTGGAATATCTAAATCACAATTATTAATTACTTCTAAATATTCCCTTTCCACTTTTAATGGTGGTGGGAAATCACTACCATAAAACCAAGCTATAAAAGCTGGGTTTTTTCTTAACCGTTTTAATTGTGATTCAGTTGATAGCTTAGCTATTTTCAAATCTTCATCTTTCCATTTTTCCCATTTTTCCCAGTGATTACAGCAAGGCCAACCTGCTATAACTAAAATACCTTCTTGATTACATAATTCCCAAAAATAATCACTTGCTAATTTACCCTCTAGTCTGACAACATTAAAATTAAGGTTTTTAAGATAATTAATATCTATTTCATCTTGTTTATTAGATTGTCTGAGCATTAAATCAGAAGTCCAAGCAGCACCTCTTAATTGAATTTTCTGACCATTTATTTTAAAAATTCTACTTCCTATTTTATTCAGCAGAGATTTAACTTCTCTAATTCCAAAATCTATTATTTCTTGATCTAATACCAATTTTGATTTATTTAAATTTTCACTAATTTTTTCTAATTTTAAGTTTAAACTATATAGATTAGCTGCTCCTAATTGATAAGGCCACCATAAATCAGGGTCTTTTATTTTCAACTCTGTTATTATTTGAGAGTCTAATTTTATTGTTTTTTTAGATTTTGCTTCTATATTAATTTGTTTTTTAAACTCTATTTGATCTCCTGTTTTTTTATTAGTGATTAATCCTTTCAAATTTACAGTTTCTGAATAATTACTTTGGTTTTTTAATTCTGTTATAATTTTTAAATCTGCCTCATTTTTTTCCAAATCCACTTCAGATTGAACATAACTATGACTAATAGCTATTTTATTATAATATTCTAATTCTACTGGCTGCCAAATCCCCATAGAATCATCCGGGGGAACAGGATTCCAATCAATAAAAGTTATTCCTAAATCATCAGGCTGAGGAGCTATTATTTCAACCGCCAAAATATTATCACGGTTAAAATATAAATTTTTATTTAACTTAAATTCATAAATCCTATAAGCACCTGAACAACTAGTAGTTGTAGCTATTCTTTTTCTATTAAGCCAAATATTTGCCTTATAATTAATTCCTTTAAATTTTATTTTAAAATTTTTATTTTTTAAATTTGGATTAAGAGAAAATCTATTTCTATACCACCACGACTGTCTAAATGGACTTTTTTCAGGCATATAGTGATTTGAAAAAAGACTGTTTTTACCTTTTTTATAGCCTGGTAATTTTTTTATATTTCCCGAAAAGTATGGATCAGAAAATTTTTTATTTTTAACTAAACTAGCAATAACTGTTCCAGGAACTACTGCTGGGATCCAAGCCTGATCATTATAATTTAAGGAACTTATTTTATGATCAGCAACTTTTATTTCAGCTGAAGAAATCAATTTCCAATTTTTAAGCTGCTTGTATTTCAAATTAATACCTCCTCCATCTAACCCTAAAAAATACTTTATTTTTCTCATCCCTTTTTTAAATACTTTATAATAAAATTTTTCTCCATTAGCTGAGACTTTAATATGACTAATTTCTCCTGCTCTTCCATGTGAACCACGATATAATTCTCCTTCAATAATTAAAGCAGAACCAATTCTGCCAGCAATATAGATATATAATATATTTTGGTGAGAACTAGCTACACCTGATTTAGCCTCATAATAAGCAAATATATTAGCATCATTTTCTATATAAATAGGTAAATGTAAATTAAAATATTTTTTGAATTCATTTTTTAATGATAAATTATTCCATAATTCTATATTAGTATCTGTTTTTTTAATTCCTTAGTATTCTTTATTTCCATAAATATTCTCTTCCTGCCCTGGTTAGTTTTTTATTAACTCAAGCTTATTATAAACAGAATTTTTTATCAAGTCTTTTTAAAAGTATTTTATTAATTATTTAATCAATTTTGAATTGTTTAACACTTTCTCGAGTGTTTTTTAAATAATCTCTTATTTTACTAAAATCATTTTTAGCAAAAGCTACAAACAAAATATCAATTGCTACCAGCTGAGCTATTCTAGATGTAATTGCTCCAAGCCGAAGATTTTTTTCACTTCCAGCAACTTGTAATTTTATTTCAGCGATTTCACTTAGAGGATTTTCTCCATATTTACTAATTGCAATAGTCTCAGCTCCTCTAGTTTTTGCAATTTTTAAAGCTTCACAAACCTCTAAGCTCTCTCCACTATAAGAAATTGCAATTGCCAAATCATTACTATCTAGATTAGCTGCTAAAGATAGTTGAGCATGGGTATCGGAATAATAAAAAACTTGTTTTTTAATTCTCATTAATTTATATTCTAAATCTTTTGCCACTAAACCAGAAGCTCCTATCCCAAAAATATAAATATTAGCGGCTTTCTCAATTGCTGCTACTGCTTTTTTTAATTCCGAAATAGCTAATAAATTGATAGTATTTTTAATAACATTTATATTATCATAAGCTAATTTTTCCATTATTTCTTCAATTTCGTCATCTACTGATATATCATCATAAATCTTTGTTTCATTTTCATTGGCAAAATTCTGCATATCTTTAATTAAAGCTATTTTAAAATCTTGATAACCTTGGTAATCTAATTTTTTGCAAAATCTCACTACAGAAGCTGGACTGCTGTTAGTGAATTTTGCTAATTCTTTAACTGAAGATTTACTGACTATTTCTTTATTATTTAAAATATATTTTGCTATCTTTTCTTCTGTTTTAGTAAAATAATTAAACATCTCTTTTATTTTTAATATAGCCTTCATTATTATCACCCTAAATTTTAAATTTAAATCTATCTCCTTCTTTAATTTTTTCAATGATTAAGGCTGAATTTCCTGCATCAGCTGCTATATTTACTCTTTTGTCAGCTGAATATTCTTTTTTTAAAATATTTAGATCCCCTTCATACCTTTGATAATTATAATTGTCTATTGTAACAGCATATTTAAATCTTTTACTATTATTATTCTTAGGTTTTATTTTCTTTTTCAAATGTTTTCTTGCAGTTTCAGATCGAATTAGATATTCACCAGGATCTTGTCGGTTTTGATGTGTTAAGCTCAATAATCTTTTTTCTTCAAAACTTATTTTACTTTTAATTTCTATTGGTATAATCCAGTACTTCTTATTTACTAAAGCAAAATCTGCTAATTCAGTTTTAGATGCCCTACTATCACCTATATACACTTTATCAATTCCTAAACTTAATAAGTCTTGAGCAGCAATTAAAGGTTCTAAAAATCGATGTTTTTCTAAACTTGGAAGTCCAGCTTTAATTGGAGGTCTTTTTTTATATTTTGCTGGTACAAAGCCAGAAATTTTCAATCCATAGCGTTTTAATAAATTATTTTTTTTAATTAATAATTCTTCTGATAATCCAGTTTCTTTTCTTGGATAGTAGTTGTGAGATGCTTCAAAATTTTCTAATTTTGCTCCCGCAGCAATAATTTCTTTTAAATCAGACTCTTTAATTGTACTTGCATTAAGATTAATTTTATAGTCACTATTTTGACTAATTTTAGCAATTTCTTGATTATTAAAACCAAAATCTAACCGAAGTGCCTCAAAGTTAAACTTCTTTAAATCTAATTTATCATAATATTTTTTTGAAATATCTGCTGTTAAATTAAAATTAAGTTTATTTATTTTTAAAATTAATGTGCTTATTTCATTTATAAAATTATTATTTACTTCTGGTATATGAAGAGATAAAAAAACATTTTTGATGCCTAATTTACTTGCTTTTTCTAGATATTGAATATTTTCTTCTAAACTGATTTCTAAACCTGCATAAACTGAAATTCCTAGCATTTGTTAATTCCTCTTTTCTAAATAATAATTATAATAATTTAAAGGCTCTTCTTTTCAGAAGAGCCTATTAATATTCTTATAGTTGAGCAACTTCTTCTTCTTTAATGAAAAAGTGTGTAACCAAAAAACCACCTATATAAGCAATTATAAGACCAATAAAGTAACTAAGCATTGATCCTGGCTGCATCAGTGGAATAGCTGTGATCCCAGATGGGCCCCAAGCACCAGCCATCACATTTTGTAACATTACAAATGCTCCCCCAAATCCTGCTCCTAGGCCAGCAGTTATAAATGGTTTACCTAAAGGTAAGGTAACCCCATATATTAAGGGTTCTCCAATTCCTAATACTCCAGCTGGAAGAGCCCCAGAAATAATCTTTTTCAACTTTTTATTATTTGTCTTTTTAGCTTTAAAGTAAATTGCAATTGCAGCTCCTACTTGTCCTGCTCCTGCCATAGCTAAAACAGGGAATAAAGATACTCCTCCCATATTTTCTAATTGGATAGCATATAACGGGATTAAACCATGATGTAAGCCTAGTAAAACCATTGGTAAGAAAACAGCTGCTAATACATAACCAGAGAGAACACTAATAATAGGGTTTTCTGAAGCTACTAACAAAGTTAAGCCGCTAACTAACCAGTCAGATATTATACCAGATAAAGGCATTATTACAAAAATCATAGCTAAAGCCATAATTAACATTGTAACTACAGGAGTTACGATTAAATCTAAAACATCTGGAATTATTTTTCGAATCTTTTTTTCGATAAGTGATAAAAGATAGACTCCAATAATAACTCCAATGATTCCTCCTTTACCTGTAATTAAAATAGAATTAAGCGGTACTTCAGGATTATACATCCCAAATAAATTAATCTACCACCATTTCTGATAGATTCAGTGATCAAGTCAACTGCTGCTGCAATTTTTTCTTTTTCTTTTTCTACTGCAAAAGCAACTTTTTTATCTTCGTTATTAATTATTTCTATTATTTTTTTGGTATTAACTCTATCAATATTCTTTGAATTTTTATTTACTGTTTCTGTAATCAAATTATCTAAATTATTGTTCATTTTTTAGCCTCCATTCAAAATATTTATGATTTATTAATTGAATTTTAACATTTTAGAAAATTTATTTCAAGTAATTTTATTATTTATGAAAAATATTTTCAACAATGACATTAAAATAGCCCCACATTTTGTGGAGCTAAGTTAATTAAACTATTCTACTTTTCTGGCACCTTTGGCAGGATTACTAATATAAAATTCAGCTTTAATTCCTGTTTCTGCTTTATAGTTTTCTCTTATATTTTTTATAAATTTATCTATTTTATCTTTTTTTACTAAATTAACTGTACAACCTCCAAAACCAGCTCCAGTCATTCTAGCTCCTGTAATATTTTCTTTTTTTGCTAAATTTACTAATAAATCTAATTCGTGACAGCTCACTTCATAATCTTGACTTAAACTTGTATGAGAATCATACATTAATTGTCCAAATTTGTCCATTTCATTAGCTGCCAAATAATTTTTACTAGCTATGACTCTTTGATTTTCACTAATTACATGTCTAGCTCTCTGATATACTTTGGGAGCAAGCTCAGCTTCATATTTTTCTAAATTAATTAAATTAAGATCTCTTAAAGCATTAATTTCAAATTCTTCTTTTGATTTAAAAAATTCTACTGCCTGCTTACATTCTTCTCTTCTTTGGTTATAGGCAGAGTCAACCAAACCTCTTTGCACTTTCGAATTACAAATAACAATCTGATAATTGTCATTTTTAAATGGTACTAACTGATAATCATTTGAACGACAATCAATTAAAAGTGCATGCTCTTTTTGACCTAAAGAAGAAATATATTGATCCATAATTCCACATTGAACTCCTACAAAATTATTTTCAGCTCTTTGGGAAAGTAAGGCTAAGTCTATTTTATTCATTTTTATTTTATGAAGATCAGCAATAGCTAAAGCAGTAACAACTTCTAAAGCGGCAGATGAGCTTAAACCTGCTCCTTGTGGTACATTTCCAGTGAAAATCAAATTAAAACCTTGGAGCTTATCCGTTAACTTTTTAATCTCAAAAATTACACCCTTAATATAGTTAATCCAAATATTTTTTGAATCATATTCTAGGCATTCTAGATTAAATTCTAAAATTTGCTCATAGTCTAAAGAATAACACCTAACTTTTTGATCAGGTCTCAGCTGAACGAGCATTGTAATTTCTTTTTCAATAGCCATTGGCATTACAAAACCATCATTATAATCTGTATGTTCACCAATTAAATTAACTCTACCTGGTGCTTGATAAATTCCACTTGCCAAATTAAAATCTTGCAAGTTCTTTCTATAATGATTCCACAAATTATTTTTATCCATTATTCCACCTCTTTTATTAGCTTTGTTATTTTAATTAAAACCTCCACTTTGATGCCATTTCCAAGCTGTAGAAATAATCTTTTCTAATTCTGAATACTGAGGTTGCCAATTTAAATCATTTTTTATTTTTTCAGAACTTGCAATTAAAACTGCTGGATCTCCTGATCTCCTGGCTGAAACTTCAACTTCAAATTCACAATTAGTAACTTTTTTAACAGTTTCTATAACTTCTTTGACAGAATATCCTGCTCCATTACCTAAATTATAAATTGCACTCTTATGACCATTAGCTAGGGCTTTTAAAGCTAAAAGATGGGCAGAAGCAAGATCATTAACATGGATATAATCTCTAATACAGCTACCATCTCGAGTTGGATAATCATCACCAAAAATATAAATTTTATCTCTAATTTTGAGGGCGGTATCTAAAACTAAAGGAATTAAATGAGTTTCTGGACTATGAGCCTCACCGATTTCTATTTCAGGGTCTGCTCCAGCAGCATTAAAATAACGTAAAGAAATGAAATTTAAATCATGAATTTGTTGATAGCGTTTTAATGCTTTTTCAAAAAACAATTTGCTTTCCCCATATGTATTTGTAGGCTGAGTTGGATTATCTTCTTTAATTGGAATTTCTTTGGGCTCTCCATAAACTGCTGCTGTAGATGAAAAAACAATATTTTTGACATCATTTTTAACCATTGCTTCTAAAAGATTAATTCCATTATTAAAATTATTTCGATAATATTTAGCTGGATTTTGCATTGATTCTCCAACTAAACTATCAGCTGCTAAATGAATCACTCCTTCAATTTTATTTTTTTGAAAAATCTGATTCAAAAGTTTTTTATCAGCTAAATCTCCTTCTATAAATTCACCTCCAGTAACTGCTTTTAAATGACCTTTTTGTAAATTATCTAAAGTAATTACTTGATGTTTTGCTTTTAGTAGTGCTTTTAAAACATGACTGCCTATATAACCTGCTCCTCCTGTTACAAGAATTTTCATTATTTGCCTCCTTTAATTTTAAACTAATCATTTTTAATTATAGCACTATCACTTTTTCTAGTAAAGATAAGTTTTAATTTTTTGAAAATAGTTGCTTGAAAATTATATATATAGTATAATAATTAAAAGCAGTTAAAGGAGGGATTTAAATGATGTCACTGGCATCAGCATCACTAAATAGTCAACCAATTCCGGGCTGGGCTATTAAGTCTAAGACTAATAATAATAATAGTAATTCTACCTCTAAAGATATTGATTTAGGTTTAAATAATTCTGAAAATAAAAAAAATCAAAATAATAGTTTTGATAATGCAATTAATAATCCCAATAGCTTGGCTGAAGGGAAGAATGAAAATAAGGAAGATGAAAATTCAGCAAAAGCTGAATTTAGTGAATCTGAACAGCGAGAAATAGAAAAACTGAAAAGAAGAGATAGAGAGGTTAGAGCACATGAGATGGCTCATCAATCAGCTGGAGGTCAATATGCTGGTACAGCATCTTATAGCTACACAACAGGGCCGGATAATAGGCGTTATGCTGTTGGTGGTTCAGTTGATATCGAAACTTCTCCAGCCAAGACACCAGAAGAAACTGTTAAGAAGGCAGATCAAATTAAAAGAGCTGCCACAGCTCCTGCAAACCCCTCTTCTGCTGATTTACAAATTGCAGCTAAGGCCACAAGAATGAAAATGCAGGCTCAAAGTAAAGTAAATCAAAAAACAATGTCTCAACCTGAATCTGAAAATGAGGACACTTTTGAAAATAAAACTGAAGAGAAAAATAATAATAATAAATTTGAAAATAAATATTTAATCAATAAAAGAAATAATTCTTATCAAAAATCTAATATTGAACTAAAAACTCAAAATAGATGGGCTGCCTAAGCTGATAAGTTTAAAAACACTGCTAAAATTAATTAAGCAGTGTTTTTTTAGTTGTTTTTTTTAAATAATAGGTAAGTATTACTGAAATAATTAAGATTAGAACTAAAAAGCTGAAACCTGCTTTTAAACCAATCAAATCATTAATAAAGCCCACCACCCAATTAGAAATAACTGTTAAACCAATCATTCCAGCTGTTTGAGCAAAACCAACAACTTTAATTCCACTTTCAGCAAAAGTATCTAAAATCAAGGCCTGAAGAGTAGGAACTTGGACTGCTAAAAAAAGACCTGAAAGAGGTATTAAAATTGTATAGGCTGGACCTCCAATTAAAGCAGTACTAATTAAAATAATTGAGATTACACCACTGATTAAAAGAAAATCATAATAACCAATCTTTTCAACTATAAAACTTGCAGCTAATCTACCTAAAGTAAAACTAATAAAAAATAAGGATAAATAAAAACTTATAAATAAATCAGTTCTACCCTGAACATCTTTTAAAAAAGGGGCAAGCCAAGTTACTAAAGAAAACTCTACTCCTATTTGTAAAAAAATAATAGAGGAAAATAAAATAACTTTTTTATCAGTTAGTAAATCTTTGGTAGTTCTCATTAGTTTTTTAGAACTAGCTTCAATCTTTGGTATTTTAACTTTTTTGAGTTCAAAAAAAATAAAAATAATAAAAATTATAGAAAATAAAAAAGAATATGACCACTTAAAACCAGATTTTAAAACAAAGGTTACAAAATAAGGAGCAATTATCCCTCCAACTCCATAAAATAGATGCAGTAGATTAATCATTTTCCCTCTTTTTTTACTATAAGTAATTGAAGTAATATTTACTGCAATTATGTTGATAATTGTTAAACCTGAGCCAAGTAAAAAAAGAGAAAAAATTAAGCTATAATAATTTTGAGCATAATGAACACTTAATAATGCTGCTGTGGTATGGATTAAACCATAAGAAAGCAGCTTATAAAGTCCATACTTTTCTATAATTTTTCCACTCAAAAAGAAAATAGACATAGCTCCAATTGAAATAAAAGATAACAAGAAACCAAGTTGACTATAATTAAGTTTTAGATCATTAATTATATAGGGGCCTACCTGGCCCCTTAAATTATTTATTATTCCATGAGTCAACATCATGGTAAAAGCTAATATTATTAAACGCTGCTTATTTTTAATCATTTCAAAACCACCTTGTTTGAAAATTGAAATACTTTATCAAGTAATCAGAAAATTTAAATTATAGATTAAGTATAACATAAACTTAATTAAATTTGAATAAATATTAGCTTTTAAATTATCTCCAATCTAATTCTGAAAATGTAAAATAATTAAAAATAGCAAAGAATACTGTATTTTAAGCTTTAATTGCACTTATTAAATAAGAATTATAAGCTATACTTTTTTCTTTAATCTTTGTTAAATTTTCTTTGGCCAACATTAATTTTAATGCTTCACTTTCAATTCTATGTGCAATTGGTGGCCCTTCTTCTCTTTTTTTAGTATCCCACTCAATAAAAATTACTTTTGAACCCTTTTTAAGAAATTTAAAATAATTTCTTAGAAACTTTTCTGGTGCTTCTACTTCATGTAATAAATAAGCAAATAACATAAAATCTGCTCTCTCTCTTAAATTAGCAGAATTAACATTACTTTTTACTATTTCAATTCTATCTGTTAAACCTGTTTTTTGAGCTCTATGTTTTAAATCTAAGAGCATATCAATTTCTACATCAACTGAATAAACTTTACCTTTTTCGCCAACAATCTCAGCAGCGGGAAGAGAAAAAAATCCATTGCCTGCTCCAACATCTATCATTATATCTCCATTTTTTAAATTTAAATTTTTTAACATTTCAACTGGTTTTAAATGTTCAAATCTCTTTTGAGAATATAATTTTTTCTTTTTAGCTGGCTCAAATCTTTTATCAGTCATAAGACCTCTCCTTTTTATTTATAATTTCAATTTATTCTTATAATTTAATAAAATTATAACTAAAATTTATAAATTTAAAAGTAAAAGACCCTACATCTTTAAAAATTACTGATCTAAATTAAGCTCTAAAAATAAAAAAAGATTATTAAAAGTTACATTATTTTGCTTAACTTTTTTTAATGTGTTATTATATTTATTGATAGTATATATATTTAAAATTAAATTTGTAACTGGAGGTAAGCTTATGAAAGGTACTGTTGTAGCAACTTGGCTGACTACTTTAAAAAAAACTTATGGAGAAGAAGTTGTTAATAAGGCAAAGAAAAAAGCTGGTTTTAAAGAAGATTTAATTATTTCTCCAATGACAACAATTGAAGATCAAAAAACTAAAGATTTAATGAAATTTGTAGGGAGAGAGGTTGGTAAAAAACCTGGAGAAATATGGCATGATATGGGGATTAAAAATATTGAAACATTTTCTCAATGGTTTCCTTCTTATTTTAGTAATCGAACATTAAAGAACTTTTTAATGTTAATGGATACAGTTCATCAACAATTAACTGAAATGTTACCAGGAGCTAATCCCCCGGGGTTAAGGGCTAAAGAATTAAATGATCATCAAATTGAAATGACTTATAAATCAAAACGAGGTATGTTCGACTATTTTTTAGGTCTTTTAGAAGGTAGTTCTTCTTTTTTTAAAACTCCTATTGAAATTGAAGAAGTTAAAAGAGGTAAAACAAGTGATGGCAAAGAATTTTTAACCATACATATTAGTTTTGAAAAAGCATTTAGGAATAAAAAAAATTACTTATTTTCTAAAATTATAAGCCTTGGAATTTTTAAAAGCATTTCTGCTAAAATAGGTTTAAGTTCTTTTATTTTAAGTTTTATTTTGTTATCACTACCCCAATTTTCAGCAGGCTTAGTTCTAAATTTCAGTTCTGCTTTTATTTTATCTATTTTATTAACAATAACTACTAAATTTTTAATGGCTCCAGCTAGAGCTATTGAAGCAGAATTAACAAAAATTGAAACTCTTAATTTAGATGATGAAACACGACTTGCAACAAATGATGATTTTGAAAAATTATTTGAAAAATTACGTCAGATTAAAGCCAAATTGAGAAAAGATATTCTTTTCTTAAAAGGTGGTACTGATGATATGCATAATTTTACCGAAGACTTTGTTGATTTAGCTTCAGATATGGAAGAAGTTTCTGATGGGATTTCTAATATAGTAGATGAAGTAGCACAAGGAGCTCAGGCTCAGGCTCAAGAAACAGAAGAATCAGCCTATATAATAAATGATAATGTTGAACAAATAGAAAAATTAGCTGAAGCTGGTAAAAATAGTAGAGATAACTTAGAAAATGCAGTTGAAAATATCCGCTCTTCTACTCAGGCAGTTGTTAAGGTAAATAAAAGAATTGGTGGAGTTAAATCAGCTTTTGCTAATGTTAATAAACTAGGACAACAATTATCAGAAAAAATTGAAACAATTATGGGTATTGTTGATACAGTTGAGGATATAGCAGAACAAACAAATTTATTATCTTTAAATGCTTCTATAGAAGCAGCTCGTTCAGCTGAAAACGGACGTGGTTTTACTGTAGTTGCAGAAGAAGTTAGAGAATTAGCTGAAGAATCTCAAACAGCTGTAGAAACAATTAGAAAAAACTTAGGTGAATTTACTGAACATGTAGAAACATTAAGTTCTAGTATTAGTGAACAATATTCAAATCTTGAGCAAAGCAATGAAGCTTTAGCAAATGTTACTGAATCTAGTAATAATGCTACATCTGATATTGAAGCAGCTTCAAATCAAGTTGTAGAAATTGTTGATAGCTTAAATTCCGAAACCAAAAAAATAAGAAAAGTAATTGAAAACTTTAATAATCTAGCTGCAATTGCAGAAGAAAATTCTGCTTCAAGTGAAGAAATGAGTGCTAATGTAAATAATTATTCAGAAAAAATAAAAGAAATGACTGGCTATATAGAACAAATGGAAGATTTAACAGAAAATTTCAGTAAAAACTTAAAAGATTATAATGTTTAAAAATATGTTATTGTAAATCAAAAACTGCTCTGAATTACTACTGAACTAATTTAGTAGTAATTAAAGAGCAGTTTTTTACTTTATTTTATAATTTAAGCTTGATTTTTAATATTTGTTTCAATTACTTTTTTCCAAATTTTCATATTATCTAAAAGCCAAGCAGCTGAATCTATTTCTTGCTCTTTGTTTTTAAAATCAATTTTTAATAAATTTTGTTTTTTAGTTTTTCCTAAAAAAGAATTTACTATTTCTATATTCTCAATATCTTTAAGTGGGATAATCAGATTTTGTTTAGGCAACCATTTCAAAAAATGAATTTTATCAGGTGTCAAAAGTAATGATCCATTACCTCTAATTTGAGACTTAGTCGCTGATTTCTGTCCAAAAAAATTAACTTTTTTACTAAAATAAATAATCCTATCCTTATGATAATTACTAAAAAGTTCTTCTGCCCTTTTATTTTTTATAATAGTTGTTGTTTTTCTAATTATATAACAAAGGCTAGCTAAGAGAACAGGGAATAATAAAATAAATGTCTTAGAATTAAAATATTGCATAAATAAACCTCCCTAAAGAGCTAATATTAAATTTTTATGTATTTATATATATTGGTTCTATTTTTTGCCTTAATTTAGAAACAAGTTCTTTACTACCAGCTATTAATAATGGACTTTGCTCAATTTCTGTTTGATAAACTTCTCCACCAGCTTCTTTAATAATTAAAAGGCCAGCTGCATAATCCCACTCTTTCAGCTTAAATTCCCAAAATGCATCAATTCGACTACTGGCTACTGAACAAAGATCAAAAGCAGCACTTCCTGAACGTCTAATACCTCTTAGTTGAGGTAGAATAATATTTAGGGGAGCAAGATTATTAATTTTAGAATCATTTTTATCATATGGAAAGCCTGTAGCAATTAAAGCTGTTTCGAGTTCTGATTTCTGAGAAATATAAATTTTACTATCGCCCTTATATGCTCCTTTTCCCCTAATAGCATAATACATCTCATCTAATTCAGGTAGATAAATAACTCCCATCAAAGTCTTATTTTCTTTTTTTAAAGCAATAGATACAGCATAAATTGGATATGCATTTGCATAATTATTTGTACCATCTAAAGGGTCAATAACCCAAGTATAACTGCTTTTATTGTCTGTATAATGACTTTCTTCACCTAAAATATTATGTTGAGGAAATTTAGCTTTTATTTTTTCTCTAATTATTTTTTCACTTAATAAATCAATTTCAGTCACTAAATCTGTTTTTGTACTTTTAGTCTTAACTTTAAAATTCTTTTTTGCTAATTTTTCTTTTTGTAAATCACCAATTTCTCGAGCCCATTTTTTAACTAAGGCTGCTACCTCTTCTAAATTAATCAAATTAAAAGCACCTCCATGATTATTTTCAAGTATTAATTGCTTTTATTTTAACAAAGATAATAATAATTTACAATTGATATAACATTTCAAAATGAGGAATCTCGTCTTCTAAATAACGATCAGAAACAACCTCAAATCCAAGTTCTTGATAAAAATTAAGTATATATTCTTGAGCTGAAAGCCTAATTGCTTTTGTTTTTAAATTATTATCAATAAAATCTATAGCTGCTTTCATTATTTTTGAAGCAAGCCCCTCTCTTCTGTATTCTTTAGCCACTAAAACTCGACCAATGGCAGCTTCTTTATAACAAAAACCAGGTTTTATAATTCTCAAATAAGCGGCTATCTCTCCTTGAGCAACTAAAAATAAATGAAAAGAATTTTGATCTTTATTATCACAATCTTGATAAGGACAATCTTGTTCAATAACAAAAACCTCTATTCTAGCTTGGATTATTTGATAAAGCTCTTTAGTTGTTAATTGAGCAAATTCTTTAATATTTAATTTCATTTAACATACTCCTTTTTTGAAAATAATTAATTAAATTTTTCTGAAATATTTTTCAACATCAATGGCGTTTTGAGGTTTAGCAAAATAATATCCTTGATAATAGTGACATTTGTTTTGAATTAGAAAATCTAATTCTGCTTTAGTTTCTACTCCTTCCGCTACTACATTTAAATTTAAGTTATTACCCATCATGATAATAGTTTTAACTATATTTAAATTACTACTCTGGTGCACAAAAGACTTATCTATTTTTAATTTATTAAGAGCAAAGCGATTTAAATACTCCAAAGAAGAATAACCAGTACCAAAGTCATCAATAGAAATTTGAACCCCTAATTTTTGTAAATCATTTAAGACTTCAATAGTATATTCGATATCTTTAATAACTGTTCTTTCAGTTATCTCTAACTCTAAAGATTGAGCCTCTATTTGATATTCAAATAATAATTTTTTTATTTTTTTAACAAAATCCCCCTGCATAAATTGTTGAGGAGCAATATTTACAGCCATAATCAGATTATTATATCCTTTATCTTGCCAATTTTTAAGCTGGCTTATTGCTTCTTTTAAAACCCAATCTCCTAGTTTTAAGATCATTCCATTTTCTTCTGCTTGTGGAATAAATTTCCCAGGAGAAATCATACCTTCTTCTGGATGGTACCAGCGAATTAGTGCTTCTACTCCAATAACTTGATTATTTTCGCTTTTGAGCTGAGGTTGATAATAAAGTTCAAATTCATCTTTAGCTAAAGCTTGTCTTAATTTACTTTCTAAATCAAATTTACTTACAAGTTCTCCTTTCATATTCTGATTAAAAAATTTAATTTGATCTTTTTGATCAATAAAATAAACTGCTAATCTAGATTTCCGAATAAGCTCTAAATAATTATCCTCTTTTTTATTAATTCCTATTCCTATTTTTAATTTCAAATAAGTAAGGTTTCCATTTATTTCATAAGGTTTAGACAGCTTATTTAAAATATTTTTAGCATATTTTTTTATTTGTTCTTTATTTTTCTTTGTCACAAAATAAAATATAAATTCATCATTTTTACGAGCAATTGTTATTCTTTTATCTAAAATTTTGCTTAACCGCTGATACATTTCTTTTAAAATTTCATTTGCTTTTTGGTAACCATAACTGCTATTTATTAAGCTTAAATTAGCTATATCTAAAGTAAATAAATAAATTTTCTCTTCCTTTTTTAGATTATTTAAATTATCTTTTAAATTATTTTCCAAAAAATTCAAATTAGGTAAACCAGTTAAAGGATCATTATAACTTAGATTTTTAATCTTAGTTAACATCTGATTAAAACCTAAAACTACAGTTTCAAATTCATCTCCACTATTTAAATTTAATTTAAAATTTAATTGCCCATTTTCTACTCTTTTAAAGCCAGAAATAATTTTTTTGATATTTTTGTTTATTGATTGAGAAATATAAAAAATAATAGAACTAATAATGAGAGTGATAACTAAAAAACTAACTAAAAATAAATAGATTGTTTCATTTCGAGTAGTTGTTATTTTTGCTAATAAATTGTCTACAATATTAGAATAGCTACTTTCATAACCACCAGCTCCTATCAATAAATCTGTTCCCTCAATTTTTTTTAGGTAGCTATACTTTGTTTCTATTTTATCATTCACAGGATTATAATAAGGATATTTATATCTTCCCTGACCATCTTTTTTTATTATATTAATCATATTTTTTATAATTGGTACACCATTTATTTTTAAATCAATTCTATTTTCACCTTCTAATTCAGGGTTTGGAGGTAATGAAATAAGATTACCATCTAAATCATAAATATAAAAATAAAATTTATCAACATTTGTTCTTTTATTTAATTCATTCATAAATTTTTTCATGTCTAAATCAGTTTCTTTTTCTGCTCTAATTTCTCTTTCTCTTAAGCGAATAGCATAAATATCAGATAAAATTTCTGCTCTGCTTTTAACTAAAGTCTCATATTTATCATATTTTCTTTCTAGTAATTCTGCTTCAATTAAATTTTTATTTTCATTTAAAAGATCTTCAAATTGAAAAATAATAACTAATAATAATAAAATCATTGCCAAAATAAAGCTAATACCAATACCCAACAAGATTTTGTTCTGAATTGATAATTTTTTTAATATTTTCATTATTAGCTCCTATTAAAATTTTTTTGCTCAAACAATTTAATTTTAGTTATCAATTTTATTATATCAGAAAAAAGAATTTATATCCATTAGATCAAATTAGTCAATATTTATAAAAAAAACCCCTTCTTAATTGAAGAGGCTTTAAATTAATCTTTATCTTTTTTTGATTTTTCTTCATTTTTTTCTTTTATAACTTCAGACATAGTTTTTTTAAGTTTTTTCATAATATCTTGTTCATTATCTACTCCCATAACAATAATCTCTGGACTGCTGCCAAAAAAATGATTAAAAACTTCAAATAATAAAATTCCAACCAATAAAACTAACAAAGCTAATTCCACCCCATAATTTAAATAAATTAGGGAGAAACTTAAAGCTGTTAGGAAACCAAAAATATATGATAAATGATTTCTATGTTGACTAATATACATTGAAATAATATCTTTTAAAACAGCTAATTTCTTATAAATAACTATCACTGCTCCTTTTTATTTTAAGCTGTTTATATAATATCAGTCTTCATTTTAAATGTCAAAATCATGAATAAAATACTGCATACTTGTTTTTTTCAATTCTTCAGTTGAATATAAGATTTGATAATCTTTAATTTTATATTTTATAGCTAATTTGGAAATTTTAGTTTCTAAACTTAATTTATCTTGAGCATGCATCATTGCATAAAAATTATAAGGCCAATTTTGATATTTTTTTCTCTGATAACAATGACTAACTGAATCTAATTTTGATATTTCTTTACCATATTGACTAATATTTTCTTCTTTAAAATCGCAGACAAACATTCCATTTGCTCTATAGCCAGAATCACGATGGTGTAAAATAGCTGAAACTCTTTTTAAGATTTTTTTCTCTTTTAACTTTTTAAGTCTTTTTAAAAGTTCATCTTTTTCAATATTTAAATTTGCTGCTATTTCTTGATATGGGTTTAAAGTTAAAGGAATATCTTTTTCAAAAGCTTTTATTATTTGTTTATCTAATTTATCAACTAATTTCTTATTCATTTAAATCATCCTTTTTTCCTTCATCATTCATTTGAAAAAATACATTTAACTTAAAAAACTTTTCTTTTGGAAGTTTATAAAGTTCTTTAACTCCTCTTAATACTTTAATTTTATCTAAAAAATTTTTTTGTTCTGATTTAGTAGCAGTTGAAAGAGTAAACCAGAGATTTAATTTATTATCACGGCGATAATTATGAGTAACCCCAGGATGTTGATTGATAATCTCAGCTACATTATAAAATTCAGTTTCCTCAACCTTTAAGGCAATTAAAGTACTTTGATAACCTAAACTAGCAGATTTAAATACTCCTCCTAAACGGCGAATATAGCCTTCTTTTTTTAGCCTTTTAATTCTTTCTAATAATTTTTCTGGCTTAAGCATCAGTTCTGAAGCAATTTTTTGAAAGGGGGAACTTTCTAAATCTAATCCTTTTTGTAATCTGTCTAAAATTTTTTTATCAATTTTTTCCATAAAAACACTCCTAAATTAAATCAACTCAGTTTATTTATTCTAAACTGAGCTGAATTATAATTAAATTAAACTTATTTACATCATCTCTTATTTTAGCCTTTTCTGCAAGTTTTTTTGCTTGCTCAGCATAAATATGAATTGGACCTAAAAATGCACTCATTATTAAAATTCCTTTTTAATTATAGATTTAAGTATTTGTTCTAAATAAGTATAGCATTTCAAAAAAGGAGTTTATATGATATGGATCACAGAGCTAAAAAGCAGTATTTTTTATAGAACAAAAAGGATCAGCTTCTAAGTAATCTCCACTATAGTAATAAGCTCTAGCTCGACAACCTCTACAGTTTTTACCATATTTACAACTGCCACATTTTCCTTTCCATTCTAAATTGCGCATTTTATTTAAAATTTCACTATTTTCCCAAATTGATTTAAAATCATTTTCTCTAACATTACCCACTTTTAAATCAAGATAAGCACATGGTTGGACATCACCAACTGGATTAATAATACAATAACTTGCACCTGCTAAACATCCATTTTGAAAACGGGTTTTAATTTCCAATTGATCAGCAGTTGCAATAAACTGAGGAGCACAAACTGGTTTAACTTCTATTTCTACTTCTTTTGATTTTTTCATAATTCTTTCTATTGCTTTTTGGTATTCTTTTTTAGTAATAGCATTTTCCTCTATATATGCTGCTCTTCCAGTTGGTACCATAAAGAAAATATGAGCTGCTTTGGCTCCAACCTGGACAGAATAATCAATCATTGCTTCTAATTCAGCTAAATTCCAATCCATTACTGTCATATGAGTTTGAAAAGGAATTCCAACTTTTTTTAACTCTGCAAATGAATTTTCAACTTTATTAAATAAACCTTTTTCTCCTCTAAATTGATCATGTTTTTCTGGATTAACACTATCAAGACTAATTCCAGCAGCTAAAACACCGGCTTTTTTTAATTTTTGAGCAGAATTAGAATTAATCAACCCCCCACCAGTTCCTAAAACTGGTCTAAGTCCAATAGCTGAAGCATAAGCCATTAATTCAAATATATCATCTCTTAACAATGGTTCTCCCCCAGAAAAAATCATTAAATGAAAATTGGCAGCTTTTATTTGATCTAACATTTTTTTAGCTTCATTTGTATTTAATTCTGTTCCTAAATCCTCACCTGCATTCCGATAACAATGAGGACAGCTTAGATTACATTTATTAGTTGAATTCCAAGAAATAATATTCATTTATAGCTCACATCCAATCTCTTTTTCATTTAAATAACAACCAGGATCTGCTCCCCACAAATCTCCTGCTGCAAAAGCACGAGCTCTTAAATTGCCGTTGCATATTTCTAAAAAATTACATTTAGAACAGCGTCCAGTAAGTTCTGCTTTTCTATTTCTAATTTTATTTAAAAATTCATTATTTTTATTTGTCCAAATTTCAGCAAAAGATTTTTCTTTAATATTACCTAGATTAATAAAACGACTAAATTGATCTATATAAACATTTCCTTGATGATCAATATTAGCAATTGCACTTCCACTTCGATTACCACCACTTTTTAGAAGTTGATTATAAATATATTTAGCTTTTTTTTCATTTTTTGCTTTAGTTTTTAAGTATAAATAAACTCCATCTGTATGATTATCAACTGTTAAAATTTCTTTAGGATTACCTTGGTCAATAAAATATTGAGTCCAATTAATAATTTTATCAATTACTTTCTTTTTCTTTAAATCACTTAGTTCAGCTTCTTTTATATTCTGACCACGACCAGAATAAACTAAATGATAAAAACAAACTCTTGGTATTTTTTCTCTCTCAATTAAATTAAATACTTGATCTAATTGTTGATAATTATGCTGATTAATTGTAAAGCGAAGACCTACTTTTTGTCCAAATTTCTGGCAATTTTTGATTCCTCTTAAAGCTTTTTTAAAAGCTCCCTTTTTACCTCTAAATTGATCATTAACAGCTTCCATTCCATCTAAACTAACGCCAATGTAACTAACAGCAAGAGATTTTAATTTTTTCACCATTTTTTCAGTTAAAAGAGTCCCATTTGTAGAAATTACTACTCTAAGATTTCTACTTTTAGCCTTTTCTATTAATTTTACTAAATCTTTTCTTAACAAAGGTTCTCCTCCAGATAATAATAAAACTGGAACCTTAAAATCTGCTAATTGATCAATTAATTTTAAAGCTTCTTTTGTGTTTAAAGTTGTTTTCTTTTTTATTTGATTTGAATTTGAATAACAGTGTTTACAATTTAAATTACATTGAGAATTAATATTCCAAGCAATAACTGGTCCCATCCCTAAACGCGTACCAGTTACCGATTTCTTACAATCTTGATCATAACGAAGTTGATCACCATAAGTATTAAATTCTGTTAACATTTTAGTTATATTAAACATACTTCACCTCTAAAAAATAATTTTGTTCATCATCTTATTTTAATATAGAAAATAATTTAATTCAAATTAAAGCTAAACTAATAAATCAGTAAATTGTATAATTATTTTGACAAATGAGAAAAAATATAATAAAATATAATTGTCAGTTGTCTGACGTCTAACTAAATTTATAATTTTTTATAAAGGAGAATTGATTATGAATGAAGCTTTATTGGCGACTTTTTCTGGTCTAATTGTGGGAAGTCTTTTTTCTTTTCTCAAATTACCTATTCCTGCTCCTCCAACTTTATCTGGAATAATGGGAATTATTGGGATTTATCTGGGCTTTATGCTAACTAAAACCTTTTTTTAAAAAGCAATAAAATTTCTTTTTTATCTTTTTTAAATTAATCTTAAAACCCCACTCTAGAATTCTAAAGTGGGGTTTTAGCTATATAAATTAAATTTTAATTTTAAATATTTATTAACTTCCAGTTACCTTTTTTAAATCTATAAATCACATAACTACCTCTAACTATCCAATCAATAACCATTGCACTCCAAGCTCCAAACAGCCCTAAACCTAGAGGATGAACTAAAATATAACCAAGTAATAATCTAAAGATCCAAGTTGAAATTGCTGTTGAATAAAATACGGCTTTGGTATCACCAGCTCCTCTTAAAGCACCAGCAAAAATAAATTGAGTCCCCATTGGTATTTGGGCTAAAGCAATAATTCTTAAATTTAATGAGGCTTTAGTAATTATCTCAGGATCAGTAGTATATAATTTTACTAATTGTTCAGGAAAAATCAATAAAATAAGAGCCATAAATCCCATAATTAAGGATCCTATTTTCCAGGCTTCAAAAGTTCCTTTTTCAGCTCCTTCTGGATTTTTAGCACCTAAATTTTGGCCAACAATTGTTGTTGCAGCCACTGCAATTCCAAAACCAGGCATATACGAGATTGACTCTGCATTTAAAGAAATTTGATGAGCAGCAAAAGCTGTAGTTCCCAATGAAGCTATAACTCTAATAAATAAAAGTTGTGCCAACCTTCTTACAGATTCTTCCATTGCAGTTGGAATTCCAACTTTTAAAACTCTTTTAATTAAATTTAAATCAAATCTAAAAAAGCCTTCAATTTTCATTTTTAAAACACTATAATTTGTAAAAGTTAAGGTTAATAAAATTATACCACCAAGAGATCTGGATAAAGTGGTAGCCAAAGCTGCTCCATTAACCCCAAGTTTTGGGAAACCAAAATTACCAAAAATAAAAAGATAATTACCAAAAATATTTAATATATTAACCAAAATATTTACCTTCATTGGAGTTTTAGTTTCACCAGCTCCTCTTAAAGCAGCTGTCACTATAAAAGCTAAAACCATAAAAATAAAGCCTGGACTAATCATTCTTAAATAACCTGTACCTAATTTGATTACTTCTGCTTCTCCCCCCATAAAAATTAATAGCTTCGGAGCAGAAAGATAAAAAATAAAAGCAAAAAATACTGAAAAAATTAAAGACATCAAAATAGATTGTTGTAAAACAGAAGCAGCTTTTTTATTTTGATTAGAACCTGTAAATCTAGAAACTAAAGCCGTAGTACCTACCCCGAGTGCTGAAGCCAAGGCAGTAGAAAAAAATACAGGCTGCATTGTTAAACCAATTGCAGCCACAGAAGAAGCCCCTAAACGACCAACCATCATCATATCAACTATTTGAGTTACAGTTGCCAGTGATTGTTCAGCTATCACAGGCCAGGCCAATTTGAAAATAACTTTTTTAGTCGAACTATTTTCATTTATAATTGCTTTATTATCATCTACCACTAATTGACCCTCCTTGGAGCAAGCCCATGAGCTTTGTCAATAGACTTTTAACCAAAAAACTATTAAAATTAATTCTCCTTAACTACTCTTATAATCTGAGGATGAAAATAACTTTTAGCTCCTGCTTTTTTATCAAAAAATCTTAAAAATAGAAAAGAAAAAAAGAAACCAGCTACTGATCCAATAATTCCAGCAATCTCTATATTACTTATAAAACTACTAAAGAAAGATCTTCCAGCAAAATAACCTCCTACAATTGCAAACAGAGGCATTAAATAAACCATAACAGCTGAAAATAAAATTGGTTTTGCATCCATCTCTAACTCAACTGTACTTCCAATTTCAGCATCTATAGGATCATTAACTAAAACTTCCATTTCTTCTACTTCATGTGAATCACCTGCTAACATACATTTTTCATCACACTGATGACAAGCAGATCTTTTTACAAGTTGAACTAAACTTTGACCATCTCGTTTTTGTATAACTTTGGCTCTTTCTTTCATTATTTATCACTCTTTCATTTTTTATTCTTTGAAAAAAATATTTATAATTTCTTTGATTTAAATAAAGAGCAGCCTGCACATTCTGAACATTTTTTAAATAAATAACTATTACAGCGAGGACATCTTAGCTGCTTAAATTTTTTAAATTGATAACCACAAGTTGGACAACTAATTTTTTTAGTTATTTTAGTTGGGGAAGTCTTTTTACAATTATTCATGCCAAAACACCACTTTCTTGCTAGTTTGTAACTAAAACTAATTTTAAAGTTAATTTAAAAAATTAGTAAATTAACAATTCCACCAGTAATAAAAGCAGTAATCCAGCTTCCTAACCAAATATAGACAGCTTCTTTAAAATTTCTTTCTTTAACCATAATCATCATAGCTGCAATACATGGAACAAAAAGGGTTAGAGTAATTAAAGAAATTGTAATTTGAGCTGGACTTAAGATAATAGCTGTTAAACCAGCTGCTCCAAAATCGCGTCTAATAATCCCCATAACAAAAGCAGTTGCAGTTTCAGCAGGTAAACCAAGCCATTTTACTGTAACTGGCTTTGCTAAATTAGTAATCAAAGCTAATAACCCTGTTTTTTCTAAAACAGTAATTAAAGCAGCTCCAAAAACAAAAATAGGTCCTGCCTCTTTAACAAAAGCAATTGTTTGTTGAGATGTTTTATTAAAAACATTCTTTAAATCAGGCAATCTAATTGGAGGTAAATCAATTAGTAAATCACTTGATTCGCCTGGTAAAACCTTATTTAAAAAACTACCAGAAATTACATAAACTGCAAAAATAGTTGAGATATAAACTAAAATATAAAATAAATCAAGTTGAGCAATTAAACCTGCTATTACTCCTAATTGAGCTGAACAAGGAATAGCTAAACCTAAAAGAAAAATAGCAATAATTCTTTCTCTTTTAGTACCTAATAAACGGGTAGTAATTGTAGCCATTGTTACACAACCAAAGCCTAAAAGCATAGGAATAATAGCTCGACCATTTAAGCCTATTTTTTGTAAAAGACGATCCATTAAAACAGCAATCCGAGGTAAATAACCAGAATCTTCTAGAATTGAAAGCAAAAAATAAAAACCAGCTACTAAAGGTAATAATAATCCAAAAATATAAGTTACTGCCATAGTCAAAATTCCATAATCTCCTGCTAATAATTCTCCAAAAAAGTTTTCTAAACCAATCGAATTAGCAATTAAATTTCTAACAATTGGTTCATAAACTCCAGCAAAAAGATAACCCTCTGTAAAATCAACTATTGTTTGAGCTACAAAAACTCCAATAAATTGATAAATTATATATAAGAGCATTAAAAGCATTGGGATAGCTGTTATTGGCTTTAGCATATAAGCTCCAATTTTTCTTGCTAATTGACTTGTGTTTTGATCATAACTTAAAACTTGATCCGTTATTTGATCTATCCGCTGACGACGAGCAGTATAAATTTCTTCTCTTAAATCTGGAATTTGCTTTAAGTTTGAATAACGACAGCGAATATTTTCATCCTCTTCTAATAGCATTAGTGAATCTGCTTTATTTTTAGTTTTTGACTTAAAATTATCTAGAACTTTTTTTAATTTTTTATTATCAGAAAAAATATTATTTCCCTTTACTGCCTGATCAATTGTGTTTTTCAGCTTTTCTAAACCTCTATTTTTAGCAGCCGTTGTTGGAATTATAGGAACTCCAAGTTCTTTTTCTAAAGCTTCAAGATCAATTGAAATATTATTTTTTTCTACTTCATCCATCATATTTAAAGCAATAATTATTTTTTTATCTAGATCAATCAGTTGTTGAGTCAAAAATAAGTCTCTTTCTAAATGACTTGCATCAACAACATTGATAATAATATCAGCAGACATAATAAAATCCCTAGCTACTCTTTCCTCATCATTTATAGATCCAACTCCATAAACACCTGGGGTATCATAAACAGCATCATCTCCCATTTTACCACTGCTAATATCAAGAGTAGTTCCAGGATAATTAGAAACACTGACATAAATTCCAGTCAGATAATTGAAAAATATTGACTTACCTACATTTGGATTTCCAGCTAATACTATTTTTTTATCAGCTTCCAATAAATTTTCAGTTTCAATTTGACCACATTCGTTCAACTAAACCATTCCTTTTTGCTTAACACTAATTTTTTCTGCAGTTCTACGTCCAATAGCTATTTCTTGTAAGTTCTTTTTTAAAATCACAGGGCCACCAGGCATTAAACCTGCACATTCAATTTCTGAACCTTCACTAATTCCAAAACGCAAAGCTTGTAAACGAGTATTTTTATCTTCAATTTTATCTATAACAAACTTTTTACCATGCTTCATATCAACTAAAGTCATTAATTTTACCTCCTGCTATTTTAAATAAACTTTATTAATTTCAATTTATTTAATAAAAAGTTAATCTAATCAATTTAGTTCTTTGGCTATTCTTATTATACTGAAAACGATTTTCAAAGTCAACATAATTCATTAATTAAGCTTGATACATCAAGCTTAAAAGTAATTATTATTAATTAGAAAAACTCCTGAGAATTCATGTTCAAATTATTCTCAGGAGTAATTTTAAACTATTTTATTTTATAAATATAGATAATTATTTTATAACAAGGTTAACTAACTTTTGTGGAATGTAAATAGTTTTCACTAAATTTCCATCTGCAAGATAATCTTTTATTTTTTCTTCTTCCATAACCTGAGCTTTAACTTCTTCTTCAGAAGCGTCGGCTGCTATTTTAATTTTATCTCTCACTTTACCATTAACCTGAATTACAATTGTCAACTCATCCTTTTTTAAAGCTTCTTCTTGATAAACAGGCCAGTCTGATTTATGAACATTTTTCGAATGACCTAAAAGTTCCCATAATTCTTCAGTAATAAAAGGGGCAAAGGGGGCAAGTAAAAGTACAAGGTTTTCTGCTACTGCTTTAATTAAAGGAGCATTAGTTTCTTCAGAACTACGATCATTTAAATAAGAATAAACTTCATTAGTTAATTCCATAATAGAACTAATAGCTGTATTAAAGTTTAATCTAGACCCTATATCTTCACTTACCTTTTTAATACTAGCATGCATTGTTCTATAAAGAGCTTTAGCATCTGGATCTAATTTAGAGCTTTCAAGTTTAGAATTAGTATCCTTAATTAGTTCTAGATTTTCAGTTACAAAGCGCCAAACTCTATTTAAAAAGCGATCTGCTCCTTCAACACCTTTGTCACTCCATTCTAAATCTTTTTCAGGAGGAGCAGCAAAAAGTATAAATAAACGGGCTGTATCAGCCCCATATTCATCTAAAATATCTTTAGGATCAACTACATTACCCTTAGATTTAGACATTTTAGCACCATCTTTCAGCACCATTCCCTGGGCCAACCAGTTTGTAAATGGCTCAACATGTTCTGTTAAATCCATATCATATACTACCTTAGTGAAGAAACGAGCATATAGTAAATGCAAAATAGCATGCTCAATTCCTCCAATATATTGATCAACAGGGAACCATTGATCTAATTTTTCTTTAGTAAAAGGAACTTCTTTATTCTTCGGATCTGCATAACGCATAAAATACCAAGAAGAATCAACAAAAGTATCCATTGTATCTGTTTCTCTTTTAGCGGCTTTTCCACATTTAGGACAGCTAGTATTAACAAAACTATCTACCTGTTTTAGTGGGGATTCCCCAGTAGGAGAAAATTCTACATCATGTGGAAGTTTAACTGGCAAATCTTCTTCTGGTACTGCTACAGCTCCACAGTCATCACAGTAAATTATCGGAATTGGCGCTCCCCAATAACGCTGACGAGAAATTAACCAGTCACGCAAACGATAATTAGTTTCTAATTTAGCAAAACCAGCTTCAGAAAAATCTGCTGTCATTTGAGTAAAAGCTTCTTCTACTTGTAGACCATTATATTTCTCAGAATTAATTAAATAACCATCACCAGTATAAGCAGTTTTCATTTTTGAACCAATAAGTTCTTCTTTTTGATTTTCCGGCTGAATTACTGCTGTAATTTCAATATCATACTTTTGAGCAAAATCAAAATCACGCTGATCATGAGCAGGTACAGCCATAATTGCACCTGTACCATATCCCATCAAAACATAATTAGCTATATAAATCGGTATTTTTTTACCATTAACAGGATTTTCAGCATAAGCTCCTGTAAAAACACCTAGTTTTTCAGTTTCAGCTGAAGTTCTTTCTTGTTCTTTTTGTTTTTTTACTTTTTGAATAAACTCTTGCACCTCTTCTTCTTTCTTAGTCCCTGCTGTTAATTCAGCTACATAAGGATGCTCAGGTGCTAAAACCATATAAGTTGCCCCAAATAAGGTATCTGGTCTAGTAGTAAAAACTTCTAAATCCTTTTCAAGTTTTGGCAAAGCAAAATTAACTCTACAACCTTCACTTCTTCCAATCCAATTTTTCTGCATGGTTTTTACTTTTTCTGGCCAGCCATCTAGTTCTTTATGATCTGCCAAAAGTCTATCTGCATAATCAGTAATCTTTAAAAACCACTGTTCTAAGTCTCGTAGATCAACTTCAGTTCCACAGCGCTCACAAGCATCATTAACAACCTGCTCATTTGCAAGCACAGTTTCACAACTTGGACACCAATTAACAGTAGATTCTTTTTTATAAGCTAGATCATCATTAAACATTTGTGTAAAAAACCATTGAGTCCACTTATAATAATCTTCTGCAGCTGTTGTTACTTCATGGTCCCAGTCATAACTTAATCCCATTGCTTTCATTTGTTCTTTCATATGAGCAATATTATCCCAGGTCCATTCTTTAGGATGAATATTACCATGTTTAATTGCTGCATTTTCTGCTGGAAGTCCAAAGGCATCCCAACCCATTGGATGTAAAACATTATAACCTTTCATTCTTTTATAACGTGCAATAACATCTCCAATTGAGTAAACTCTTACATGTCCCATATGTAAATTACCAGATGGATAAGGAAACATTTCTAAAACATAATAGTTTTCCTTAGCAGGATCAGCACCTGTTTTATGTAAATTTGAGTCTTCCCAATTTTTTAACCACTTATTCTCTACTGCTTGAAACGGATAATAATCTTGCAAAGATCTTCACTCTCCTCATTTATTTAAAATTTGTCTATTAATTAAAATTTTTAATTTTAATTTTCTTCAACTTTTTCTTCATCTTGACGTAATATTTTTTCCGCATCTGACCAAAGTCTTTCTAAATCATAATATTCTCTTTCACTTTTCTTAAATACATGCACAATCACATCAGCATAATCAATTAAAACCCATTTTGCATCATTCATACCTGCCATTCTTTGGGGCTCAATTCCTTTTGCTGCAAGTTTATCTTCAATTGCTCTAGCAACTGCTCGCACCTGTTTATCAGAATTAGCACTACAAATAACAAAATAATCTGCAATTACAGTTAACCCCTGCACATCTAAAACATCAATAGCCTCAGCTTTTTTATCATCAGCTGTATCAGCAGCCAGTAAAGCTAGATCTTTAATACTTAAATTAGACATTAATAAATTCCTCCTTAAACAGACTTTTGATAGCCTGCACCAACTATAATCTCTATAGTTTTATTTGATTTTTTTTCAATATAATTAGTTTTACCATTAATTAGTTCTGCAATTTTAGCAGCAGTTTTTTTATCTTCTTGATTATAATATTTAACTATTGATTTTTGATAATTATAATTATCTGCATTCTCTACTTCAGTTATTTGAAATCCATATTTTTTAAGTAGTTCAGCGGTTTCAGAAGCAGCACCAGCTTCTCCAACCCCATTTAAAATTCTCAACTTGTAACTCTTATTTTTAATATATGATTTATTCCGAATTAAATTAGCAACCATAATTTCTGTTGCCTCTAAATCTGGAATCCAATAACTTATGTCATTAATATATTTAGCCTCTCCTGGTAACATTTTGGTTTCAATTTTATCTAAATTTATTTCTTTAGCTGTACTAATAAATGGACTAATATCTTTAAGTGGTATATTAGTATTAATAGCATTATTTACTTCCTTAATAATTCCAGGAATTTTAGTTACTATTTTAGGAGAAAGGACTTTCCTTAAAACAGCGTCAATAAACTTTTGTTGTCTTTCAATTCTGCCAATATCACCTCTAAAATCACGATATCTTACATACTGAAGTGCCTCTTCTCCCTTCAAATTTTGCTGGCCTGAAGGGATATTTATATATAGTCCCCCTGCTTTATCAACATAATTTAATTTATGAGCTATCTCAATCTCAACTCCACCAATTTTATCAATAATTTTTTCAAATCCATTAAAATTAGTTTCTAAATAATAATCAATATTAATATCAAGCAGATCTTCTATTGTTTTTTGAGTCAGTTCTATACCACCATAAACATGAGATGAATTTAATTTAGTAAAATCTCTTTTTGGTGAGTCAACATAAGTATCTCTAGGTAAAAAAACTAAAGAGGCCTCATTTGTATCTATATCAAGGCTTATTAAAATAATAGTATCTGCTCTAGTTGGTCCATTAACATCAGAATCATAACCAACAGCAAGAATATTAACTTTATTTTCTTGAAAAGGATTATTAGAATCTATTTGACTCAATTCTGAATTCCAAACAAAAGGTATTCCAATACCTATAATAACTAGAAATATAATTAAAGCTATATATTTCCAATCAGTTAATTTTTCTAGCATTTATTAATCACTTCTTTTCAGTAATTTATTTCGTAAATCATTTGAATAGGGATGAATAAAGTTGTTTTGGTTTAACTGATATTTAATTATATGGCTTGTAATTAAATATAATCCGAATTCAAAGTTTTTTTCAATCTTAGATCTAATTTCATCTAAACCAGCAAAACTTCTATCTTCTGCAATAAAATCTGCAGCATAAATAATTTTAGCTAAATTTCCCATCTTAGGGTGGCCCAAAGTATGATAACGAATTGCTTCTAAAATTTCATCATCATCAATATTAAATTCTTTTTGAGCAATAACAGCACCCGCTGGAGCATGTAAAACTGGAATAATACTTAATTCTAAATCATCTAAAATCCAGTTAGAATTTTTTATTATTGTCAATAATTCATCTTTTTCTTTATTTTTGGCTATATCATGTAATAAAGCTGCTTTTTTTACTTTTTCTAAATTTAAATTAAACCGATGTGCTAAATTTAAAGCTGAATTAAGGACTGATAAACTATGCAAATATCTTTTTTCACCTAATTTTTCTTTTATTTTTTCTAAGTCAAGCTCAGTTTTTAATTCTTCTTGTTCTAATTTCATTTTATCACCTATAAAGATTATTTTTTTTAATATATTTTTCAATTTGACTTAAAGTGAGATAACGAATAGAATTCCCTTTTTTAAATTCATTTCTAATATAAGAAGAAGAAATTTCAATGTTTAAACCGTGATAGGTAAAAATATTTTGTTGATAAGCTTGATACCTTTTTTTTGCTAAAATTTCTTTGAAATTATAACCAGGTCGATTAAAAACTATAAATTTTCCTTCTGATAATAAAAAATCTGCTTTTTCCCATTCAAAAATATTTGCCAAAGAATCTGCACCTATAATAAAAAAAACTTTTTCTGCCTTAATTTGTGGCACAAATTGAGATAGAGTTTTAGCAGTATAAGAATAACCTTTTGCTTTGATTTCCCAATCTGAAAGTAAAAAAGAAGGATTATCTTTGACAGCTAATTTTAACATTTCATATCTGACTTGAGCAGATGAAATCTTTTTGTCTTTCTTATGTGGGGGTGATCCTGCTGGCATAAAAATAATTTCTGCCAATCCGAAATTATTTTTTATTTGTTCTGCCAAAATAAGATGCCCCAAATGTGGAGGATCAAAAGTTCCTCCAAAAATAGCTATTTTTTTTTCTGACATATTCTCCACCTCTAATTTTATACATCTTTAATTATAAATTATTTTTTCATTGCTTGCAAGTAAATGCTTTATTAAAAAAGGATTTTAGAACTCGAGATAGAAATAATTAGAGTAGAATAAAAATTGGAGGAATTTAAAATGATATATAATTTTAAAGATAAGAATCCTAAAATTGAGCAAAATACTTTTATTGCTCCTGGGGCTAATGTTATTGGCGAAGTTAAAATGGGCCAGCATAGCAGCATCTGGTATAATACAGTGGTTAGAGCTGATATGGCTGAAATAACAATCGGTAAATATTCAAATATTCAAGATAATTCTACTGTTCATGTTGATAAAAATCAGAAAGTAGAAATTGGAGATTATGTTACTGTTGGTCATAATGCCGTTATTCATGCTTGCCAAATCGGTGATAAATCACTAATTGGGATGAATGCTACCATTTTAAGTGGAGCTAAAATTGGTGCAGGTTCAATTATTGGCGCTGGAGCTTTAGTTCCAGAAAATGCAGAAATTAAGCCTGGTAGTCTGGTTTTAGGGGTTCCGGCTAAAGTAGTTCGTGAGCTTGATCAAGAAAAAATTGCAGGCCTAAAAGAACATGCTCTTCACTATGCAGAATTAGCAGCTGAACAAGCAAATATCAAAGAAATTAAATAATTAATAATTTAAAGCAAAGCCTCCTCGAAAAATTAAGGAGGCTTTTTTATTAAAACAATTTAATCTAGAAAAAGATTATTTGCAATCTCCACTGCAGTTTGAGCATCTTGTGCATAAAAATTTGCTTTGATCATTTTGGCATAATCTGCTGTTAAAACTGCCCCACCTACCATTATTTTGCAATTAGGAGCAGCTTTTTTGACTGCTTTAATCACCTTTTGCATATTTTTAACAGTTGTAGTCATTAAAGCACTTAGTCCTAACAGTTTAATTTCATTTTTTAAAACTGTATTAACAATTTTTTCGGTTTCTATATTCTTTCCTAAATCAATTACTTGGTAATTGTAATTTTCTAATAAGACTTTAACAATATTCTTACCAATATCATGCACATTTCCTTCAACAGTTGCCAGTAATATTTTTCCTTTAGCTAGTTTTTGATTATTTTCTTGTTTCATCTGCATTTTTAAAACTGAAAATGATTCTTTAACTGTTGCAGCAGTTTTTAAAAGCTTTGGTAAAAATAACTCTCCTTTTTCATATTTTTCTCCAACAAGGTTAAGAGCTGGAATTAAATGTTGATCAATTATTTCTAAAGGTTCTTTTTCTAATAAAAGCTCTTTAGTTAATTTTTTAGTTTCATCTTTTAGACCACTAATTATTAGTTCTTTTAAATCCTTTTTTTCACTTTTTTGTTTTTTTGTTTTAATAGTTTTACTTTGATTTTTAAAATGAGAAATAAAATCTATATATTTTTCTGCTCCTTGATCTAAATTCTTCAAAACTGATACCGCTTTCACTGTGGCCATCATCTCTGGATCATTAGGATCCATAATTGCTAAGTTTAAACCTTGAGCAAGGGCCATCGTTAAAAAACTTCTATTTAAAATTGATCTAGCAGGTAAGCCAAAAGATATATTAGAAATACCAAGAATAGTTTTAACTTCTAATTTTTCCTGCACAAGTTTTAAAGCTGTTAGAGTTTTTTCTATTGACTTAGGTTGAGCAGATACAGTTAAAGCCAAACAATCAATAATAATTTTATCTTTACTAATTTTTAATTCAACGGCTTTATTTACTATTTTTTCAGCAATTTTTAAGCGACCAGCAGCTGTTTCAGGTATACCATTTTCATCTATTGTAAGACCAATAACAAAAGCTCCATATTTCTTAGCTACAGTTAAAACCTTCTCTAAACTATCTTTTTTACCAGTAACTGAATTAATTATAGCAATTCCATTATAATTTCTTAAAGCTGTTTCAATAACCTCTAAATTGGTAGAATCAATTTGTAAAGGTTTAGTTATATTCTGCTGTAATTCTTGAATAAATTTCAACATCATCTTTTTCTCATCTATTTCTGGTAAACCAAGGTTAATATCTAAAATATCAGCTCCAGCTTCTATTTCTGCTAAAGCAATTTTCAGCAAATAATCTAAATTACCTTTTTTAAGATTTTCTTTAAACTCAGCTTTACCTGTCGGATTGATTCTTTCTCCAACTACATTAATTCCACTTAAATCAGAATATTCTACAGCTGAACAAACTAAGTCTTTTTTTATTATCTTTCTTTTTTTTATTTTTTTTCCTTTTAACTTATCTGCAATCAAAGAAATATATTCTGGTGTTGTACCACAACAACCTCCAATTATTGCTAATCCTTGCTGATAAAGCCTAGCCAATGGTGTGTAATATGTGGCAGGAGATATTTTATAATTAGTTTTACCAGCTTCAATTACTGGTAAGCCTGCATTTGCTTGCAAAATAACAGGTAGTTTAGAATATTTAAGTATTTTTTCTACTAATACTTCTGCTTTTTTAGGTCCTAGAGAACAATTAAGACCAAGTGCATCTACGCCTAAACCTTCTAAAACTGAAATCATAGATCTTAGATTACAGCCAGTAAATGTTCTGCCACTTTCTGTAAAAGTCAGAGTACAAAAAATAGCTAAATCTGAATTTTCTTTAGCAGCTAAAACTGCTGCTCTAGCTGCTGCCAGTTGTGAAATAGTTTCAATCTGAATTAAATCAATCCCATTTTCTACTCCCAAAAGTACTTGTTTTTGATAAAGTTTATATGCTTTTTTAAAACTTAGTTTACCATTTGGTTCTATCAATTCTCCTAAAGGCCCTAAAGAGAGAGCTATATTTGCTGCAAATCCAGATTCAGCAACTGCTACTTTTGCATTTTTAACAGCTGCTGAAATAATTTGTTCAACTGAGTATTGACTACCCTTAAGTTTTAAAGAATTTGCTCCAAAAGTATTTGTGGTAATAATATCGGCTCCTGCCTTTAAGTAGCTTTTATGAATTTCAATAATTCTTCTAGGAGCTTCTAAGTTCAATTTTTCTGGAAATTTGCCAATTTCTAAACCCTGTTTTTGGAGAACAGTTCCCATGGCCCCATCAAATATAATAACTTCTTTTCCTAATTTAGACTTTAAGTTCAAAATAAAATCACTTTCCTTTTTAACAAAATTTTTTTAGTTTAATAATTTATAGCTAGTCAAAATATTATCTGTTTTGCTATAGTTTTGGTTTAATAATTAATATTCTAGTTAAGAATCTCTATCCCTTTTTAAAATATAAATAACTTATTTTAAATTTAGTATAATTTAATTAGACACTATTTTAATATTTTAATAAATAAAAATATAATAGAACAAAATGTCCTTCGGACAATCTGTAATACAGTAAGGTTAAATTTTGTTGATGTCGGAAATTATGGAGCTATAAATATTATCCACAACAAACCATTAGGTATAATTTCCTAGACATTAAAAAAATAAGCGGCTTAACCCCTTATATTTAGGGCACAGCCGCTTAATTTTTTTATCTATTTTAAAATTAATATACTTAAATTAAATTTCATTTCCTTTAGCCAAAGCTTTTTCATTTATTGGAATTAAGCCATGTCTTCTTTCAGGCAAAACATTTTCCAAAGAATTTTTAACTGTATCTAGACTTACTATTTCTTTTTTTGCAATATAGGCACCAAGCATTGCCATATTAGCAGCTTTATTATTACCTAGTTCATTAGCTATTTTATTTGCAGGAATTTTTACTACTTCAACATCATCTCTTTCAACTTCTTTACTGATAAGAGAAGAGTTGACAAATATAGTTCCACCTGACTTAACTTTGGGAGCAAATTTATCTAAAGAAGGCAAATTCATAACTATAATTGAATCAGGCTTTGAAGAAAGAGGTGAAGGTATTTTTTTGTCTGAAACAATAACTGTACAGTTAGCAGTACCTCCTCTCATTTCTGGTCCATAAGATGGCATCCAGGAAACCTCTTTGCTTTCTTTCATACCAGCATAAGAAAGCAATTTTCCAATCGACATTACTCCTTGTCCTCCAAATCCTGCCATAATCACTTCTTCTTTCATCATTATTCTACCTCCTCTGGCACATTTATTTGACCTAGAGGGTAAATAGGCATCATATTTTGATCAAGCCATTCTATTGCCTCAACAGGACTAATTCCCCAGTTTGTTGGACAAGTAGATAAAACTTCTACTAAAGAGTAGCCTTTACCCTCTAATTGCATTTCAAAAGCTTTTTTAATTGCTTTTTTAGCTTCTCTTATATATTTAGGTTTATGAACTGCAACTCTAGAAACATAAGCCGCTCCATCAGTTAAAGCTAACATCTCTGTTATTTTTATAGGATAACCAGCTTCTTTAGCATCTCTACCATAAGGAGAAGTAGTAGTTTTCTGTTTTATAAGTGAAGTCGGGGCCATTTGCCCACCTGTCATCCCATATATAGCATTATTAACAAAAATAGTGGTAATATTTTCTCCACGATTTGCAGCATGAACACTTTCGGCAGTACCAATAGAAGCAAAATCACCATCACCTTGATAAGTAAAAACTACTTTGTCAGGATGAACTCTTTTAATACCAGTTGCAACAGCTGGAGCCCTCCCATGAGCAGCTTCATGCATATCACAATCAAAATATTCATAAGCAAGAACTGAACAACCAACTGGAGCAACTCCAATAGTTTGATCTTTTATTTCCAGTTCATCTATAACTTCAGCTATAATCCGATGGATTACTCCATGAGTACAACCTGGACAATAATGAAACTCTTTATTTGATAATGAATCTGGATAACCTGCTATTTTCTCCATTATCTATCACCTCCAAGATGTTTTTTAATTTCTGCATATATTTCTTCAGGAGAGGGTATCATACCACCAGTTCTTCCATAAAAATTAACTGGTTTTTTTCCTTCTACTGCTAATCTTACATCTTCAACCATTTGACCTGTACTCATTTCAACAGCTAAAAAAGATTCTACTTGATCTGCTGTCTCAGAAATGATATCAGTTGGAAATGGGAAAAGGGTTATAGGTCTAATTAAACCAATTTTTAAGCCATCGTTTCTTGCCATTTCCATGGCACTAATAGCAATTCTGGCGGTTGTACCATAAGCTACAATTGCCAAATCAGCATCTTCAAGATTATAAGTTTCATATTTAACTTCATTTTCACGCATTTTATTATATTTTTCTTCTAACTTCCAATTATGATCTTCCAGTGTTTGAGGATCTAAAGCAAGTGAGTTTATAATATTTTTCTCTCTTCCCTCTGCACCATCTGTAGCCCATTCTTTTTTAGGTAACTTTTCAGGATCAATTGCTTCTTTAAATTCAACAGGTTCCATCATCTGACCAATCATTCCATCTCCAAGAATTAAAACAGGATTACGATATTTATCTGCTATTGCAAAAGCTTCCATAGTCAGATCAGCTAATTCTTGAACTGATGAAGGTGCAAGTACATATAAGCGAAAATCTCCATGTGCCATACCTTTTGTAGCTTGAAAATAGTCTGCCTGAGATGGTTGAATACCTCCTAACCCTGGGCCACCTCTCATCATATTAACAATAACTGCAGGCAGCTCTGCTCCTGCAATATAAGAAATACCTTCTGCTTTTAGACTGATACCTGGACTAGATGAAGAAGTCATCACTCTTGCTCCAGAACCTGCAGCTCCATATACCATATTTATAGCTGCTACTTCACTTTCTGCTTGGATAAATGTTCCCTTCACTTCTGGTAATCTGCGAGCCATATAAGCTGGTATATCATTTTGTGGTGTTATTGGATAACCAAAAAAATAACGACATCCTGCTTTTATAGCTGCTTCACCAACAGCTTCATTTCCTTTCATTAAAATTTTTTCTCCCATAATTAATACCCTCCCTATTTTTGGAGTTATCTATTTTTTATTTATATAAACTGATTACTACATCTGGACACATCTGAGCACACTGACCACAGCTAATACAGGCATCTTGATCTATAACTTCAGCTGGCTTATAGCCATGACTATTTATTTCATCTGCTATTTTTATAATTCCCTTGGGACAGACTGTAGTACACAATTTACAGCCTTTACACCTTTCTGTGTCAAAGACTACTTTTTTCATATATTTAAGCCTCCTTTAACTTAGATAAAGTTTCTAATAAAATAATTATTAACCATATTTTTTTACTTGTTCTTCTCCTTTTAAGACTCTATAAGCTCCACTTGCTAGTGATTTTAATTCTTCTTCTCCTGGATAAATTTTAATTGGTGCAATAAATTTGACTAATTCTTTGACATGCTCAATAAAATATTTTGAATATGCTATTCCTCCTGTAAGAATAATAGCATCTATCTTCCCCTTATTTACTGGAGATAGTGAAGCAATTTCTTTGGCAGTTTGATAAGCCATTGCTTTAAATACAAGCTCAGCTTTTTTATCACCAGTTTTGATTCTCTTTTCAACTTCACGCATATCATTTGTGCCAAGATAGGCTACAACTCCACCATTACCTACTAATCTTTTTTTGATTTCAGAATAAGAATAATCATCATTATAACATAATTCAAAAAAGTCAAATGTAGGTAAGCCACCACTTCTATTTGGAGAAAATGGTCCTTCACCACTTAAAGCATCATTAACATCTATTACTTTTCCTTTTTTATGAATTCCAACTGAAATACCACCACCTAAATGAGCTACTATTACAGTAATATCTTCATAATTTAAATTATTTTCTTTAGCATATTTACGGGCTACTGCTTTTTGATTAAGAGCATGGAAAATACTTGCTCTCTCTAGCTCAGGTATTCCAGAAAGGCGCGCTTCAGGCTGTAATTCATCAACAACTACTGGATCAACTATATATGCAGGAATATTAGTTTTATCAGCAATTGCTTTAGCAAGTAAACCGCCTAAATTACTAGCATGCTCACCTTGAATGCCAATTTTAAGATCTTCAACCATTTTTTTATTAACTGCATAAGTTCCACCAGGAACTGATTTTAATAAACCACCTCTTCCAACTACAGCAGAAAGTTTTCCCAACTTAATTTCTTTTTCTGACAGAAATTCGAGAATATAAGAAAGCCGAAGATCCATTTGATCAGTAATTTTTTCAAATTCATTTAATTCTTTTGAAGAATGAGAAATATTTTCCACAAAAACTTCTTCTAGTTCTTTATACAATCCTAGTTTACTAGAAGTTGAACCAGGATTTATAGCTAAAATCATTTCTGACATGAAATCAGCTCCTCCTATCTTGGAATATAATTTCTACGCACTTGAGCAATTTTTTTTATTCTTTCTTCTGCCATAATATCTGCTGCTTTATAAGTTGGTATATTATCTCTTTTACTGATTTCAATTACTTTTTTCATATTATCATAAATTTTACTTGCTCTACTAATAGCACGATCTCTGTTATATCCTTGTAATTCATCGTATACATTTATTAGCCCACCTGCATTTGCTACATAATCTGGTCCATATAAAATACCCATTTCATCTAATTTTTCTCCATGTCTTGCTTCACTTAATATATTATTAGCTGGACCACAAACAATATCACATTGCAATTGTTCTATTGTATCATCATTAATAACGGCACCTAATGCACTAGGAGCAAAAATATCACAATCAACTCCAAAAATTTCATCTGGATCTACTACTTTAGCTCCAAAGTCTTTTACAACTTTATCAATATTTCCCTGCTTAATATCAGTTATTATTAAATTCCCGCCTTCTTCATTTATATATTTAGCCAGATGATAGCCAACATGACCTACTCCCTGAATAGCAACTGTTTTGCCATTAAGATCAGGTGAACCATAGACTTCATCAGCAGTAGCTTTAATAGCTTTCCAAACACCAAAAGCTGTTACAGGTGATGGATCTCCACTTGTTCCAGGAAGACCAGTTACATAATCAGTTTCTTCTGCAACATACGCCATATCTTCTACAGTTGTATTAACATCTTCAGCGGTAATATAACGGCCATTTAAACTTTGAACAAAACGACCAAAGGCTCTCCATAATTCTTCACTTTTAATTTTTTCTACATCACCAATTATAACTGTTTTACCACCGCCAAGATTTAAACCTGCTGCTGCAGCCTTATAAGTCATTCCTTTTGAAAGTCTCATAACATCTATAAAGGCTTCTTTTTCAGTTTTATAATTCCACAAGCGAGTACCACCAAGTGCAGGCCCAAGTGTAGTATCATGAATTCCAATAATTGCCTTAAGCCCTGTTTCTTTATCATAATTAACAACAATTTGCTCATGCTCGAATTCTTCCATTTTCTCAAATATTTTTTTCATTTTAAAATCCTCCTCATATTTTATAAATCTTTCTCTAAATTTTTATAACCTCTAGTAACCATTTTACCCAAAACAATAGAATTGAATTTTGTTTGAAAACTATCTGCTCTTGAAGTTAAAACGAGAGGAACTTTTGCTCCTAAAACAAGACTAGCAGCTGGTAAGCCTGCATAAAATACTAAGGCTTTATATAAAATATTTCCTGCTTCAATATCAGGAACTAATAAAATATCTGCCTTCCCAGCAACTGAACTATTTATCCCCTTATGTTTAGCTGCCTCGATACTAATAGCATTATCAAAAGCTAAAGGACCATCAACTTCAGCTTTTAAAATCTGACCTCTATCAGCCATTTTTGCTAAATTAGCTGCATCAAGAGTACATGGCATTGCTGGATTAATTTTCTCAATAGCAGCTAAAGCAGCCACTTTAGGTTTTTTTATTCCAACTGCTTGTGCCATCTCCACAGCATTAATAATAATTTCTTTTTTATCACTTAAATCTGGATTTATATTCATTCCAGCATCAGTCATAAATATTATTTTTTCTTTTTTTTCAAGATACATCATTGTAACTAAACTCAAAAGCTTATCTTTTCTCAAACCATATTCTTTGTTTAAAAGAGCCTGTAAAATTAGTTTTGTAGTTAAATATCCTTTCATTGGAAAATCTGCTTTTCTTTTTGCTATAAGTTCTATACACTTTTGAGCAGATTCTTGCTTTGAGTTAGTAGAGATTAATTCTCCTTTAAAATCATAGTTTAAATCATCTAAGACAAAGTTGATCTTCTTTTTATCACCAATTAAAATAGGTTTAATTATCCCTTCTTCATCAGCTTTTTTCACACTTTTTAAAACAATTTCATCTCCAGCTGCTGCAACAGCTAATTTTAAAGCTGGAGTCTTTTTTGCTTCAATAATTAATTCTTCTATGTTTTTAAACAAAATATCACCTCCTTCTTTATTGTAAAATAAATATTAGCTTGCATTAATATTATTATGCAATTTTTATTCCAAAATAATATCAATCTTTAGAACTTTCAGACAAATAAAACGATAATTAATGGTTCGCCTTTGTTAGTTAGGGAGGTTAGTGTTAAAATATTCTGATTATTAATAATTTAATTAAATTATTAATCTTAATTTTTAAGATTAATTATCTGCAAAAAATTCATAACTGCAATGTTTTGCAGGCAATTTGTTGCAGTTTATTCTATATTATATTTATCTATTTTATAATATAGACTTCTAACTGCAATATTAAGTAATTTAGCTGCTTCTTTACGGTTGCCATCATTTTTTTTCAAAGCTCTAATAATAGTATTTTTTTCAGTAGAGTTTATAATTTCTTTTAATGTATGGTTTTTAATTGATTTTTCTTCTAAAAGAATCTTATTTGATTTTTCAACTTTATTACTATTTTCAACTAAAAGAGGTAAATGATTTTTATTTATAATTTCTTCTTCTAAATTCATATAAATCATTGATCTGCTTATAATATTTTCTAATTCACGAACATTACCAGGCCAATTATATTTAAAAAGTATTTGATATACATCATTGTTTATATTTTTAACAGAGCGTCCATATTCTTGATTAAGTTTTCTTATTATATGATGAATAAGAGCCTTTAAATCATCTTTTCTTTCACGAAGAGGAGGAATCCGGATTGGAAAAACATTTAAACGATAATAAAGGTCTTCGCGAAACTCTCCCTCTTTAATTTGGTTCTCAAGATTAGTATTAGTAGCGACTATTACTCGCACATCTATTGAAATTGTTTTAGTACTACCAACTCTAATAATTTCTTTTTCTTGTAAAACTCTCAGTAATTTTGCTTGTAGATTAAGACTTATTTTACCAATTTCATCAAGAAAAATAGTGCCTCCATCAGCCTCTTCAAAAAGCCCAATTTTCCCACCTTTTTTTGCTCCAGTAAAAGCTCCTTCAACATAACCAAATAATTCACTTTCCAGAATATTATCTGCAAGAGCTGAACAATTAACTCTTATAAATTTATTATTTTTTCTTTTACTTGCATTATGAATAGCGTGAGCAAAAAGTTCTTTACCAGTTCCACTTTCTCCCCGTACTAAAACAGTAACAGGAGTTCTTGAAGCTTTTTTGGCTTGTTTTATTACAGTTTCCATTTTATCACTTTTACCAATTATATCTGCAAAAGTATATTTTGCATTTAAATGCCTGATCATTCTTTTTGCTTCATTAAGTTCTTGAGTCAGCTTTTTTATTTCAGAAACATCTCTAATAACCCCTACACTACCCCTTAATTTACCTTCAACTATTATTGGAGCAACATTAACAATAACATCTTTTTTATTAGGTCCTACTTTTATTCTTGCATTTTTTACAGGTTTTTTAGTTTTTAAAACTTTATAGTGCATACTTTTACCTTCAGCTATATCTACTGTAGCAGGTTTTCCAATAATATCAGATTTTGTTAGCCCAGTTAATCTTGTATAAGAAGGATTAATTAAGATTCCTATTCCATCTTGATCCACAACTGAAATAGCATCTTGAGTTGAATTAATAATAGCTTCTAACATACCTCGAATTTCATTTAAATTAGTTATTTTTTCAGCAAGTTTTTTTACTTCAGTAATATCTCTAAAAACAGATACAGCGCCTATTATTTCTCCTTGACGATCTCTAACAGGAACTCTATTTGTAATAATTGTTGTTTCTCCAACATTTTGGACTTGATTTAATTCAGATTCACCAGTTTCTAAGATAACATGAAGTCTGGTATTAGGGATTACTTCCCTAACATCTTTACAAATAACATCTTCTTTATTTAAACCCATTATTTCAGCAGCAGCACTATTAAAAAGTTCTATGCTAGCCATTTTATCAATAGAAATAAGTCCATCATGAGTAGAATTTATAATAACATCTTTTTTCCTATTTAAATTGTTAATATATTTTAATCTATTTTTCATATTAGCCACCTTTATTTTAAATATTCTGATTTTTAAATTCAAGATATGCTCTTTGCTTCTAGCTCATATTTTAACATAGAGGAATTATATAGTAAACATTGTAAATCAATGCACAAAGATGTTTTGAATTTATAATTGAAAGCCTCCAAACAAGCCCCCTAAACTTTAACTCTGGCACAAAAGAAATTAAGACTCTCTTTACCATTATGACAGTAAGGATAGTTTTTGCTATTTTAAAAAATGGGGAAACTCATTTTTAATAATTTATTGACATTAAACTAGAATTCTGTTAAAATAATTTAGGTAATGCCCCCGTAGCTCAGTGGATAGAGCAAAGGCCTCCGAAGCCTTGAGCGTAGGTTCGACTCCTACCGGGGGCACCATTTGTTTAATTTGAGGTTGCTAATAGAAAAATCTCTTTAATTTAATTCTTGATAAATGCTTTCTAACATCCGATTTAATAAATTACGAATTAATTTATTTTCTGCTTCTGTAAAATCAGCTGCTAATATTTTAGTAGTTTCTTTTAATATATTGTTTATTTCATTTTCTAAATTCTTACCTTTTTTAGTTACATATAAATTTTTTATCCTTTTATCACTCTCATCTTTTCTTTTTATTACATAACCCTCTTTCACTAAACCATTTAAAAGCTTAGAAATTGTAACTTTATCTGATTTAAATACATTAGATAATTCTTCTTGATTAATCCCCTCTCTTTTATATAGACTCTTTAAAATATGAACTTGTTTAATATTTAAATTAAATTTGGCTGCCCTTTGATTAATGTAATAATTAATATATTTAGAAATTGAAGTTATATATCTTCCTAATGATTCATGCATTAAAATTCCTCCCTAATAATATATTTAAATATAATTTTGTTTTAATTATATAATAATAAAATAAAAATAAAAAATAAGTTGCAAAATGAAACTAATTCTGTTAAACTTAATATAGTTTCGATTAGAAACTAAATAAGGAGATGATCATATGACAAAAATATCTGAGGCAAAACTAACAAAAGGGAAAATAATACCTCAGTTGATAAAATTGACTTTACCAATGATTTTGGGAATGCTAGGAATGGTAATTTTTAATTTAACAGATACTTATTTTATCGGTAAACTAGGGGCTAATCAGCTTGCTGCTCTTTCTTTTACTTTTCCTGTAGTTCTGATAATTAATAGCTTTACTCAAGGAATAGGAATTGGAACGACTTCTATTATCTCTAAATATATTGGTGCTCGCAAAAACAATAAAGTTAAAAAAATTGCTACTGATAGTTTAATTCTTGGCTTAATAATTAGTGTTCTAGTCTTTATATTAGGTTCTTTAACAATCAGACCTCTATTTTCAATTTTAGGAGCAAGTGGAGTTATTTTAAATTATATTGAAGAATATATGACTATCTGGTACTTTGGCTCTTTTATGGTCGTGATACCAATGATTGGTAATAACATAATTAGATCTTTAGGAGATACCAAAATTCCTGGTTTAATTATGGGACTAAGTGCTTTAATAAATGTCATTCTTGATCCCATGTTAATTTTCGGTTATGGACCTTTACCTATACTTGGAATTAAAGGAGCTGCTATTGCTACAGTTTTGGCAAGAGCAATTACAACTTTAACTGCCATTAGTATTTTGTATTTTAGAGAAAATATTATTTATTTTTCTAAATTCAAACTAAAGGATACTTTTAAATCTTGGAAACAAATAATTTATATTGGAATTCCAAATTCTTTAGTCCAAATGGCTTTACCACTTAGTTCAGCTATTATAACTAAAATTTTAGCTACTTATGGTCCTAATGTAGTAGCAGGTTTTGGGGTTGCTACTAAAATCGAATTTTTTGCAATGTCTTTTATTATGGCTTTAAATTCAGTCATTGGGCCTTTTATTGGTCAAAATTTAGGTTCAAAATTATTTAAAAGAGTAAATAAAGGATTGAAATTTGGAGAATTATTTTCCTTAATAACAGGTTTTATTTTAGCAATTATTTTATCAACTTTTGCTAAAAATATAGCAGCCTTATTTAATCAAAATCCTGAAGTAATTAAAACTGTAACTAGCTATCTTTTAATAGTATCTTTTACTTATGGATTACAAGGAATTTTAAAAATTGATTCTACAATTTTAAATGTATTAAATAAACCAATTCAGGCTGCCTTACTAATTTTTAGCCAAACTTTTTTAATCTATCTTCCACTAGCTTTAGTTGGATCTCATTTAATAGGTGTTTCTGGAATTTTTATTGCTTTATCTATTTCTTATTTAATTTCAGGATTTTTAGCCCATCTAATTGTGCAGAAAAACTTTAACTTATATAAAAAAAATTCATTAAAAAAAGTAAGCTAAACTGATACTTTTTTTAAATGAATATCTTTTTTTATACAAAATAAACGAACTAATAAAGTAATTGCAAAAGCTAAATATAAGGCCATATTATTACCAATAAAATTATAGGTTATAATAAAAATAATTGCTCCTAAAATAGAGGCTACAGCATAAACTTCTTTATGAAATACATAAGGGATTGTATTTGCAAAAAGATCCCTTAAAGTTCCTCCACCTGTTCCTGTCAGTACAGCTAAAATTATTATCACAAATGGCTGTTCAAAACCATTAATAACTGCTACCTCAGCTCCAATTGCTGTAAATGCTGCTAAACCAATTGCATCAAAAATATTTAAAATTTGATTAAAATGAATAATAGCTTGATAAAATATTATTACTAAAAAAGCAGCTAAAATACTAACTATAATATAAATAGGATTAGCTAGAGAAACTGGCAATTCTTTATTTATTAAAATATCTCTAATAATCCCTCCTCCAACTGAAGTAGTTATTCCAAAAACTATAATCCCATAATAATCCATTTCTTTTTCTATAGCTCTTAATGCCCCAGACATTGCAAAAGCTATAGTACCAATAAATTCTACAATTGTGATAAATGCCATTTTTACCTCCAGAATTTTAATTTTTTTAATAAGCAAGCGATTAAATTATAGTATAGATCTTTAAAAAAATCCAGTTTCTTTTAAATTAAAATTAATTAATTTTAGGACAAAAATTAATTTTTTTGATTTTCCAGATTAAATTATCGATCTTTGCGAGCAAACTTTTGCTCTATTACATAAAATAAGCCCAGAAAAGTTTAAACTTTTTCTGGACTATAAATTCTAATTATTTTCAACTTTAAAAACAATTGGATAGTTCAAACTCTATTTTTTAAAATTAATAATTTTAAGATTTAACATTAATAATAATTTTTCCTCTGGCATGATGACTTTCACTTAATTTATGAGCATCTTTAAGCCCTTTTTCTGAAAATGGAAACTCTGAACCGACAATTGCTTTTAACTTTTCTTTTTCCATCATGTCAGCTAAAATTGCTAATTGATCACCATCAGGAATTAACCAGTGTAAAGTAGCTTCTACTTCTTTTTCTTTTACTACTTGCGGATCAGGTTCTTCAACAATTGAAACTAATTTTCCACCTTTTTTTAAGATACCAAGACTTTTAGTTTGAATTTCTCCACCTAAAGTATCAACTACTAAATCATAATCAGCAAGTATTTCAGCAAAATCAGCTTTAGTATAATCAATAACTTCATCTGCTCCTAATGACTCTAAAAATTCTACATTTTTAGTGCTACCAGTGGTAGCCACATAAGCTCCTAAATTTTTAGCTATTTGAATACCAAAACTACCTACTCCTCCTGCACCAGCATGAATTAAAACTTTATCATTTTTTTCTAAATTACCAACATCAGTTAAAGACTGATATGCTGTTAAACCAGCAAGTGGTACTGCAGCTGCTTGTTTAAAATTAATATTATCTGGTATTTTAGCTACCAAATTTTCTTTAGCAGTAGTATATTCAGCATAAGTTCCTCTATTAGTAAGTTCTGGTCGTACAAAAACCCGATCACCAACTTTCAGACTCTCTACTTTATTTCCTTTTTCTTTGACTATTCCACTTGCATCCCAACCTAAAATAATTGGAAAATCAAAAGCAAACATTTCTTTTAGATAACCTTCTCTTAATTTCCAGTCGATTGGATTAACTGAAGCAGAATGGACTTCTATTAATATCTCATCAGCTTTTGGTTTAGGTTTTTTAATTTCTCTTTCTTTTAATTCTTCTCTATCTCCATATTGATCAATAACAATTGCTTTCATTACTAACACCTTCTTTTAATTATTTATAATTCTTAATTAAAATTTATTTGATAACGATTATCATTATTGATGAATATATCATACTTTTATTAGAATATCAAAGGCAATTTTTAAAAATTTTACTTATTATTAAAATATAATTTAAATTAAAATTAAACTAAGAAGCTATTTTAAACAACTCATTGTTTTCATATTTTTCATAATCAGCTAAATCTAATTCTAAATAATAACGATCTAATCCTGCTCCATAAACATTTTCTTCATATTTTTCTTTTTTAAAACCTAATTTATCTTTATAAACATGAATTGCAGGTTTATTATCTGGATCAACAGTTAATTTGGCTTTAGAATATCCATCTTTTAGTAGTAATTCCATACCAGATTTAATCAATTTAGTTCCTAAACCTTGGTTGCGGTATTCTTCTTCTATAGCTAAAGCATAAACATAAGCCGTATCTTTATTATCCCAATCATTCATCAGTTCTAACAAACCAACTGGTTCTTGCTTATCAAATAATACTAATAATTTACCATGTTCAATTAAAGGTACTAATTCCCATTTTGATAAACCACTGTCCCTAAAAGTCCTAGTCTCTAGTTCAACTAGCTTATCAAGTAATTTTTGGTCAAAATCTTTAATTACTTCAATTTTCATATTATTTCCCCCTTTAGGTTTTAGATCACAAAAACTGTAATTTAAAACAATTCAAATTAGAATTGATTCAAATTACAGTTTCAAATAATAAACGATATTTTGTTTTTTAAAGTTGTGGCTTCTACTAAAAAATATTCTAATTCAAAACCAAAGTTCAATCTATATAGATTATAAGAAATATAAGCTAAAATGTCAAGCATCTAAGAGCTATTATCTTTAAATCATTTCTTAGAACTCTAAATGGTTATAGAATCTCCCAAAAACTAATTTCTTAAAATAAAAAATCATTTTGATTGGTTATAGATTTTATCAGCAGAAAAACCAATCAGAGTCTTACGCAGAAAATTATTTTTATTTTAATTGAATAAAAATAAAAGAATTTAAACGATATAATTGTAAATCTGAATTAGATTTAAGCTCTCCTGATAAATATTTAAACACAATTTTCATCTTTACAGCTTCATTTTCATATATATAATTTTGATTTAAATCTTTTAGATCTTTTTCTGATGATTTTTGCAATTTTTGCTGCAGCTGAAGTAAATCATTTTTTAAGTTTTGCTTAAAAATAACTTTTTCAGCTTTAATTAATTCAAGTTTAAATTGTTCTAAATTAAAATCTAAACTCAAATCATTTTCTAATTGATTTGAAGTTGAAATTTCCGAACCTTCAACTTGAAAATCTAACAAATAATTATAATCTTCAAGTTGAAAAATTTTACCTTTAAAAGGGATTCTATAATAAAAATTATTATGATTACTATAATATCTTTGATATTTAAAACCAAATACCTCTTCCATCTCAGTCTTTTTAAAATCAGTTGGTAAATAGTTAAGAGCTTCTAAACTGTGCTTATCAGTAAAATATTTAATAATTGAATTAATTTCTTTCTTGGCTGTAGTTGGAATTGGCTTTTTAACTATTTTATTATTTTCTAATAATTCATTTTCCCTTAATATATTTTCGAACCGTTGATTTTGACTTTTAGTTGCAAGTGAAAATCCACTCCAAGGACCAAAAACAGCTAAAATACTAATTATTGCTAAAGAAAAAACTACTATAGTATTTCTTTGTTTTTGACTAAAGTTATAATAAAGCATTACTAAAAAAATCCAAATTCCTAACAAAAAAACATAATACCTATTTTCTGTGAGACCATAATCATTAATCCTGATAGAAAGTGCAAAAAACATCATAATTAAAAGTGGCAAAATTATTTTAGGCATAATTAAAATAAATTTATTAACCCATTTATTTTCTTTTCTAAATGGTTTAATAAAAAAGATGACTAGAAAACTAAGCATTGAATACCAAAATACAAGTTGACCTACAATACTTTCAAGCCAAAGCTGAGTTTTAATAATTTTAATAAAATAAAGATATAAAATAAGACTATAAATTGTAAGTAAAGGCATAATTATATATAAAATTAATATTTTTAAAACTGATGAGTAATCATTTAAGTCAAAATCCCTCTTAAATAAAGGAATTCCAGCTAACATAAAAATCGGTGCAAAAATACCTGCTGCTAAAAGCCAAGAACTAATATATAATTCTTTGGCTAATGAAAGCTCAAATAATTTATCTAAAGTAAATAAAATAGTTATTAAACCAATAAAAATTACAACAGTATAAACAATTGTTACAAAAAATTTACTAAAAATATGAGCTATATATAATTCATAATTTTTTCGCTTATAAAAATAATGGATTAATAATACTAAAAGGTAAAAACTAATATTTAGAGCAATAAAACGACTAATAGAAACTAATTCAAAGTCTTTAAAAATAAATAAATGATAAATTAATAGAAATAAAAAAATTAAAAAATAAATTAAATGCTTTTTTATCTCTGGAAATCGTTCAAATATTAAGCTTGAACTTAAAAATAAAGGGAAAGCAAGAGAAGTAGTTAAAGCTAACTCAATTAAAAGTTTAATTTTCTGATCAGAAAAAAGCGTATTATTATTAATAACTATCATTAAAATAAAAGTGGTAATAAAAGCTGCTAAAGCAGCTAAAGGAAATCTTTTAGTGCTTAATAGTAAATTATTAAAGATCTTTTTTAAATAATTAATTATTTTCATAAATTAACCCCCAGCTAGATAAATTACTATCATGATTATAATACAAAACAGTTTTAAAGTCTATTTTATATTTATAATAGCAATTTTTTTGAGCTGAGGGTTTAAATTTAAAGCTTTAAAAATTAATTTAGCTTTTATTAATAAATTATTTTAATGTTTGAAGTAATTTTTTTAAATAATTATATGTTCTTTTTGTAGAAGAAATACTTAATTTTTCTGCTGGTACATGTACATCGAAAATATCTGGCCCAAAAGATATAATATCTAAATCGGGATAGGTCTTTTTGAGAGCTCCACTTTCAAGCCCAGCGTGAATAACTATTACTTCCATTTCTTTTTCATACATTTTATTATATATTTCTACTGCTTTATTTCTAAGTTCAGATTCAGGTTTGTATTCCCATTCAGGATAATGACCTGTAATTTTTGCTTTAGCAACTTTTTCTATATCAGCAGTAATCTTATTTCTCATTTCTTTTAAAACTTTTTCTTTAGCACTTCGAGTCGAAACATAAACTCTTATTTTATCTGTTTCTGTATTGATAATAGCTAAATTACTTGAACTTTCTACTGTCTCAGGTCTATCTTTTAACCAATTATTGATTCCAGTTGGCAGTTTTTGTAAAAGATAAATAACAGCTTCTAAGTCTTGATCTCTTAAAACTTCAACAATTTCAGCCGACTTTTCTAAAATAATTTTTGGATTTTCTTGTGGATAATTTTTTTTCAGCTCTTTTTCAATGGCTTCAATTTCTTTTTTTAGTTTTGGATAAGCTTCTGCCTTAATTCCCAGACTGATTTTTGCTTTTCTGGGAATAGCATTATCTTTAGTTCCACCATTTATATTAACTAATTTTAAATCTAATTTTTCTTTTAAATTTGTTAAAACTTTTAAAGCTATTTTTAAGGAATTTGCTCTTCCTTTATCTATTTCCATACCAGAATGACCACCACTTAAACCTGTAATTGTAATATTTACTTCTTGATAAGCAGTAGCTACTTCTTCTCTTTTAATATCTAAAATAGCCTGAATAAGCTCTCCTCCAGCTGAACCGACTGTTAAAAATCCTTCTTCTTCAGAATCAATATTTAAAAGTCTGCTTCCTTTTAGTAAATCTGGTTTAAGGCCGAGAGCTCCATCCATTTCTGTTTCTTCAGTTACAGTAAGCAAAAGTTCTAAATCAGGATGCTCAAGATTATCATCTTCAAGAATCGCTAATCCCATAGCAATTGCAATTCCATTATCTGCACCTAAAGTTGTACCATTTGCTTTCAAAAAATCATCTTCAATTAGAACATCAATGGGATCAGTTGAAAAATCATGTTCTATTCCTTCTTCTTTTTCACAAACCATATCCATATGTCCTTGAATAATTACTCCTGGAGAATTTTCATAACCTGGACTAGCTTTTTTTCTGATTATTATATTATTCAATTCATCTTGGATTGTTTCTAATCCTAAGTCCTGACCAGTCTTTTTAAGATAATCACTAATTTTCTTTTCATCACCTGAGCATCTAGGAATTTTTGCTATTTCAGAAAAGTAATGAAATACTCGCTCAGGTTCTAAATTTTCTAAATTATTCATCTTTATCAGCCTCCCTAATTAAAATCTATGTCTGAACTTTGAACTATATTTTCTGCAATTTTGACTATCAATTTTGAAGCCAGCTCCATGTTTTCTACTGGAATAAACTCAAATCTACCATGAAAATTATAGCCACCAGCAAAAAGGTTAGGAGTTGGAAGGCCCATATAAGAAAGTCTGGCTCCATCTGTTCCTCCTCTTATTGGTTTAATATCTACTTCTATTTCTAAGTCTTCCATTGATTTTTTAGCTAACTCTACTATTTGAAAATGAGGTTTTATCTTTTCTTTCATATTATAATAACTATCTTCTATATTTACCTCTATTCTATTTTCATATTTTTTATTTAAAAAATCAACTATTCTTTGCATTTGTTTTTTCTTGTTTTCAAACTCTGTTAGAGAAAAATCTCTAATTATATATTCTAAACTAGTTTGATCTACATTCCCCTCGATTTCATCAAGTAAATAAAATCCTTCATAGCCCTCTGTATGTTCTGGTACTTTTGCACTTGGTAACATGGAATCTAATTCCATTGCAATTTTAATTGAGTTGACCATTACATTTTTAGCTGTACCAGGATGAACATTTTTACCCTGTATTTTAAGACTAACACTTGCTGCATTAAAGTTTTCATACTGTAATTCACCTAAAGGGCCACCATCTAAAGTATAAGCAAAATCGGCACCAAAACTTTCTAAATCAAAATGATCTGCTCCTCTACCAATTTCTTCATCTGGTGTAAAAGCAACTTTAATAGTTCCATGCTTAATTTCTGGATTTTCTACCAAATATTCCAAAGCAGTTAAAATTTCAGCTATTCCAGCTTTATCATCTGCTCCTAAAAGGGTAGTTCCATCTGTAGTAATTAATTTTTGGCCTTTCAAATTCTTTAATTCTGGAAACTCTTCTACAGTTAAACTATATTTATCATTTAATTTGATATCTCCACCCTTATAGTCTACAAACTTAGGGTTAAGAACTTTACCATCTAAATCAGGACTTGTATCAAGGTGAGCTATAAATCCTATTGTTGGGACTTCCTCTTCTATATTAGCTGCTAAAGAAGCATAAATATATCCTTTTTCAGTTTGAATTATATTTTCCAAACCTAATTCTTTTAATTCTTCTATTAAAATCTTCCCTAGCTTTAGTTGGCCCTTAGTACTTGGTACAGTTTCTGAATTACTATCAGACCTTGTATCCACCGCTATATATTTTTTAAATCTTTCTATGATTTTATTCATCTAAATTATCTCCTTTTTAGACCATTGTTTGAATCACTAACATAATTATAGAAAAAACACCGATTATGCCCATTAAAGGTAAAACAAACTTTAACCATTTATCATAAGTTACTCCTACCATTTCTAAGGTTGCTAATACTAAACCTGTTGGAGTAATAAAGGACATCCAACCTTGACCCCAGTTATAAGCAGTTACTACTATATCTCTAGAAATATTTACAGTATCTGCTAATGGTGCCATAATAGGCATTGAAAGTACAGCTAGACCTGAAGATGAAGGTACAAAGAAACCTAAGAAACTAAATAGTACCATTTGTACACTTGCGAATAAACCTCCACTCATCCCCTCTACTATTGATGAAGTATAAAAAAGTAAGGTATCGGAAATCATTCCATTATCCATTACTATATTGATAGATCTAGCAACTCCAATAATGAGAGCAACTCCGATTAAGTCTGCAGCTCCTTCTACAAATGTATTTACAGCTTTTTTCTCGGAAAAACCTGATAAAAATGCTGTTAAAAAAGCCACTACTAAAAAGAGACCTGACATTTCAGCGAACCAAAATTTTCCAGTGACTACTCCCCAAATCATAACTGGGAATGCTCCTAAAAATACGACTAACATTAACACTCTACGCCAATTAAATCTTTTAACCTCATCTGGATCATAATCTTCTAAAAATCTTTTTTCTATTTTCTCATAGTCTTCATAGACTAAAGAGTTTTGAGGATCTTTTTTAATTTTTTTAGAGTACCAATATATGTATAACAAGGTTATAATCATTGCTAAAATTAAACTAACTAGTCTAAATACTATTCCCTCTGTAAAGGCTATACCGGCTGCATCTGAGGCTATTACAACTGAAAATGGATTAACAGTAGAGAACATTGTTCCAACTGAACTACCTAAATAAATAGCAGCTATTGCCACAATAGCATCATAGCCATTAGCAAGAAAGATAGGCATCAAAATTGGATAAAGAGCTATTGTTTCTTCGGCCAAACCAAAGGTAGTACCTCCAACTGCAATCAAGCCTGAAACTAAAATTACAAGTACAAATTCTTTACCTTCGGTTTTCTTTGAAAGAAATGCTATCCCTGCATCAAAAGCTCCTGACTTATTAATGATCCCTATAATTCCACCAAGAATTAAAACAAAAACCATAATATCTACTGTATCCATTACACCTTCAATGGGAGCCATAATTATATCTAATGGGCCTTGTGGACTTTGCTTTATTTTTTGATAAGTACCTGGAATGGCAATTGGTTTTTTAATACTTCCATCTCTAAACTTGCGTAAATCAATCTTAACATTAAGTTCATCTAACTTTTCTTGGGTAGCTGGAATCATTTCACTTCCACCTGTTGAACTTTTAACTAAAAATGAATCATTTCCTGGTACATATTCTAAGTTTGAGTATAGTCCTGCAGGGACAATATAAGTTAATCCTGCTGCTATTACTAAAATTATAAATAATACTGTAAAAGCCGTGGGAAAGCTAAATTTCTTTTTTGTTTGTTTTTCAGCTGTATTCTTTTTATTATCTGACATTTTCTTCCTCCTAGTTTTTTAGTTAAAATTTTTAATTTAAAATCTAATTTTAGCTAAACTAAATTAAATCCCCCTTCCCATTTAAATACGATTTTAAAAATTAAGGTAGGCATAGTTAAAATAAGCAGAAATAGCCAATACCTCATTTTGCAAATATTCCAAGTATTATTTTATTACTATCTGCTTTACTTGTCAAATAATAGAAAATATTATATTAAGTTAACTTTACTGTGATAAAAAAGGAAAAACATGATCTGAAATTAACAAGCTTTAATAATTCTCTTTTTTATCTTATATTTTTAAATTGAAAATTATAATCCAGTATATTTTTAGTTTTATTTTTAAACATAGATTGACAGCAATTTAATTTATTATAATAAAAATATCAAAAAGATGAGCCTGGCTGAGAAAGAAATTCAATTTCTTCTGCAGTAGATTTTCTTCCAAGTATTTCATTACGATGGGGATATCGTCCGAACCTTTCTATTATCTGCTTGTGCTTTATTTCGTATTTAAAATTTTCTTCCATTCCAGGCTCATTGAAAAGTTTAACTGCCGTTTCATGTATTTTTAAAGATTCACTATGCATAAAGGGCATATAAAAAAAACTACGTTTTAAAGTTTCTACTTTTTTAGGGAAACCCTTGCTCAGAGCTTCTTGTGCTAAAACTAAAGCACCAAGGTCATTCTTAAATGCAGCTGGTTTTCCTCGATAAATATTGCGAGAAAACTGATCCAATATAATTATTTCTGCTAGGCTTCCTGCTGGGGTTTGCCGCCAAGCCTCAAGTTCTCCATTAGCTGCAGCCTCATGAATCTCACCAAATTGTTTATAAATCCTATAATCAAGCTCTTCAGATGAAATAAACCACTGTTTTGGCTTTAATTCTTCAAACCAAAATTTAATTATTTCACTACTTTTATTATTCATTTTTTACCTCCTTTAAATTTAACTAAAGCTAATCAAATAAAAGCTTTCAATAATAATTTCATATTCGACTAGCCTTAATTATTTATCATATTTAGTTTTTAAAAAAACTAATAAGAATGATAAAAATAATAATTGAAAAATAAGATATAAGTAATATCCAACTTTCAATTGATTTTAAAGTCACCCACATAAAACCATATTCAACATGTTTTCCAGTACTTTCAAAACCAGGAATATTAAGAACTGGAAAAGCTGCTAGACCTATAATCATTGAGATAAAAGGGACAGTAGTTAATGCAGTTATTGCACCGCCACTGACTAAACTAATCATTATTTTTAATATAATTTTCATTTTTAATCTCTCCTTCCTTAATAATTATATTTTACTAGTAATCATGAGATTATTATTTTATATAAGACTTTAGAGATTAAAAATTTTCTTATTGATAGATTAAATTATACTTTAATTTTAATAAGCTTGATTTACTTAATTACTTTTTATAATTTTATTTGTTTATAACTTTGATCGTATTTCCAGTTATCCTTATTATTTATGAATTAATAATTGAAATTAAATTCAACTAAATTATTTTGAATGAAAGAGAGGTAAAAATAGTTAAACTTCTCCTAATTCAATATGTCCACCAGGAATTATATATTGATTATTCCATTTATGAGATTTACAGAGGAGTATTTTATTGTCTGGATTAAAAATAATAGCCCCAACAGTTGGTTCAGGATATTTCATTACTTTTTCTCCTTTCTTTTTCTTAAAAGATTACTTTAATTTCAGACACATGTCACATAACGTCCCTGGGCTTCGCGACGTTCCGCTCCCCTTTTAACCTACATTTTAACTGCTAATTTCATAAGTCATCTCTAATCCCACTTCTAATCAATAAGCTCAATGTCGCTAACTCCATGTTATGTGAAGTCAGAATATATTTTAAATTATTTAATTGATTATTTCTAGATATATATCTAAACTTCTGTTTACAGATTCAGATACTAAATCAATAAAATCATTATAATCTCCAGTCGTATGTGCTTTATCTAAGCTTTCATAGTATTTAACCCTATCTTCATTTTTAATTATTATTATTGGAAAACCAGCTTTTATTAATTCGAAATTTAATAAAATTCTAGCTGTTCGGCCATTTCCGTCAATAAATGGATGTATTTTAACAAAATCAGTGTGTAATTTGGCGGCTCTTTCTATAGTATGAAGAGTTGAACCTTTATCATAATACCAATTAATTAGTTCTTCCATTTGATTATGAATAAAAACTGGTGCAGGAGGTACATGCTCAGCTCCACTTATTACTACTTTCTCATTTCTATATTTACCTGCGTTTTCATCATCTATTCCTTTAAGTATTAGGTAATGTATATTTTTTATTTGTCTTTCTGATAATTTTTCATTTTTATTAATTATGTCTTCCATGTAATTAATAGCTTCTTTATGATTTACAACCTCTAAATGTTCTTTTAATGTTTTTCCCCCTATAGTAATACCATCTTCTAATACTACTTTTGTTTCTGATAAGGTTAAAGTATTACCTTCGATTGCATTCGAATTGTAGGTCCATTCTAAAAAAAGTTTTTCTCTTAAGCTTTTTAATGTGTTTTTAGGCAGTGGTCTCTTTTCTTCAATCTTTTTCTTTTTTTCATCAAGAATATCAAACATAATCAAGCTCCTTTCTTTAACTGAAAAACAAAAAATTAGATTCTATTTACATTATACCATTATATAGAGCTCCTATTAAGTAAAGATTCTTTAATTAATTTTTTAAGATTTATATTCTGATTTCACATAACGTACCAGGGGTTTAAGAAGTTCTTAAATTTTAGGACGACGCCCTTAATGAAGGAATTTGGACGCAACGACAGTGGAATCTTAAACCCCATGTTAGGCAATGGATCATGGCCCACATACTATACTGCCATAAAATTTATATTTGTTTTTTATTGTTTTTTAAATGCCTTAGAATAACCAAAACATTCTTTAAACAATTTTCTTCCAACATATCCATAAAAATTATTATACTTATATCTGTAATATTCATTCCAATAACTAACCATTCTATCATAACCTCTACAAATTGCTTGATTATTCTCCAAACAAAACTTTTTAAATAATTCTGTATCTTGATTCTTTAATTTTGACCCTCCCCCAATTTGTAGGACACTGAGTTAAGATATATAATAAACTCAGGAGGTGCCCAAAATGGGAAAAAGAAGAAGTTACACTGAAGAATTCAAAAGAGATGCTGTTGAACTTAGCATAAATTCAAATAAGACAGTACAAGAAATAGCTGATGATCTAGGAATAAATTACGGTAATTTAACCCGCTGGCGTAAAGAATATAGAGATAGTGGTGAACATGCTTTTCCTGGTAATGGAAAGCAAAAACTAACACCTGAACAACAAAAAATAAAAGAGCTTGAAGATGAACTTAGAGAAACTAAATTAGAGCGTGATATATTAAAAAAAGCAGTGGGCATCTTTTCGAAAAAACCGAAGTAATATACGGTTTTATCCGGGACCACAGAGATCAATTTCCTGTGACGAAAATGTGCCAGGTATTAGCAGTTTCCCGGTCAGGTTTCTATGATTGGCTAGATAGAGAACCCAGTCAAAGAGAAATTGAAAATAAGAAACTGAAACTAGAAATAGCTAAAATATACTGGCAGCATAGCGGCCGCTATGGAAGTCCAAGAATACATCGTCAGCTGGTAAAAGAAGGCCATAACTGTAATATAAAAAGAGTTGTGAGACTTATGCAAGTAATGGGTCTTAAGGCAATTCAGAAAAAGAAATTTAAAAAGACAACAGATTCAAATCACAATTTACCGCTAAAAGAAAATTTGCTTAATAGAAATTTTGATGTATCTAAGCCAAACAAAGTTTGGGCTTCAGATATTACATATATACCGACAGCTGAAGGCTGGCTCTACCTGGCTGTAGTAATAGATCTTTATTCACGAAAAGTGGTTGGCTGGTCAATTAATAAAAGAATGACCAGGCAGCTTGTAATAAATGCTTTGGAAATGGGAATTAAAAATAGAAATCATAAAAAAGGTTTGATCTTTCATTCTGATAGAGGCAGCCAGTATGCAAGTCATGATTTTCAGAAAGAGCTATGGAAAAATGGAATAAGATCTTCAATGAGCCGCAAAGGAGACTGCTGGGATAATGCAGTAGCAGAAAGTTTCTTCTCCACAATAAAAACAGAATTAATTTATCAAAAAGATTACAAAACTAGACAACAAGCAAGACAGGATATTTTCGAATATATAGCTGTTTATTACAACAGAATCAGAATGCATTCAACTTTAAATTATAAAAGTCCAGAAGACTACGAAAACGAGAGAAAACTATCTAAACTATGTGTCTAATTTAATGGGGGAACCTCATTTATTATAAATTGTTTCTAATATTTCTATAACATATTCATCACATAACTTTATAATATAAGGGATTGTCCAAACTGCATAATTCATATTAAGCAACAACTCAATATGCTTTTGGCGAACAAAACCATCACAATTTCTTGAATAAATACAATGTAATATCATTTTTTGGGTTATACTTAATTCTTCTATATTATCATCTGGAATATCATCAAAATACATTCGATATGGAAATTCAATTAAATGACCATTTTGATAATATTTAATAATTTCTTCTGTTGTACCTATACTAACATCATTATAAGTTTTGGTAGGAATCTGTTTGATTACTTTATACAAGTCTTCTCTTAAATTGACTGGAAATCCATCTTGAAACAATATAATAACCCCCATCATTTAAATTGTTTAAATGGTATAACGATACTCGCTTCATCTTAATTACAGTAAAAGATACACCATCTAACATGGTCTTTCTCCTAACGTACCACAGCTTCGCGACGTCCCCGCTAATACTTTAACTTCTGATTAAATTACAATCTTACATAAGTTAGCTCAACTTTCATTTATACTCTCAAACTGGGATGTCGCTAAGGTGTTGTTAGGCGATGTACAAATTTGATCTTTAGTATTAATATATAGCTAAAAATCTTTTTTTTCATGAGCAAAATTACATTCTATGTCATTAGGTTCTGTATAGAATGGAACATCATTAATATCGATTTCATTTATATTTCTAACTCCATGTTTCAATACTGAATAATAAGTAAATTCTACTCTAAAAATTTCAGATAAATCTTCTGCTATTTGTTTGGCTAAATGTTCATTTAACTTTAAATCATTAAACTGATTACAAATTGGAAGATTAACTAAATAACGCCCCCATTTAGTAAACTTTATATAATTTAATTTTACCAATATTCTTGAAATCTTATTTCTATTTGATCTTAAACAAGGAAATGATATTCCAGTGCCTTCTCTTTGTGTTATTTTAGGAAAAGATATATTTTGATATTTATTAAATAATTTATTTAATTTACCTTTTACTCTTTCTATATCTAAAGATGATAAATTAAAATATGGATTTAGATTAAGTCTATGATCTTCAATTAATTTATTTAACTCTGATTTTTTATGTATTAATATTCTCATTTACATCTGGTAATAATAAAATGTATGAATACAAATCTTGATCTATTTTTTTACTATCTACAAGCCACAAAATATCTCTTACTATCTTTTCAGCTTGTTTCTCATTTTTTACTAATATCCCTACTCCTTTTAAATTCGTTTTATCTAAATTAAGACCATAATCTTCAATCCGTTCCATTTCCCGTTTGTCAAGTAATTCTTCCATTTCTTCATCTATTTCAGTAGATTCAAAATAATACTCATCGATACCATAATTAATGTAATCATAATTAGCCCATCTCCATTCTCTCTCATGAGTCCAATCAATAGGATATGGTTTTCTAGATAAATTAAAAGATATATATCTATACATTTCTTTTGAATGAAATAAATTAGGATCAAGTAATCTGTGTCCACCTTCGTCAAAATAATCCCTACAAGATATACTAGTCCCATAAACAACTGGTCTAGCCCCTAAGTCAAACATTTGTTTTTTAGAAAAAATCAGTGCATAAGAACTAATTTTCTCTCCTCTTTTTAGTCTGTTAAAACTACTTTTTATAAAATCAGCTAATGGCATATCTGTAAAACAAACAGCAGGATACTTACCATATATTGTAGGTTTTCTGTTTCTATAAGACCAAGTAGATAAAATTTGACTTTTTCTTATAATTCTTCTAAGTATAAAAAAAAGGAGATATTACATCACCTCCCAATTCTTCATCAAACCCAAATTCTTTAGGAAACATTTCAGACATATGTAAATCATCACCTGATAAATTTATACTTCTAACAAAATGAATTAAGTAATCTGATAAATCATATCTTTCCAATACCATAATATTATCACTCCTAATTGATTTGTATGTCGCCTAACGTTACTGGGATTTAAGAAGTTCATGAGGCTCAGGGCGACTGCCCTTGCCGAATGAATTTGCATGGAGCGAAGCGGAATCTTCAATCCCATGTTAGACGACGTAGTAAAAATTATTATAACTATTTATTTTCAATCAAACCTAGTTCTTCAGAAATATCTTTTGTTAATTTTGCAAATGCTTTTTTATTATAATTTTTTTCATCAATGTAATTATCTACAATCATTCTTATGATGTCTTCTTTACTATTAAAAAGTTCTCCATAATATTGTTCATATAAATCATTAATTCTTGTATTGTTATATATTATTGATTTTTTTTATTAATTCAGCTATATGATTTTTATGTGAATTATACAATTCTTTAATTTTAAAAATTTCTGCATTATTTTTAGCTTTTCTAATTAAGTCTTTATCTGATTCCTTTTTTATACTTTCCTTAAAATTAATTTCAAATTGTTCAGAATCCCCATAAAAGAAATCTAAATCATATTTTAGGTCTTCATTATTTGTCTTTTGATTTTCTTTAATTTTGATTGTAAATTTCAAATTATCTCCAAACCCACTTTCATATGGATGTAAATTTTTTTTATATTTAAATTCTTTTGACCCCTTTAGATTTGAATTGCATACATGACAACTTGGAATTAAATTATAAAATGATAATGCAAAGTATGGATGACGCTTTTTATCAAAAAAATGATCTAATTCTGCTCTTACTTTACCGCTAGAAGAATAATAAGTAGTAATATATTGTCGATTACAATATGGGCATACATTTAAATTTAGTTCTTTAGTAAGTTGGTAAGCTCTCCACCTATTAGGTTTATTTTTTTTAGGACCTAGTCTACTAAATTTATCATAATCAAATATTTTATTTAATTCTCTATTTATAGTAGAATTTTTCTTTTTTATTTTTTTTCTTATCTTTGGAAATTTATTATTGATTTTATTAATAAATTTATTTAAAACATCAGGTCTCCCCATAATTACATCTCTTATATTACTTATAAGATAAGAATAAAATCTTTTTTCTACATTATTATCTTTTCCCTTTTTTGCTGATGTTTAATCATTATTGCACATAACGTTACTGGGATTTGCGCTCGTGCCTGGTTCCGCCAGGAACTGGCGTAAAGCTTGCTTTTTCATATTCATGATTGGTTAACCTGCAAGCTTTATGACAGAAGGCATGACGCTAATCCCATGTTATACGCTGTAGCACAGCTTTACTTTTGTACTATCCAGAATCGGCACTCAGTTGAAAACTCTTTAACTTCTTTATTTTCTTTAAATAGATCTTCTCTATAAAAATCTTCTATTAGCTTCCAGCCTGTTTCTTCTAAACATTCTATTATCTCTTCTCGGTTTGGAAAATGTATAAATAAATCTCTATCATCATTATCCGATGGCAGGATCTTATCGCCATATTCATAAGTTCTTTTATCCTGTTTGCCTTCTTTCCAGGTCTTTTCTTCTTTTTCCCAGAACTCCTTAAAGTTCTCGTTATTTTCGCGATCATGAGTTGTAAAAATAAAAATACCATTTTCGGTCAAAACTCTTTTTATTTCTTTTAATGCTTTAATTCTATTTTTTCTCTCTGGTATCTGCATCAATCCATTAAATGAGAACAATGCTTGATCAAAAGAATTATCTTCAAAGTTTAAGTCAGTTGCATCTCCAACTATAAATTCAATTTCAGTCTTTTTTTCTTTATTTATTGTTTTAGCTGCAGATATCATTTCTGGAGTTAAATCTAAACCTATGATATTTTTATAACCCATTTCATAAAGGTTAAATGTTGTTCTTCCTGCTCCACAACCCACATCTAATATTGATTTATTCTTATCAAAATACTTATTGATTACATATTTTTCTGATTCCCATAATCCAATATTTTCAATGGCATTACTATAGTTTTCTATAGCCTTTTCAAAAGATTTTTTAACAAAGTTCTTGGTTATTTTCTGCATATTATCCCCCAGATTCAGTTAGTGTTTATGTAAAAGAAGCTCTTGCTGTGCTATTGCGTATAACGTCCTGAGCATTTGCGACGTGGCTGTCCTTGCTCTCTAAGGTTGGCGCATCTCTTGCCTTTCCTCTTCATTTTTAGCTTAAACAACTGCAAGAGATGTGACAAAAGCCATGTCCCGAAGGGCGACGGCCGTTTTAAAGAAATATTTTAGACTAAGTCAGCGCCAATGCTCTGGTATATGCTGTAATAACTTGCCGCGTTAAAAACTATTCCCTACTTAAATTTACTGACTTCTGAAATTAACTTTTAACCAGCAAAAAAGTTCATAAATTCTGTACTATATTAAATCTTCACGAAGTGCGTGAAGATCGAACAGTGACTAATTTACTCTCTGATATATGTAAATAACTTTGTAAATTATAATCGCCCAAGTCTATTGTTAAAACCACTGAAAACTTACAATTACTATTTCCTTCATTTGCAGGAGTAAATCCATGCCAGTTAGCGATGATCCAACCCTATCTCTTCTCTCTTTTTGCTGATGTTCAGTTATTATTGCATATAACGTCCCTGGGATTTAAGAAGTTTATGAGGACTGCCCTTGCCGAATAAATTTGCATGGAGCGCAGCGGAATCTTTAATCCCATGTTATGTGAAGTCGGTTTTTTTAAAAAAATCTATAAGTCACTAAAAGGATGTTTTGAAATATAGTTCATCATTCGGTTTAAAGATTCATTAATTGTAAATGCACCACCTTCATAATCAAACATTGTTGCAGTTATTTCTTTTAAAAAACCTGACTTTTCAATTCTTGTTAATAAAAATATTAGATCTTGTTCATCAATATGTAATTCTTCCATAACTTTTTCTTTAGCATTTATTCTATTGGATTTTTGTAAATCATTTTCTTCATTATCAAGATTATTATCTTTTTTGTAACAATTATAAAAGATATAAATAACTTTAACTTCAAGAGGAGATAATGATTCTAATGAATATATATATTCTTCAGGCCTAAATTCTCCATTATTCTTAACAGATATTATATTAGTTAAAATCATTACATTCATAATAATTTTTTCTCGACTTCGAGTTTTTATTGTTGAATCTATCGCACTGTTAAACATATCATGAAATTCTTCTGTTTCTGTCCATTTTAATTTTTCATTAAACTCTTTTTCATCCAGACGGTTTTCGATTATTTTTAATGATTTATAAAATAATATCAAAAACATATGCATTCTTTTTTCTTTATATTTTGTACCAATTCTTGCTATGACTCCATCTATTATTGGTCCCACAATAGGTATAAGTTCAACAATTGATCTTATAAGATCATCATCAGAATAAATTGAGGGAAGATTTTCCTCTGAAACTAAATCTTCAAATTCTTTCTCTGACATATTTAAAATATTTTCTTTCAAAATTATTCCTCCAAACTTTTTATAATAATACTTATTTTCTTAACCGATTTCACATAACGTATCCGTATTGCCGAAGTCCATCAACCCTTAGATAGCTCCTATCTTGGGTTGATGGATTTGGGTGCAGTGACGAAGGAACGAAACCGGCAATATATTGTTATATGATGTTGCACGCGGGCTATAGTAGCTAGATTTATATCTAAATAATTTTATAACTTCATCATTTTTTGTCTAATTTCTTTTGGTGTATAGATTTCTTTTATTTAATAACTTTCCCTACAATCTTATCAAATCTACTATCCATGCAGACACTAATATCAGTTGTAATAAATTTACCTTTATAAAAAAGACTAAATATTGTAGCTGGAGTGGGAGCATTTTTTGCTTCTTTCATTGTTTCAAGTTTTATTGTTTTTATTTTTAAATTTCTTTTTTCAGCTGTTTCAGTCAAAGATTTCTTGACATGATATTCTGAATAAGGACAACGATTAGTATAATAAGCTACATATCCCTCTTTTTCAGAACACTCTCCACTTTTCACTGTTTCTCTAAACTTTGGGTTGTTAGCTTTTTTAGAAAAATCTAATGAAATTAGAATGAACCCGGAAGTGATTTCATCACATACTTCAAATCCCTGTTTAAGTAGCCATTTGCTATCACTCATAAAATGAAATTTTTTCTTGCCAACAACAGTAACTAAACCATCTCTTCCCTGTTTTTTAGCATCCGTAATTGTTTGCTGTAGCAGGGCTTTTCCATGTCCACTTTTTTTATATTTACCAGAAACCCAAAAACAGCCAATATGCATATAATTTGGAGCAATAATCGGTACCCAGGCTTTTTCTGCCGGTCCATATTCTATAAATACTTTTGCTCGTTCATCTAATCGCAAAAAAGTATACCCATTATCAAATTGCTCCTCTAACCACTGTTTTTTTAGTTCATAACTTTCCGAACATTTTTTGTCCGAAAAAGCACAGCAAATATGTTCATTTTCAATATTATTTTGATCAAGTTTAATATACCCCATTTTTTTACCCCCATCTTCTTATTTAAGTCACCAATCATTAACTATTATTTTTTCCATCTCTCTAGTTTTGGAATACTCCGAGTAAATATCCAAGCAATAATTTTTGGCATTCCTTGTTCTTTCATTTTTTCAATACAGAATGATTGCATTTTTTGTGGAGTATCAATTTCAGGACTTGTAAATTCACCATTTTGATAGCAATAAGAACAGTATTTCTTACTTTTTGAACGGTTTTTTTCAGTTCCTCCTTTTTGAGGATCATTACTCATTGGCATACCACAGCTCTGACAATATTTGTAGTCTTTCATTTTTGTCACCACCTTTAACAATTAGTTGTTAACTATATTATAAGGGAAGAAACCTGACAACACTATGTCAGGTATTATTTATAAACATCAAAAACTCTTTTTCCTTGCTCTTTAATTATTTTTCGCAAATAAAATGGCTCTAATATCTCTATTTTATCACCAAAACTCAAAATAAAACTATAAAGCCATTCATCCTCTGTAAAACTCACCTTAACTAATAAAGTTCCATCTTCTTCAAATATAATATCATCTTCATTAAAATATTCCTCTATCTGCAACTTAACTTCAGGCTTAAATCTCATAACTAAGTTAATTGTTTTTCGTTTACTTTGTATGTTTTCTGTCAAAAAACTTTCTTCAAACTCCCTATCTTTTCTCTTAAACTTTTCCTTTAAAATCTTTAGTTCCTTTATTCGATATATTTTAAAGAATCTATAATCCGCTCTTAATCTGCAATAGCCATAAAGATACCAGGAATTCCCCCTTAAAACTAAAGTCATTGCTTCAACTATTCTTGTCGTACTTACTCCTTTTAAATCTGTATAAGAAAAATTTAAAAGTATATTTTTATCTATAGCTTTTTCTATCAAATCAATCTTATTTTTCTCTATATTATTAATTCCCCAAGGATTAAAATCAATAAAATATTTCTTGTTCTTCTCCATCCTTTCTTTTTCAAAATCAGGAATTAACACTTTTATTTTTTCTTTAATATCTTTAAATTCTCTTTTATTAAGTGTTGTATTTAACCCTTCTAAAGCAACTAAAATAGAATTCATTTCGTCACAATTTAAAATCTGCTTATCAATCTTATAATTATCAATAATACTATATCCGCCATTAGAACCCTGATAAGAAATAATAGGAACGCCAGCCTGGTTAATAGCTTCTAAATCACGATAAATAGTCCTTACTGATACCTCAAAATAATCTGCTAGCTCTTTAGCAGTGACTTTTTTGCGATTCATTAAATACATTACTATCGCTAATAACCTATATAATTTCAATTTTTATTCCTCCATTAAAATATATTAGTTCATTATCAAATATTAAATTTCATTTATATAAAATTAGTGTGCAATGTCATATAACGTTACTGGGATTTGCGCTTGTGCCTGGTTCCGTAGGAACTGGCGTAAAGCTTGCCTTTTCATATCCGTAATTGGTTAGCTTGAAAGCTTTATGACAGAAGGCATGACGCCAATCCCATGTTATCGGAAGTTTATTTATTCTTATAATAAACCATAGCCAAATAAATCTTTTACTCTTTCTCTTTCCTTTTCAGTCATTTCTCTTAATACCTTTTGTCCTATTGCTGTAAAAAAATGTTTAATTTTTCATCTGTAACATCAGTAATAATATTAGTATTATCCTTATAAATATTCATGATACCAAATAGATATCTTAAATATACTGTAGGTTTAATTATATCACCAATATCTTCCCAAGAGCTTGTAAAACCAGAATCAACATAATTTTTTTCTAATTTTCTATCGCATTCACCCTTACAAGCCCAATATATATCTTTATAAATAGTTTTTTCTATTTCTGAATCTTCATTACGTTCAACTTTTTTTACAAAAACTATATTGCTTCCATATTGGTTATTATATAAATCAGGAAGTAGATCTTTACCACAAACACTACACTCTAAAGGTAAATATTCATCTACTATTAGATGTAAGGGTTTGATTTCTTTATAGTTTTCAGGTAAATACCTCATTAAAAGTTTTGAAAACCCTATTCTAATTAAATAGTTTTCAATAAGTTTATGATCAAATATTTTATAGTCTTTAATATTTTTATTATTTTTTAGATCAAATAAACGCTTATTTAAATTAGAAGATGCTATAGTAGAATAAAAGCCAATAAAACCATCTGCTTTAAAACTTCTTACCCGTTCCAAAATATTTTGTTCATTACTTTTCATTTACTGCTCTATTACTATTAGCAAAGTTTTTACAACTAACTAACCATTTGAATTTATATTTACCTAAATTGCCTGATATTTCTTCAGATACAAGTATATCTTTTCCATGATCATTTCCTCTATCTGGAGTTGATTCTATATAAAAACCTACTTCTTGAAGAAAATCTCGAGCAAATAACTCCCATACTTCTCCATCTGGATCCAATTCACTAAAATCAATCATATATTATGCACCTCATTTTAAATAAATTTCCGATAACGTCCCTGGGATTTGCGCTCGTGACTGGTTCCGTAGGAACTGGCGTAAAGCTTGCGTTTTCATACCCGTAATTGGTTAAATTGCAAGCTTTATGACAGAAGTCATGACGCCAATCCCATGTTATATGATGCCGTAGCTTTATCTATTAATTTATCAATTATTAACTTACTTCATGCAAAAGAAAAAAATCCCTGCATTTATACAGTAAATGTTTTTATATAAACTTAATTTTAAATTTTTACTTCCTTTTATAACATATATGTGATATAATAAATTTAGAAATTGGAGTGAATAGATTATGTATAAAATTAAGTATTATGCAAAAAATAATAAATCTCCAGTAATTGAATTTATTAAAAAACAGTCAGCTAAAGAAAAAGCTAAAATTCTAAGAGAAATAGAACTTCTAGAAGAATTTGGTCTATTCCTTGGTATGCCCCATCTTAAAAAGTTAAAAGGATATGATGATCTCTGGGAATTACGAATAAAGCATAGTTCTAATATATTTAGGGTTTTCTTTTTAAATTATCAGGATGGTATCTTCGTTCTTTTGCATATCTTTAAGAAGAAATCTAATAAAACTCCACAGAGAGAAATAGATATTGCGCTTAACAGACTTAATTCTATCAAGTGAGGTGAAAAAAATGGAACTTATAGATCATAAAGAACTTAAAAATGAACTTTTTGAATCTGAAAAAATTAAGGAAGAATATGAAAAACTGAATGTTATGTATGAAATCAAAAAACAAATAATTAGGTATAGAATTGAAAATAATTTAACTCAGAAAGAATTAGCAGATAGAATAGGAACTAAACAGTCTGCTATTTCCAGACTAGAAAATGACGATTATAATCCGAGTGTTGAATTTCTTGATAAAGTTGCTCACGCATTTGGTAAAAAACTTGAAATCAGATTTAATTAACAGTGCTGAAAGTTTTGTAGCACTGTTTTTTTATTTGACAAGTTTTTAGTTATTAAAGCTTTTGCTACGGTTTCATATAACGTTCCTGGGATTTGCGCTTGTGCCTGATTCCGTAGGAACTGGCGTAAAGCTTGCTTTTTCATATCCATATTGGTTAGCCTGCAAGCTTTATGACAGAAGGCATGACGCCAATCCCATGTTAGCCGAAGTTAGTTATGGATCTAATCTAAATCTTCTTTAATTATATTTTGGCTAAAATATAAATTATCTGTTTTATCTTTTTGTATTTGATTTTTAATAATATATTCTATTTCTTTATCTGATTTCTCAAGGCTGAAAAAAACTATACACATATTTTTTCCATAATCTAAGTACTTTTGCAGATTAATTTTATAAACATATCTACTTTGTACGTTATTTAATAAAAAAGCTTCTTTTAATAAAAAATTCTCAAATCCTTTCTCTTCTTTTGGTTTTTGTTTAACTGTTATATTTGACATTAAAAAATCATCTTTATTAATAGTTATCTCAGTATTTTCTTTTTTATCTTTTTCTTGTGTAAAGTGTATAAAAGTCTCCTCTGGAATTTTGTTGTTATAAGTTATCTCTAAAAATTCATCACTAAATTCTAAGATAATATTTCCATCAAATACATCTTGCATTAAGAAAACCCCGAAGTAAAAAACATAAACAGATAATAATAAGCAAAGTACAGTATATAAAATTAAATACCACTTATTTTTTAATACATCACTTGTTATATTAGTAATTGATTTTATAAATTTCTTCTTGTTGCAAATTAATATTATTAAAATAATAATTATTGTTGATATTAAGATAATAATATTGAAGTATGTAAATAAATTATAAATAACAAATAAAATTAATATGGTTAAATTTAATATTATATATAGTTTAAAGACATTAAAAATTTCTATGAATTTTTCTTCAGCTTTTATTATTTTTTCTTTGTTTTTATTATCGTGGTTTAAAACTAAACCAGTTAATTCATAATAACAATATTGTAATAATAAATATAATAAAATAAAACCAGAAGTAATAATAGTTGAAGTAATAATATGTTCAATACTAAACCCACTTTTTACATAAAATCTTTGTCGAAATATTTTCATTAAAAAAACAGATATATTTTTGTATATTACCCAAAAACCACCAAATGTTGTTATAACTAAAACTAACCTTGATAGTCGCTTATTATAAGTTAGTACTTCTTCTTTTGACATTATTATAACTCCTTCGTAACTAATTTCGGCTAACGTCCCTGGGATTTGCGCTTGTGCCTGATTCCTTAGGAACTGGCGTAAAGCTTGCTTTTTCATATCCATATTGGTTAGCCTGCAAGCTTTATGACAGAAGGCATGGCGCTAATCCCATGTTATATGATGTAATAATTTGCTGCGTAAAAAGTTACTCACTACTTCAACTTACTGAATTCTGATATTAACTCTTAACCAGCAAATAAATTCATGAATTCTATACTATATGAAATCTTCACGAAGTGCGTGAAGATTAAACAGTGACTAATTTACCTTCTGATATATGTAAATAATTATATAAATTATAATCGCCCAAGTCTATTGTTAAAGCCACTTGAAACCTGCAATTAGTATTTTCTTCATTTGCAGGAGTTATTTCATATCAGTTAGAGGTGCCCCAACCCTTCTTTTATCTCTTTCTCTTATTTGTTGATGTTTAATTATTATTTCATATAACGTCCCGAGCATTTGCGACGTGGCTGTCCTCCGGTTGGCACATCTCTTGCTATTAATCTGCATTTTAAGTTTAAGCAGCTGCAAGAGATGTGACAAAAGCCATGTCCCGAAGGGCGACGGCCGTTTTACTGCCAAATTTATAACTAAGTCAGCGCCAATGCTCTGTTATGTGCTGTAATAATTTACTGCGTTAAAAGTTACTCACTACTTCAACTTACTGAATGCTGATTTTAACTCTTAACCAGCAGATAAGTTCATTAACTCTTTATTATATTAAATCTTCACGAAGTGCGTGAAGATCAAACAGTGACTAATTTACTCTCTGATATATGTAAATATCTTTGTAAATTATAATCATCCAAGTTAATTGTTAAAACCACTGAAAACTAGCAATTATTATTTTCTTCATTTGCAGGAGTTAATCCATATCAGTTAGCGATGAACCAACCCTATCACTTCTCTCTTTTTTGCTGATGTTCAATTATTATTGCACATAACGTCCCTGGGATTTGCGCTCGTGCCTGTTTCCACAGGAACTGGCGTAAAGCTTGCATCAATGTTTCTTGCTGCCTATATTGCAAGCTTTATGACAGAAGGCATGACGCCAATCCCATGTTATGTGATGTTCTCCCTTATTATTTAATTTAATAATTAAATAATATAAATATTAGAAGATATATCTTTATAAATTAATATATACTATAAATAATCAGGTTTTATTTTAATAAACTTTATACTTAATATTTTTGTTTTCTCTATAAATTATTAATATATTCAATTGTTTTTCATTAACAAATTTTAGTCTAATAAATTATATTTTTATAATCCATGTTTCAATTTTAAATATTCAATTCATCTGGATCACTTGTCTCAATTTTAGCAGTTTTTTTAGTTCCAAAAAATAAGCTAACCTCGTCCTCATCGTCATTTTCAATTGTTTCACTATATAAAGTTGACTCGAGGCATTTAAATTCATCTTCATCATCATTTTCAACATTTTCAGTAAGCGCTGTTGTCTCAAAACATTTAAACTCATCCTCATCCTCATTTTCAACAGATTTAGTTAGTCTAGTAGAACTTGAAAAATATTCCTTAATTACTTTTCTTTCATCAATAAAAGATACTTGTTCTTTTTTATTATAAGCAAATCTTTTAGTCTTATTAAAATTTTTTTCTTTTATATAATTAGCTATATAAGGCTTTTTCATTTCTATTTCCCCTCTCTATATATTGGTATTATATTAATAAATTTTTCTTTAGTCTCTAAACTTGAATCTAAAATTGTTTGTGTTATTTTAATATTATTAACATTATATAATTTTATAGTATTAATTATATCATTATATTTTTCACTATTCGCATCTCCTCCTTTTAATATAATTATTTCTTTTATCTCATTTTTAAGTAAATTTTTTTGTAAATTATTTATTCTAATTAAACTACTATTAAATTTCCTTTGATCATTTTTAGATAAGTCTATTAGTACCCTATTATTAATATAACCTTTATTTTCATTTATGGTACCAGTATAAAACACAAATAAATTATGGCAAATTATTAGTAAAAAAGCAAAAAAGAGAGCTTGTTTTATATAAGTTTCAATATTTAAAACATAAGTAACAAAAATACGAGCTTCTTCTTTTTTACAATACCAGTCCTTATAAAAACTACGAGCCATTTTTATTAGTAATTTTTTCTTTTCTTTAATTTCTTTAACTTCTTTTAAAATAAATCTTGAAAAACTATTAACTTTCAAAATATTATATAATAAAATTGTAACATTCATTAAATTATAAAATATAACAAAAGCAAATATATAATATAGTGAGCTTCCCCAATTAGAAAAATTCAACAATGTTGGAATTGATATAGTAAATAATCCTAACAAAATAACTATATATGTATTTACTTTATTATAGCTTTTATCCTTTCTCTTATTTTCTTCCTCTAATTTATATTTTAATATTTCTATTTTTTTGTTGATATTTTCACTATCTTCTTCTTCAATTAGTTTTTCAAATTCGTCTGCTTTTCCTTCCACTTCTTTTTCTATTTTTTCTTTATGTTTTCTCAAATTCATAAAATATAAAATATCACTTAACTTTTTAACATTGAAAAAATTAAACCCTTCTTCTTGGTGGTATGTTAATATATATATTTTTATTATTCCTAAAGATATAACAAATAAAGAAATACGCAACTTTAAATAATATTCTTTTTTCTTCTTTTTTTTCATTGTACCAAAATTACTATCATCAGCAACATTTAATATTGGTGACTTTGATAGTAATCTTAATAAATAATATAAAATATTATTCCACATTTTTATCACCTGCTAAAAAATTAATTATCGCGTTGGAAATATCTAAATTTAATTCATCTTCTAGCCAAGCCCATTGACCGTTAGCATTTATTTCTAAAAAAATATATTTTCCATCACTTACTATAAAATCAAATGCTCCGTAATTCAGATTAAAAATTTTCATAAATTCTAAACATTTTCTTTTAATATTATTTGGTAAACAAACAAATGAATATTTAATATCATCTGATTTTCTCCAATCTATATCATCATCTGTTTCTATTTTAATTGAATAAAATTTCTTATTAACAACTGTAACTCTTAATTCATAATCTTTAGTAATATAGCTTTGAAAATAAGCAGGAGATAATTCTAATCCATCAAACTCTATATTTTTATTAACTAAATTAGTTTGTATTATTCCAATTTTATCTCTACCAGTTTTATCTTTATAATTAATCTTACCTACTGAAATTGGCTTAACTATAGCCTTACTCTTTTTAATAAATTCATCAGCAAATACATTAGAATTAGTAATAAGTGATTGAGGTATATTAAACCCAACTTTTTTAGCAGCTTTTAATTGTATAATTTTATTATCTGCTCTTTTCAATATTATTGGTTTAGTTAAACATTTACCTTCAAAAGAATTTACTATACCTTCAATTAAAGTTAATATTTCTTTATACATCATTCTATGATATTTCTTAGGATAAAAGCTAATATCAGGTAGCACAGGTTTCCTATAATAAATACTAAGAGTTTCATTTTCACTTATTTTATAAAAATCATTACTTATTTTCCAACCATCATTATATACTTTAATATTATAGTCATCCAATTTGTCAGTATTTAGTCTAAAAAAATTGAGATTATCATTAAATTTATCTATAATATAATCAACTGTTAAATCATAAGAACTAGTTATTACTAATATTTTTTCCATATGTTTCACCTCACAATATTATGTTATTGCCATTTATTTAATTATTACTAAGTAAAAGTTAAATAAATTTTCTCTTTTCAAATCTGAATAATTTTTATATTTTGGGGAGAATGTCACATAACGTTACCGGGATTTGCGCTCGTGCCTGATTCCGTTAGGAACTGGCGTAAAGCTTGCTTTTTCGTATCCGTAATTAGTTAAATTGCAAGCTTTATGACAGAAGGCATGGCGCCAATCCCATGTTATGTGCTGTACTAACTTAGCTGCGCTAAAAAAGTTTAATTTTTCTTCAACCGGCTAATCACTGATATTACCTCTTAACCAGCAAGTACTTCGTAAATTATGTACTATATTAAGTCTTCACGAAGTGCGTGAAGATCAAACAGTGACTAATTTACCTTCTGATATATGTAGATATCTTTGTGGATTATAATCCTTCAAGTTCATTGTTAAAGCCACTGGAGACCTGCAGTTATTATTTACTTCATTTGCAGGAGTTAATATATCTCAGTTAGCGGTGCCCCAACCTTTCTCTTATCTTTTTCCCTTATTTGCCGATATTTAAGTTAGTATTGCACATAACGTTCCTGGGATTTGCGCTCGTGCCTGGTTCCGTAGGAACTGGCGTAAAGCTTGCTTTTCCATATCCGTGATTGGTTAATCTGCAAGCTTTATGACAGAAGGCATGACGCCAATCTCATGTTATCCGACGTTTTGTAGACTTTCGTATAACATAATAGCTGTTAATATTAGCATTATTGCTGTCATACTCATCATTGAAATTTGAATCCACATATTTCTTTTTGATAGCTTATCACTAATTATTGCTGATATTAAATTAGAATTCGAATATAAAGATTTTTTAACATTTATATATTGATTTTCCAGCAATGCTAAGTTATCAATTATTAAATTAAATATATCTTTAAATAAATTATCTTCATTATTTTTTTGATGATCCCAGTTAGGAATAAATTCAAAAATATCATCTTCAAAGGGAATAGTATCTATCTTTTTATACCGCTCAAATTCTTTTATAAAATATGGTATGTTGCTTTCTAATTTAATAAAATCTTTTTTAATATTTTTTATTTTTTCAATTGCAATTGAACTATCTAGAAAATTAACTTTTGCTATTTCATCTCTCAGTTTTGATAAATGATATTTATATGTATTTAATAAAGTATAAAATACCCATATTATTAATGTGTGATCTATATATCTTAAGTAATTTGTAAGGCCAAATTTATTTTTGCCACCATAAAAACGTATATTTTCTATTGAAGAAAAAAGATTTTTAACATTTCCTGTTAGCATAATATTTGAATTGATATTATTTTTATCTGGTAATAATTTAAGATATAAGCCAGGCAATTCATTGCATACCCATGAATTACTATTAACATCTAAATCTAATATATTTAAATAATTTCCATAATCAAATTTCTTGTCATTAAATGGCTCTTCCTTAGTTAAAGTTATAAAATCACATGTAGGTAAATCGTAATTAATTTCAGAAAACATTCCAGGAAAATTAATTTTTATCCAATTAAAACACTTATTATGTATTTCTCTTTTAATATCTTTAACTTTTTTCTTTTTTGGTTAATAGGAGTTACGTACTGATATGTTTTATTTCTTTTTTTGATATAAGTTTTATAATTCTCTGAGATTGATTTTTGAAGTCTTGTTTCTTCATTATCATCTAATACGAATTGATAAGATAAAACAGTAATGCTAGGGATATATTGATGTATTTTTAGATAAATTTTTGAAATACCATCAGGCAATTCCATAGAACAAGTATGTGGTTGATCATTATTAAAAGGTACTAGTAAACCTATATTTATCCATCTAGTTGAAGACCCCTGTCTGCTATTTCTTATTATATTAATTAAATCTTTTTGATTAGACTTATTATAAAAAACATCTATTTTGTTACTTTTTATCCCATTTATTAAATTTTCTATGTAATTTGGTGTATATGCTTCATAAATCCAAATACTTTTCATACTTATTTCTTCATCATCAGGTGGAGTAGAAACTAAATTTTTTTCAGGATCTTCTTCATTATGATAATATGTAAGACCTTCTTTAACTTTTTCAGGTATATCATTTTCCTTTTTTAAGTTTTCATCAATAAAATCATTAACTTTTTTTAAAATATTTTTCATTGCAAACCTCCTCAAAATGTCGGATAACGTCCCGAGCATTTGCGACGTGGCTGTCCTGTTCTTTAGGTTGGCGCATCTCTTGCTATTCATCTGCATTTTTGACTTGAATTGCTGCAAGAGATGTGACAAAAGCCATGTCCCGAAGGGCACGGATATTTCACAGCCACATATCATACCCAGTTAGCGCTAATGCTCTGTTATGTGCTGTAATAACTTGCCTCATTAAAATTTGTACTCAACTTCAACTTACTGAATTCTGATATTAATTCTTAACCAGCTCAAAAAGTTCATTAACCCTTTACTATATTAATTCTTCATGAAGTTCGTGAAGATCTAACAGTGACTAATTTACTTTTTGCTATATGTAAAAACCTTTGTAAATAGTAATTTCCCAAATTTATTGTTAACATCTACTAAAAAATATTACTTAATATTTCCTTAATGGAGAAAGTTAATGAATTATAGTTAGCGATATCCAAACCTTATCTTTTATCTTTTTAGCCGATTTTTAGTTATTATTGCATATAACGATTCTGGGATTCGCGGTGTGCCCGGTGTCCACAGACCTGGAGCAAAGTTAGCTATCATATCCACAATTGTTTAAGTGCTGACTTTGTGCCAGAGGGCATGCCGTTAATCCCATGTTATCTGTCTGTTATGACAATATCGACTCTACTGCTTATCATTTATCTTCAAACTCCGAACCTCTATCTTCTTTTTTGCCACGGGCTTCCCGCAAAAAACCTTAACCATCAGTCGGAAGTTTTGAAGATAATGCTATAACCTATCATAAGATTGATCATGATCTTCCTCAGAGCACCAGGCTGAGATAAAAACTCTGCAGTTTCTATTTATCTTCCCCGAAGAAAGCTTAAAAATATCATCCACCGATGACCAAAAACCCTTCTCTTGGTCTTATTAGCTGCAGTGACATTGTCATAATGTCAGATAACGTCCCTGGGATTTGCGCTCGTGACTGGTTCCGTCAGGAACTGGCGTAAAGCTTGCTTTTTCATACCCGATCCAGGTTAAATTGCAAGCTTTATGACAGAAGTCATGACGCCAATCCCATGTTATACGCTGTAATGATTTGCTGCGTAAAAGTTATTCCCTTCTTCAACTTACTGACTTTTGATATTAACTCTTACCCAGCAAAAAAGTTCATAAATTCTGTACTATATTACATCTTCACGAAGTGCGTGAAGATTGAACAGTGACTAATTTTCTTTCTGATATATGTAAATAATTTTGTAAATTATAATTCTCCAAGTTCATTGTTAAAGCCACTTGAAACCTGCAATTATTATTTTCTTCATTTGCAGGAGTTAGTTCATGCCAGTTAGCGATGATCCAACCCTTCTCTTATCTTTTTCTCTTATTTGCTGATGTTTAATCATTATTGCGTATAACGTTACTGGGATTTTGCGCTCGTGCCTGTTTCCGCCAGGAACTGGCGTAAAGCTTGCGTTTTCATATCCGTTATTGGTTAACCTGCAAGCTTTATGACAGAAGGCATGGCGCCAATCCCATGTTATGTGCTGTACTAACTTAGCTGCGCTAAAAAAGTTTAATTTTTCTTCAACCGGCTAATCACTGATATTACCTCTTAACCAGCAAGTACTTCGTAAATTATGTACTATATTAAGTCTTCACGAAGTGCGTGAAGATCAAACAGTGACTAATTTACCTTCTGATATATGTAGATATCTTTGTGGATTATAATCCTTCAAGTTCATTGTTAAAGCCACTGGAGACCTGCAGTTATTATTTACTTCATTTGCAGGAGTTAATATATCTCAGTTAGCGGTGCCCCAACCTTTCTCTTATCTTTTTCCCTTATTTGCCGATATTTAAGTTAGTATTGCACATAACGTTCCTGGGATTTGCGCTCGTGCCTGGTTCCGTAGGAACTGGCGTAAAGCTTGCTTTTCCATATCCGTGATTGGTTAATCTGCAAGCTTTATGACAGAAGGCATGACGCCAATCTCATGTTATCCGACGTTTTGTAGACTTTCGTATAACATAATAGCTGTTAATATTAGCATTATTGCTGTCATACTCATCATTGAAATTTGAATCCACATATTTCTTTTTGATAGCTTATCACTAATTATTGCTGATATTAAATTAGAATTCGAATATAAAGATTTTTTAACATTTATATATTGATTTTCCAGCAATGCTAAGTTATCAATTATTAAATTAAATATATCTTTAAATAAATTATCTTCATTATTTTTTTGATGATCCCAGTTAGGAATAAATTCAAAAATATCATCTTCAAAGGGAATAGTATCTATCTTTTTATACCGCTCAAATTCTTTTATAAAATATGGTATGTTGCTTTCTAATTTAATAAAATCTTTTTTAATATTTTTTATTTTTTCAATTGCAATTGAACTATCTAGAAAATTAACTTTTGCTATTTCATCTCTCAGTTTTGATAAATGATATTTATATGTATTTAATAAAGTATAAAATACCCATATTATTAATGTGTGATCTATATATCTTAAGTAATTTGTAAGGCCAAATTTATTTTTGCCACCATAAAAACGTATATTTTCTATTGAAGAAAAAAGATTTTTAACATTTCCTGTTAGCATAATATTTGAATTGATATTATTTTTATCTGGTAATAATTTAAGATATAAGCCAGGCAATTCATTGCATACCCATGAATTACTATTAACATCTAAATCTAATATATTTAAATAATTTCCATAATCAAATTTCTTGTCATTAAATGGCTCTTCCTTAGTTAAAGTTATAAAATCACATGTAGGTAAATCGTAATTAATTTCAGAAAACATTCCAGGAAAATTAATTTTTATCCAATTAAAACACTTATTATGTATTTCTCTTTTAATATCTTTAACTTTTTTCTTTTTTTGGTTAATAGGAGTTACGTACTGATATGTTTTATTTCTTTTTTTGATATAAGTTTTATAATTCTCTGAGATTGATTTTTGAAGTCTTGTTTCTTCATTATCATCTAATACGAATTGATAAGATAAAACAGTAATGCTAGGGATATATTGATGTATTTTTAGATAAATTTTTGAAATACCATCAGGCAATTCCATAGAACAAGTATGTGGTTGATCATTATTAAAAGGTACTAGTAAACCTATATTTATCCATCTAGTTGAAGACCCCTGTCTGCTATTTCTTATTATATTAATTAAATCTTTTTGATTAGACTTATTATAAAAAACATCTATTTTGTTACTTTTTATCCCATTTATTAAATTTTCTATGTAATTTGGTGTATATGCTTCATAAATCCAAATACTTTTCATACTTATTTCTTCATCATCAGGTGGAGTAGAAACTAAATTTTTTTCAGGATCTTCTTCATTATGATAATATGTAAGACCTTCTTTAACTTTTTCAGGTATATCATTTTCCTTTTTTAAGTTTTCATCAATAAAATCATTAACTTTTTTTAAAATATTTTTCATTGCAAACCTCCTCAAAATGTCGGATAACGTCCCGAGCATTTGCGACGTGGCTGTCCTGTTCTTTAGGTTGGCGCATCTCTTGCTATTCATCTGCATTTTTGACTTGAATTGCTGCAAGAGATGTGACAAAAGCCATGTCCCGAAGGGCACGGATATTTCACAGCCACATATCATACCCAGTTAGCGCTAATGCTCTGTTATGTGCTGTAATAACTTGCCTCATTAAAATTTGTACTCAACTTCAACTTACTGAATTCTGATATTAATTCTTAACCAGCTCAAAAAGTTCATTAACCCTTTACTATATTAATTCTTCATGAAGTTCGTGAAGATCTAACAGTGACTAATTTACTTTTTGCTATATGTAAAAACCTTTGTAAATAGTAATTTCCCAAATTTATTGTTAACATCTACTAAAAAATATTACTTAATATTTCCTTAATGGAGAAAGTTAATGAATTATAGTTAGCGATATCCAAACCTTATCTTTTATCTTTTTAGCCGATTTTTAGTTATTATTGCATATAACGATTCTGGGATTCGCGGTGTGCCCGGTGTCCACAGACCTGGAGCAAAGTTAGCTATCATATCCACAATTGTTTAAGTGCTGACTTTGTGCCAGAGGGCATGCCGTTAATCCCATGTTATCTGTCTGTTATGACAATATCGACTCTACTGCTTATCATTTATCTTCAAACTCCGAACCTCTATCTTCTTTTTTGCCACGGGCTTCCCGCAAAAAACCTTAACCATCAGTCGGAAGTTTTGAAGATAATGCTATAACCTATCATAAGATTGATCATGATCTTCCTCAGAGCACCAGGCTGAGATAAAAACTCTGCAGTTTCTATTTATCTTCCCCGAAGAAAGCTTAAAAATATCATCCACCGATGACCAAAAACCCTTCTCTTGGTCTTATTAGCTGCAGTGACATTGTCATAATGTCAGATAACGTCCCTGGGATTTGCGCTCGTGACTGGTTCCGTCAGGAACTGGCGTAAAGCTTGCTTTTTCATACCCGATCCAGGTTAAATTGCAAGCTTTATGACAGAAGTCATGACGCCAATCCCATGTTAGACGAAGTGATTATTTAAGAAATTATTGAAATGTTATCTGTCTCAAAATTTTCATATCTTCCTTTAATGTTTGCAGAAAAAGAAACTGTTAATTCTATATTCTTAATTTTTCCTGTTTGAGCATTAGCAACAGATCCATCGTCACGTTCTTTAAACATATTCTTGCTTATCCAACATTCAGTTATAAAATTACAAGAAACTATTATTTCGTTTCCTATTAAATCTTTTTCCCAATTATTAATATCTTTAATTATTACATTATCTAATGTTATAACTGTATCTTCATATTTATAAACTGACATATCAAATAATGAAGAACTAATTTTTATTATATAATCAAATAGTTCTGATTTATAAGATTTCTTTTGATCATTTAAAAGCTTTGCTAATTCTTTATCTGTAAATATAATTTCATTAAATAATTCTTTTAATCTTTTATTTTTCATTTTTGAAATCAAATCTTCTTCGTTTTGAATAAGGTATTTAGAAATTTTATATAAAGTAAATTTACTTGAGTCTTTTCTTAATTCTGGATGTAATGATTCATTATCACTATCATAAAAATCAGAAACATTATTGGTTATAAAAAAACAATTATCTAAATTATCTCTTTCTGCTATTTCAGAATATGATAACCAAATTAAACAATCTCTAAATTCTTGTTTATTTCCAGGGGCAAAAGGTTTTTTTCTTTGTATAGCTCTTTTAACTACTTCAGGTAAATAAGAATTTTTATAATCAACAATTTTAACCAAATCTCTACTTTCTAAATTTTTATAATAATTTTCGAAATCTTTAACATGTTGATCTATACTTTTTAAATCATTTTTTATATCAATTTTAGAATTAGAATATTTATTAAATTCTCTTATATCTTTCAAGAGATTATTTTGAGCTTTTTCTAAATTTTTTTTAAGGTTTTCTTTGGATTCTTCTAATACTACTTTTGATATAAATATTTTACCATTCAAACCATCAACTAATTGCAATAGATTTCTATTATAATTATTCTTTAAAAAAGGATCAGTATAAAGTAAAGTAGTGTCAATAAAAATATTCATAATTATTTCCTCCATGTTTATGTCTATAAATTTCAAAATCATTTCGTCTAACGTTACTGGGATTTGCGCTCGTGCCTGGTTCCGTCAGGAACTGGCGTAAAGCTTGCTTTTTCGTATCCGTTATTAGTTAGCCTGCAAGCTTTATGACAGAAGGCATGACGACAATCCCATGTTATACGCTGTAGCACAACGTTACTTTTGTACTATCCAGAATCGGCACTCAGTTGAAAATTCTTTAACTTCTTTATTCTCTTTAAATAGATCTTCTCTATAAAAATCTTCTATTAGCTTCCAGCCTGTTTCTTCTAAACATTCTATTATCTCTTCTCGGTTTGGAAAATGTATAAATAAATCTCTATCATCATTATCCGATGGCAGGATCTTATCTCCATATTCATAAGTTCTTTTATCCTGTTTGCCTTCTTTCCAGATCTTTTCTTCTTTTTTCCAGAACTCCTTAAAGTTCTCGTTATTTTCGCGATCATGAGTTGTAAAAATAAAAATACCATTTTCGGTCAAAACTCTTTTTATTTCTTTTAATGCTTTAATTCTATTTTTTCTCTCTGGTATCTGCATCAATCCATTAAATGAGAACAGTGCTTGATCAAAAGAATTATCTTCAAAGTTTAAGTCAGTTGCATCTCCAACTATAAATTCAATTTCAGTTTTTTTTCTTTATTTATTGTTTTAGCTGCAGATATCATTTCCGGAGTTAAATCTAAACCAATGATGTTTTTATAGCCGATTTCATAAAGGTTAAATGTTGTTCTTCCGGCTCCACAACCAACATCTAATATTGATTTATTCTTATCAAAATACTTATTGATTACATATTTCTCTGATTCCCATAATCCAATATTTTCAATGGCATTACTATAGTTTTCTATAGCCTTTTCAAAAGATTTTTTAACAAAGTTCTTGGTTATTTTCTGCATATTATCCCCCAGATTCAGTTAGTGTTTATGTAAAAGAAGCTCTTGCTGTGCTATTGCGTATAACGTTACTGGGATTTGCGCTCGTGCCTGGTTCTACCAGGAACTGGCGTAAAGCTTGCTTTTTCATATCCGTTATTGGTTAAACTGCAAGCTTTATGACAGAAGGCATGAAGCCAATCCCATGTTATGTGAAGTCTAGCCTTAACTTGACTAACTATTGTCCTCATTTCTTAATTTAAGACTGGCATTATGTATTTGATTTATCATATACGAAAAAACATTTATAGCTTCAGACGCCAAATCTTCATTAGAAAAGATAGGATCTTCTGAAGGATTATTATTATTTAAAATAGTTTCTAATGGAGAAACATGAACAATTCTGTGTCGATATTTAATAAACTGTCTTAATTCATTTATTTTATTAGTATCTTCAATAATATCACCAAATATTAAGTTATATGCTTTATTAAATGCTCTTTTGCATTCATCAAAATTTTGAAAATTGATTTTTTCTTGTGCAATCATTTCAAGATGTGACACACCTTTTTCCTCTGCTTTTTCTTTAAGTTTATTTGGCAAATCTATTTCATTTTTTTCATATGAAGAAAATATTCTATCAATAAGTTCATCTATATTTGGGTTAATTCCTTCCTTTTCTAATTCAATAAATCTTTTTTTACTATAAGTTTCAAATCCTGTTACTAAAGAAGAAATAATAAAATTACATACTACTACTTCATAGATATATCCTTCATCTGATTTTCCGGTTTTTAAAATATCTATAGCTCTTAATGTATCTTGCCAAGAATTTATAGCGGTCGGGTCCAATATCTTTTCACCTCCCACAATAATTTGGGGTTGCATAATTTCTACCCCTTCATCTCCTAGCTGAATTATATTACCATTTCTATCAACTTGAAAACTTTTATTAGCTACATTTCCTTCACTCTTTATTAATTCATATCCTTCAACCAATGGATGTACATATAAATTAATTTTTCTCTCATTCCAAGTAATAGCATAAGACATTTTATTGGTCTCGGGAATATTTTCTAAATTTATTGTTGCAACTCTAGTACTCGTTCCAGGAGAAGAATGATAAAAGTTAATAGTCATATTTTTATCTCTTTCTAAAATAAATATTTGAGCTCCAGTTACTACTTCAAAAATCTTAATCTTTGAAACATTAGGATTAAATAATTCTTCGCATGTAAATTTAAATTCAAGTGTTCCTTCTGGACGTTTCATCGCCTTTGTAATTTGCTTCATTATATTATCTGGAATATTGTGCATATTATAATTCCTCCTTAAATGATTCATATGCAATTAGCTAGATTTCACATAACGTCCCTGGGATTTGCGCTCGTGCCTGATTCCGCAGGAACTGGCGTAAAGCTTGCTTCAATATTTCTTGCTGCCTAATATTGCAAGCTTTATGACAGAAGGCATGACGCCAATCCCATGTTATCTGAAGTTCGGCACTCTTTTGATCTATATTTCTCTACTTTCCCAACTACTATAAAGAAATTCTGAAATAGTTTTTGCACTATTCACAGCCAAAATAGCATGCCTATAGTCTGGCTTATAACTCTTTCTTTCTGATTTACCATGAGCATCACTTAATTCATTTCTTAAACTTGCTAACCCATTTATTATTGTAAAAAAACCAGAACTTATTTGTTTTAAAAAGTCTTCATTATAAATGCTAGGATCCATTTTTAATACTTCACTAACTCTTTTATATAGTTTAATTAAATTACCATCTTCAGAAAATTCAGTGTTACTATCATCTAAAATATAATAGCAAACACTTTCTACAAGAGATCTAGCATTTGTGATTGCACCATCATAATCTTCATTTTGAAGTTTACTTTTACATTTTTTTATTTGATCATTAATATAGTTTGAATTTAATTCACTAATTTTTTCTGCTTTTACATCATTAATTTCAATTATTTTAATATCTAATTCTTTATCTATATCAATTATAATTTCTTCTTTTACGTTAAATAATATCTCCTCTACATAAACTCTTTTACTATCTGTTACTTCTTTTTTATCAAAATCTAATCCATATCCACCTAGAAATACATTTATCTTTGTTGTAGAGTAATAGCAATATCTGAAATGATTTCTAATCGTTTAAGATTAGATAACTTAGGTTCTTCGATATCTTTATTATTTTTTAATCTTTTCTCAACTTTTTTAATATATTCTTCAAGATCATCAATGATTGGAGTAATTTCAGTATGAACTTCATAAACACTATGAATATCGTTAAAATCAAGATTAATTTCATCCATTTTATTTTTTAAAAATACAGCTCCAATATAGTCTTTAAAATAAAAAATATTTTTAACTAAGCCTTTATAAGAATATATTACAGAAGTTTTTTTATCTGGATCAGAACTTGGGCTTACTAGTTTAAAATCACGAAATTCTTGTATCAATTCTTTAATTTTTTTACATTTTTTTAAAGTTAAACTGCTCATGTTTTATTCCTCCATAAAACACTAAGTTATAGCCGAATTTCAGATAACGTTCCTGGGATTTGCGCTCGTGCCTGTTTCCATCAGGAACTGGCGTAAAGCTTGCTTTTGCGTATCCGTGATTGGTCAGCCTGCAAGCTTTATGACAGAAGGCATGGCGCTAATCTCATGTTATACGATGTAATAACTTGCTGCGTAAAAAGTTTCTCTTTGCTTCAACTTAATTAAATATCAATATTCTTCCTTAACCAGCAAAAAAGTTCATCAACCATGTACTATATTAAATCTTCACGAAGTGCGTGAAGATCAATCAGTGACTAATTTATTTTCTGCTATATGTAAATAATTTTTGTAAATTATAATTGCCCAAGTCCATTGTTAACGCCGCTGGAGACTTACAATAATTATTTCCTTCATTTGCAGGAGTTAGTTCATGCCAGTTAGCGATGATCCAACCCTTCTTTTATCTCTTTCTCTTATTTGCCGATGTTCAGTTATTATTTCGTATAACTTATCTCTTTGTGAATTTAATTTCATTAAAACCTAAAAAGCTTGATCTTCACGTCGGTTATTTCATTAATATTAACAATATATCTCTGTATTAGTAATTCAATAAAATAATTGCTTTTCCTTTATTAAACAAAAAAAAAAGCTACTTCTAGATCTCAATTAAGAGATTCTAAATGTAGCTTTTAAATTTCAGCTATTTACAAATTTAAATTTGAAATTGAAATTAAAAAGTAATTAATTTAAGCTGATTTTGCTTTTCTTCTTTTGAGTTTTTCTTTTTCTTCTTTTTTAACTTTTTTGGTTCCAAAGTAGTTAATAAAAGCTGCACTAATTATTAAAGCTCCACCAAAAAAGCTTAAAGCATCTGGCATTTCATTAAATAAAACGATACCAAATATTGCTGAAAAAACAATATTAGTATAAGCATATATAGAAACTTCTCCTGCTTCAGCAAAACGATAGGCCTGAGTTATAAAAAATTGGCCAAGAACTGCAAAAATTCCTAAAGAAAATAAGGCAATGATTTCATGTAAACTTGGTATAACAAAATTACCTGTTAACAAAAAAGGAAGTGAAGCTAAAGTAGAAAAAGTACAAAACGACAGAACTATTGTCTCTGATGACTCAGTCTTTCTTAAATGTCTTAAAAGGGTATAAGATATGCCAGATAATACTCCAGCACTCAATGCAATCAAAGCAGGAATTATACTTGAATTAAAACTCGGTTTAATTACAAAAAGAGCACCAGTAATCGCAAACAGTAAAGAAAATAGATGGACTTTCTTTAATTTTTCATTTAAAAATATTGAGGCCAAGATAATCACAAAAAACGGTGATGTTTTATTTAAAATAACTGCATCTGCCATTTTCATTTGAGAAATAGCGTAAAAATAAGTAGCTATTGCAATAAACCCCGCTAAATTTCTAATTAGCACTATTTTTAGATTATTTGTTTTAACACTCTTATTATTTTTAATTACCAAAAATAGTCCGAAAAATATACCAACTAAATTTCTAAAAAATATTTTTTCTGCTAAAGGAAATTCTCCTAAAAACTTTACTGTCACTGCCATTAATGCGAAAAAAACTGAAGACATAATCATATAAATTATACCCTTTTGATCATCATCCACCTTTAACACCTCTAGTTATAAAATTATTGTTAATCATTTTTATCGTCAATAATTATACATCTGTGAGGTGTGCTTGTAAAGGGTTATTTGGAAATTAATAAAATTAATTTTTTAACAATATTTTTGCTTAAAAAAGACCTTTTAAATTTCTACAATTATTGTTATTTATTTACTTAAAAACAGTCTTTTTTTAGTCAATTTTTAATTTTCTAAAACTAATTCTAACTATTTGATTTCAAATCCTCAGCAATATCTTCTTTCTTAGTTGCTATAGAATCAGCCAAATGAAGTAATCTAACATCAGGGTAAAGTTCTTCAGCTTTAGACCTCTTTCTTTCATCAAAAGGGCCATAAGGTCCCATATGGTAAGTTATTGCCAGAATATCTCTTTCTTCTAGTTCAATAAACTTTGTAGACTCTATAATTGAGCGCATTGAATGATTTAAAGGTAAATTATTTTCATTATAATTCCAATCACTTCTAACATCTGGTGGAGCAATATTTCTGCCATCTTTAAACCACTTAATTAAATCACTTGCATACTCCTTTGAAATAATAAATTCTTTGTCTTCAACATATTTATCTAAACCATAGGTATTATACAAATCCATATTATCTCGAACTAAGCTTCTCAAAAAATTATTTTGACCTGGGGTAATTGTATGCTGCATTTCTGAAGTATAAGCAAAACATTTTTCTAAATCATGTAAAGAAGCTTGAATGATTATATTTTCCCAAGCTATACCAGCATTTATTTCTTGGTTAAGTTTTAAATATTCTCTTTTAACATTTTCAGTATGCTCTAATAAACCTCCAGTTACATTTAAATGATGTCTAATACTAGCTGGTTTTTTATAAAAATCAATTTCTTCTAAATAATCTAACAATTTTTTTATTCCTTCTTTTTCAGTCTTTTTTAAATCATTAATAAAATTATCTTTCATTTTGGCACCTTCCTATATCTTAAAATTTAGTAATTATTTCTCTACTTTCTGATAAAATTTTAACATTTAATTTCTAATAAGACAAGTAAGAGCTGTTTTTCTACCAGATGCTTTTAAATAAAATAATTTTTAGCTAAAAAGAAAATAAAAAACCCAATCAACTATAAGTTAATCAGGTTTTAATTATTAATTTATTTTTTAACTATAATTTAACAACAAATCTACCTTTAGCATTACCTGCTAACATTTTATCAATCTGTTTATTTAAATCTTCTAATCTTATTTCTTGAGAAAATTCATCAATTTGCTCTAATTTCCATTCAGAAGCAATTTTTTTCCATAATTTTTGCTTTAATGCTTGTGAACACTTAACAGAATCAATTCCAATTAAACTTACTCCTCTTAGAATAAAAGGATATACATTCAGATCTAAATTAGCAGAAGCTGCATTTCCACAACAAGTTACTATTCCGCCATATTTAGTTGATTTAATAGCAGTAGATAAAATATTTCCACCAACTGTATCAATAACTCCATCCCATTTTTTTTCTAATAACATTTTACTAGAATTATCAGCTGCTTTTTTCCTCGAAATAATATTTTTTACTCCTAAATTATTAAAATAATATCTAGCTCCAGTTTTTCCAGTAACTGCAGTTACCTTATAACCTAATTTAGCCAAAATTGCACAGGCAAAACTACCGACTCCACCAGAAGCTCCAGTAACTAAAATATCTTCTTTACTTTTATCTTTTGCCAAAAGTTTATAAATTGAGAGAGCTGCTGTAAAACCAGCAGTTCCATAAATCATACTTTCTTTTAAACTTAAATTAGCAGGTAATCTTACTGCCCATTGACTGGGAACTCTAATATACTTTTCAAAACCACCAGCAGTATTCATTCCAAAATCATGCCCTGTAACAATTACTTTATCACCTTTTTGATATTTACCGCTCTCATCTTCTACAACTACTCCAGCTGCATCAATACCTGGGGTATGAGGATATTTTTTAGTAACACCTCTATTACCTGAAGCAGAAAGAGCATCTTTATAATTTAAAGAAGAATATTTAACTTCAACGATCAACTCTCCTTGAGGTAGATCATTGATTTCTTTTTTTATAATCTCTCTTTTAAATTCACCATCTACTTCACGAACTTCAAGTGCTTTAAATTTAATATTTTCCATTATTTAATAATCACTCCTATTAATTAAACTTTGCTTAATAAAATATTAGTTTCTACTATTTAAATTATAGTTTAACATAAGAGTTAGTAAAATAAAAATATTATAGCTGACCAATAAATAATTGCACTGTAAATGAGACTATAACAACTAAAGAAGAAATTATAAAACCATGAAATAATGGTTTGATACCCGAATCAGATACTTCACTAAAATTAGTTGTTAAACCAATAGAACCTAAGGCCATAACCATCATAAACTTAGAAATAACAGAAATATTATGACTTAATTCAACTGAAATCAGACCTGTGCTTTTTATAGCCACCATTACTAAAAATAATAAAATAAAATAAGGAAAAATATCTCTGACTTTCACTTTTTCACTCTCATTATTTACTTCTATTCCCAGTTTCTTATTTTCTTTAGCATTTATAAATGAAAAAATCATTACAATTGGAATTATCGAAAGAGTTCTTGTTAATTTAACTATTACTGCAAAAGCACCAGCTGCATCAGAAAAAGCATAACCTGCAGCTACAACTGATGATGTATCATTAACTGCTGTTCCTGCCCAAAGTCCAAAACCTAAATCACTCATTCCAAAGTATTTACCTGCTAAAGGAAAAAGAATTACCATTAAAACATCAAAAATAAAAGTAGCGGAAATAGCATAAGCTATATCACTATTTTTAGCTTCAATTGTAGGAGCCATAGCTGCAATTGCAGAACCTCCACAAACTCCTGTTCCAGCAGAAATTAAACTTGATAATTTCCAGTTCATATTAAATAAACGTCCCACTAAATAACCTCCACCAAAAGCTGTCATTAAAGTAAAACTCATTACTATTAATGAATAGCCTCCAACTGATAAAACTTGAGAAAAACTTAAAGTTAGACCCATTAGAACAATTGAGGTTTTTAAAATTTTCTTAGATACAAAATTAATTCCTAAATTAAATATAGAAATTTCTCTAATAATAGGATTTAATAACATTCCTAAAATAAGAGCAAAAACCCCAGCACTAATAAGATGCATTGGTATGTAAGTACTTATTGCTTTAGCAGCTAAAGCCAGTACTATTGTCAGCATAACACCTGCTAAATAATCTTTGATCTTTATCATCTTATCTCCTCCTTATAATTTCTTTCTTGATTTTATAATAAAATATAGATAAAATAAAATTATAATAATTTATTAATCTATAATTTTAAATTATAGTTATTCATTTTAGCTTAAAATACTAAAGGAGGGAAAAAATGATAGACTTTAGACATCATACTTTTTTACATCTCTGCCAAATAAAAAATTATACAAAAACAGCTAAAAAATTACATATTACTCAACCAACTGTAACTCAGCATATTAAATATTTAGAAGATTACTATAAAGTTAAATTATTTAATTATAAAGCAAAAAACTTAAAAATTACTAAAGCAGGTAAAAAACTTTATACTTATACAGAAAGAATGATTGCTGATAGTAAAGAAGTAAAGAAAAATATAAGCCAAAAATCAAGTATTCAAAACATTAAATTTGGAGCAACTCTTTCCATTGGCGAATTTGTAATGCCAGAACTTCTAAATAGAGTTATGAATACTCAAAATAATATAAATTTAGATATGTTAGTGGAAAATACAGAATCACTGCTTAATAAATTAAAAAATGGTAAAATAAACTTTGCTATTCTTGAAGGTTTTTTTGATAAGTCTAAATTTGGTTATCAACTTTTTAGTAAAGAAAAATTTATTGGAGTTTGTTCTCCTAAATCAAAATATGCTAAGCTAGCAATCAAACTTGAAAATCTGCTTGATTGTAATTTAATTTTAAGAGAAAAAGGTTCAGGTACTAGAGATATTTTAGAGCAAATTTTATATACAAATAATTTAAGTAAAGAAAGTTTTGCTTCTACAATGGAAATTGGTAATTTAAATGTTATTAAAGAATTAGCTGCTCAAAATAAAGGAATTTCTTTTATGTATCAAGCTGCTGCTCAGAGATATTTAGAGAATAATCAACTTTCAATTTTAAAAATCAAAGATTTTGATATAATTAGATTTCTCATTAAATTTTAATTTGTATCAATTATAATTATAATGTAGAATTATAATATAAAGATAAATTAAAATAGAAAGAGTTATTAATTAAGGAGGCCAAATAATGCACCGCATAAAAACATTTTTATTAATGTTTAGTTTAATAATTATATTTATGTTCTTTGGAGGAATGATTGCTGGTGAAAATGGAGTTGTGATGGCTTTTGTTTTTGCACTTGCAATTAATTTTATTAGCTACTGGAACAGTGACAAACTTGCTATCAAAATGACAAAATCAAAACCTTTAAGTGAAAGTGAAGCTCCTGAAATTTATAAAATAGTCCGTAAACTCAGCCAAAATGCTAAGTTGCCTATGCCGGATATTTATCTGACACCATCAAATCAGCCAAATGCTTTTGCAACTGGTAGAAACCCCGAGAATGCTGCAATAGCAGTAACTAAGGGCTTAATTAGATTGCTAAATGCAGATGAATTAGAGGGAGTAATAGCCCACGAACTGGCTCATGTTAAAAATAGAGATACTCTGATCAGCACCATGGCAGCTGTAATGGCTGGAGCTTTAGCTTTTTTGGCCAGGATGGGTAGATTTAGAATGCTTTTTGGTGGCCGACGCAACAATAATGGAGCTGGAGCTCTGCTGCAATTAGTTGCTATCATTTTTGCTCCGCTAGCAGCAATTTTAATTAAAATGGCAATTTCCCGCTCTAGAGAGTATATTGCTGATGAAACAGGTGGCAAAATATCTGGTAATCCAGAAGGACTGGCAAGTGCTTTAGAAAAAATGGAAACTTACAGCCAGAGAGGACAGCAGATGCAAATCAATGAAGCAGCAGCCCATATGTTTATTTTAAATCCACTTTCTAGTAAGGGAATGGCAAAACTATTTAGCTCTCATCCACCAACTGAAGCAAGAATAAAAAAACTGCGCCAGCTAAGATAAAAGCTGAGGCAGTTTTTTAATAAAATATTTTTATAAAGTCAGTATTTTTCTTTGAAGAAAATACTGACTCTTTTTTTATATTTAATTTTACTCTATTTGATTAATTTATAAAATAAAATATACTATTTTTTTACTATATATATTCCATCCTTAGCTAATTTAATTCCTGCATAAAGAATAATAAAAAACTCTAATCTTCCTAAAAACATACCTATAGTCTGAGTCCAAATAATACCTGTTGGGGCAGTTGGAGAAATCAGACCAATTGAAAGCCCAACTGTTCCTAAAGCAGAACCAAATTCAAACATACTATCTAAAAGAGAATAGCCATAAGCTGTATGAATTGCTACTCCAACAAAAAAAGTAAATAAATATAAGATTATATAATTTGCTACATCTTTAATATGTTGATCTTTGACATAAAACTTATTTTCTCCCCGCCAAAGATAATTACTGCTCACACTTCTCCGAGGTAAAAACTGTTCTTTAATTTCCCAAAAGATTGATTTGAAAATCAAATAAATTCTATACTGCTTAATACCACCAGCAGTTGAACCTGTTCCACCACCAACAAGCATAATTAAAATTATAATAAAATTAGCAAATATAGGCCAACCTGCAAAAGCAATTGTAGAAAATCCAGTTGTAGATAAAGCTGTAATAATTTGAAAAAAAGTAATCCTAAAATTCTCACCTAACTTAGGATAGAGAGAATTTAAAGAAAAGAACATTAAAATAGGTGTTAATAAAGTAAATAAAGTAATCATTAAACGAATCTCTGCATTCTTAAAAAATGTATTTATTTTACCTTTAATCAATGTATAATGAGTAGCAAAGTTAATTGTACCCAAAAACATTAAAATTATAGTAACTACTTCAATTGAAAGACTATTATAATGGCCTATACTATCTGGTTGAGTAGAAAATCCTCCAGTAGAAATTGCAGCCATTGAGTGATTAATTGAATCAAACATTGGCATTCCAGAAAAATAATACAAAAATATTCCAGCAACTGTATAAAAGGTATAGATCTTCATAATCATCATTGTTGATCTCTTAACATGAGGTAGTAATTTATCACTTCTAGCTTCTGCCATATAAAGTCCCATTCCATGAACTGGAAGTAAAGATGATAAAGCAATTACTGCTAAGCCAGCTCCACCAAAAAATTGCATAATACTCCGCCAAATTAAAATTAATTTCGGAGCTTTTGTAACATCTACCAATGATAAACCAGTAGTTGTCCAACCACTTACAACTTCAAAAATGGAGTGTGACCAACTCATATCTAATATTGTCACAAAAGGAATAGCAGAAAAGAAAATAGCACCAAGCCAAGAAAATATGACTATTATACTTCCTTCATTTAATGATAGCTCAACATCTTCTTCTTGATGTTTATTCCCATAACTATAAAGAGCTAAACCAACTAATACAGAAAGTCCAGCTGCTAATAAAAATTGAGGTGCTAAAAATGACTCTTCTGGATAAGCTGTTAAAAATAAAAGTGGTGAAGCAATAGCTGCTCCAGCAAACATAATAATAACTCCAATATATTTGGAAATTAAAAAATAACGGGAAATAATTAAATTTTTATATTTCATGTTATTCTTCACCACCAAAAACTTTAATTGCCTCTGCCTGCTCTTCAGGTAAAGAAATAATAACTATTTTATCCCCAGCCTGAACTTGAGAGCCACCACGAGGGATTGTTATATCTCCATTACGAACTATACCACCTAAAACTATAGTTAAAGGTAAATCAATTTCTTTAATCTCCTTGCCTACAGCATCAGATAAGGGAGAAACTTCAACTTGGAAAATACTTAATTTTCCCTCTTCAATCATAGTCAAATTACTAACATCTTCTGAAACTACACTCTGCTCGATTATAGAGCTAATTAAATCAGTAATATTAAAAATACCAGTAATACCTAAATTATTAAATAATTCTTCATTTTCTGGATTATTAACTAAAGCAGTTGTTCTTTCAACTCCAAAATATCCCATTGCCATTTTACAAATAAAAAGGTTATCATGGTCTTTTTGAGTCAAAGAAACTAAATTATCAGCCTTATAAGCTCCAGCATCTTCTAAAACAGATTTATTTGTCGCATCACCATAAACAACTGTTGCATTAATTTTTCTTGCTAAATCTTCAGCTAATTTTTGATCTTTATTAATAATAGTCAAAAAATGACCTTTTGAAATAAGTTTTTTGGCAAGGTGATAAATTAATTTACCTCCACCAACTAATATTATATCCACTATAAACTCATCCCTTCTTGCTCAATTTTACTAATCATATTATCTGCTAAAAGAGAAATTTGAGAAAAACTTTCAACTTTATTTTCATTTTTATACATTTTTTCTACAGCTGGATCAATTGTTCGAACCATTATTCTAGGCACATCAAAATTTATTTTTGCCATTTGTGAAACTAGATAATTTATTTGATCATTACCAGTACTTACAATTACTAAATCAGCTGATTCTATTTTTCCCTCTTTTAAAATATCATTTTCAGCTGCATCTCCCTCAATTTGAAAACCAGAAAAATCAACTGGAAGTAAAGAAAAAGATTCTGCATTATTTTCAATCACAACTACTTCATGACCTGAACGAGATAGGTTACCAGCTAATAAAGAACCAGTCCTGCCACAGCCAATAATTACTATAAACATTTAATTTTCCTCCTCATCATCTCCAAAGTTAATCTTATCTAAATTAATAGATCCCATTGACTCACCAGCTCTTTCAATATTATCATTTGCTGGTTTATAAGCTGGATTTAAAGCAAGAGCAGCTCTATACATTTTCATAGCTTCTGCCTGTTTATGCTGCATTTCATAAATAATTCCTAAAAGATTAAAAGGCTCTGGCTTTTGAGAGTCTAAAGAAGTTGCTTGCCGTAGCATTTTCTTTGCTTGAGTAAAATCTCTTTTATTAATAGAATTTTTAGCAAGCATTATATATTCCTCAAAACTTTCTACTTCCTCACCACTATTTTCAACTTTATAACGTTCAAATACATCTTCTACTATTCCAATTATTTCTTCTGGTTTAAAAGGTTTTCTTAAATAATCAACAGCACCTAATTTTAAAGTTTCAACTGCTGTTTCTACACTACCATAACCAGTAATCATAATAACCTTAGTTTCAAAATTATCATTAGCAATTTCTTTTAAAAATTGAATTCCATCCATTCCTGGCATTTTCATATCAAGCAAAATAACGGGAATTTCTTCTTCCTTTAAGATACTTAACCCATCTTCACCATTCACAGCGGTTTCTACTTGATAACCAGCTTTTTTCAAAGCTGTTTTTAAAGTTAAACGAATATTTTTTTCATCATCTACAATTAATACTTTATTCTTCATTATTATTAACCTCCTTCTTATTTTCCTCATTCTTTTCTGAAAAAGCTTCTTCAACTGAAGCCAATAGATCACCTTGACTGATTGGTTTAACTAAAAAGTCTTCTGCCCCCAAAGAAATAGCCTTCTGTACATCATCTTCCTCTGATAAAGCAGATAATATAATTACAGGGATCTCTTCTGTTGCTGCATTACTTTTAAGTGCTTCTAAAACTAAAAAACCATTCATTTTTGGTAATCTTAGATCAAGTAAGACTAAATCAGGATTAGATTCATTTGCTTTTTCAACTGCTTCCAATCCATCAATGGCATAAACAATATCAAAACCTGATTTTTCAAGACTCTTACCAACTACTAGTCTAATATTTTTTTCATCATCTACTACTAATATTTTATTCATTATTTCCCTCCTGATAACCAAAGCGAGGAATATAAAAAGAGAAAGTAGAACCATTACCTTCTTCACTTTCCACCCAGATTCTACCATTATGAGCAGTTATAATTTCCTTTGAAATAGCAAGACCAAGTCCTGTACCACTTTTCTCATTTTTATCATTACCAGCTCTTACAAATTTATCAAAAATCTTTGATTGATATTCCTTTGGAATTCCAGGACCATCGTCAGTTACTGAGACCAAAACCCTTCTTCCTTTTACCTCTGCCTTAATTTCTATTTCACCATTATCTGCATAGCGAAGTGCATTTCCAATTAAATTAGAAATAACCCAACTAACTTTAGTAGGATCAGCCCAAGCAAAAATATTATTCTCTTGCTTATTAAAATTTAAAGCTATCTCTTTTTCTTTTGCTTGTTTATAAAATGGATCTAAGGTTTTTTCTACAATTTCATTAATATTAACCTTATCAAATTCCATCTCAATTCTACCAGATTCAATTTTTGATAAATCAAGCAGATCATTTACTAATCCAGTTAACCTCTCAACATCTTCATAAGCAGCTTCTAATAGTTCTCTCTGTTCTTCATTCAGTTTTCCTGTATCTTCATTAATTACCATGCTTAACCCCATATTCATCGAAGTTAAAGGAGTTCTAAATTCATGTGAAACAGTGGAAACGAATTCAGATTTCATATTATCAATCTCTTTTAAATTAGTAATATCTTCTAAAAGAGTAACAGTAAACTGATATTCTTCATCCTCATCTACTACTTTGTTAGTAGAAATACGATAATGTTTTTCTTTTCCATCTTTTGTGAAATTAAAAATATTTTTTTCTTTTTCTTCCGGATTTTTTATATATTCAAATATTTCTTCTGCTTGAATAACTTCTAAAAAATGAGTGTTTATTATATCTTTATTAAGAGAGAACAACTTTTTTGCTACTTCATTAATTAAAACAATTTTATGATCATGATCAGTCACAATCAAAGGATTATTTAAATTATTAACTACTGCTTCTGATTTTTCTTTTTCCATTAGTAACTTCTTTATATTTATTTTTTCATATTCTTTTAATTTTGAAATCATCTCATTAAATTCATTTGCTAAAGAACCAATCTCATCTTCAGATGCCACTTCAACATGTTGTTGAAAATTTCGATCTGCAACTTCTTTAATTCCTTTTTCTAATTCTTTAATTGGTTTTAAAATTTGTTTTGTTAAGTAAAATACAAAAATCAAAGAAAAAATGATTACAGTTGAAGCTAAAACTAGAGTATAAATTATTGCCTGATTAGCCCTACTATTAGCATTTTTTTGAGCATCAACCATCGCTTGTCTATTAAGTTCTCTTAATTCTCTAATATCATTTTTAATTTCATTAAAATAAGGAAGTAAATTTTCATTATATATTTCCCAGCGTTTTTCTTCTTTAGAATTATGAAATTCATCAAAATTAGAAATAAATTTAAAATATTTGGTATTAATTTTATTTAAAATTTCTCCTTCACCTGCTATAGTTATATTATCTTCTGCTCTAGCTAACCAACTATAGAATTCTTTTTCATTAATTCTAAATATTTCTCTACCTTTTTTTTCATTTGATCTCAAAAGTAAAAGTAAAGAACTATCTTGTCTTTCAATAGATTCTACCATACTATCACTAGCTTTAATACTTCTATAATTTTCAACTAAAATATCATTAATTGCATTTGACAGGGTTTCAAAATTATAAATACTCCACCCAACAACTCCAGTTATAATTATAATCATAACTGCAAAACCTAAAAGTATCTTTGCTTTTAAAGTTTTAAAATTCATATTTTACACTTCCTTATAGAAATATTATCTAATTACCAAAATTCTTCATTTTTTCTAAATTTTCATTTTTACCCATTAAAACAAGCTTATCTCCTTCTAATATTTTATCATTTGCTCCAGGAGATATATATAATTGTTCACCTCTTTTGATAGCCATTACATTAACATCAAAATTAGCCCTTAATTCTAATTCTTTTAAAGTCTTGCCAATCATTTTTCCACTAGCTAAGATTTCAATCACTCCATATTCTGGGGCAAATTCTATATAATCTAATACATTAGATGAAATTAGATTCTGAGCTATTCTAGCCCCCATATCTCTTTCAGGATAGACTACTCTATCTGCTCCAACTTTAGTTAAAACTTTTCCATGCAAAGTATCAGGAGCTTTTACAATTACATATGGTAAATTTAATTCTTTTAAAATTAAGGTACATAAAATATTTGCTGAAACATTATCTCCAATACTAATAATTGCTACATCAAAATTCCTTACTCCTAAAGTTTTTAATGTTTCTTCATCAGTTGCATCTGCTTCCACAGCATGAGTAACATCTGAACTAATTGCCTGTACCTTTTCGGGATCACAATCAATTGCTAAAACATCATGTCCATTTTCTGCTAAAGTTTTAGCAACACTAGTTCCAAATCTTCCTAATCCTACAACAATAAATTGTTTCATTTATTCTCCTCCTATCAAAATTAACCAACCATTACTTTTTCAGTTGGATAGTGATAATTTCCTTTTCTTACTCTCTCTCCAAAAGCTAGTGCTAAAGTTAAAGGACCAACTCGCCCAGCAAACATAGTTATAGTTATTAAAACTCTACTAATATCAGATAGCTGACCTGTAATTCCAGTAGAGAGTCCTACTGTACCAAAAGCGGATACTGTTTCAAATAAAATATCAATAAATTGAAAATCTTCGACTATAAGTAGGATTGTAGTTACTAAAATAACTAAACCTGCAGCTAACATGGTAATTACAAAAGCTTCATAAATAATTTTCTTTTTAAACCTACGATTATATACTTCAACATCTTCTTTACCTATAATCATATTTTTTAAAGTAGCTAACATTACTCCAAAAGTTGTTGTCTTGATTCCACCACCAGTTGAACCAGGTGAAGCACCAATAAACATTAAAATAATTATTATAAATAATGAAGATTGTTTTAAAGCTCCAGTAGCTACTGTATTAAAACCAGCAGTTCTTGGAGTAACTGATAAAAACATTGCCCCCAGTGTTTTATCTAACAGAGGTAATCCAGCCAGTGTATTATCATATTCTAAGATGAAAAAGACAATAAAACCAAAAATCAACAAAGAAAGAGTAACTATAAGTACAATTTTAGTCTGTAAAGTTGACTTTTTAAATTTAATTCTATTATAAGCTTCTACCATTACTCCAAAACCAATACCACCTAAAATAATTAGAGCCATGATAACTAAGTTAATTGTTAAATCACCAGTGAAATTTTCCAGACTATTACCAAAAAGATCAAAACCAGCATTATTAAAAGCAGAGACAGAATGGAAAATTGCTAGATATATTGATTTACCAGTTGGATAATCTTTAAGAAAACGAAAAAATAAAATTACAGCTGCACTTCCTTCAATAGCAAAAGTAAATCCTAATAGATATTGAACCAGTCTGACCATTCCCGAAATTTGATATTGATTCAAATCTTCTTGAATAATTAATCTTTCTTTTAAACTAATTTTTTTGCCAATAATAAAAGCAAATAAGGTTGACATCGACATAATTCCAAGTCCACCAATTTGAATCAAAAACATAATCACCGTTGAACCAAAAGTTGTAAAAGCCTCTTTAGTATTAACTACAATCAGACCTGTTACACAAGTTGCAGAGGTAGCAGTAAAAACAGCATCGATTGCTCTTAAACCTTGACCATCTGTAGTAGCAATTGGCAGCATTAAAAGTAATGCACCTAAAATAATTACTACAAAATAACCACTAACTAAATATTGAGCTGGAGTTAGATTTTTTTTGCTAATATTCATCATTTTCTCTCCTAATTTTAATTTTAAATTATAAATTAAAAAAACACCACAGATAGACTGTAGTGCCAATAATCCAATTACGCCATGACAGGCAGTCTGTCCTTTAACTAGGTCTACGGAGTTAGCTGTCGGGCTAGAAGTAAAAGGTCTTCTTCTATATATAAAATATAGATTAGCCCCAAAAATGGGTCCCCCGTTCTCAATTGAGATTAGACAACAGATATATATTTGCTTTTTATTAATTAAACCATATAATTAAATAATTGTCAACTTAACAAATTAATGAGTTTCCCCATTTTTTAAAATAGCAAAAATTATCCTTACCGTCATAATGGTAAAGAGAGTCTTAATTTCTTTTGTGATCGTCTTTTTTTGTAATAACTCTTTAAAAAAGAAGCTATTCCAGTGTAGGATTTAGCCAGTATTTCTCTGATTCCATCAGCCAAAGCATAGTATTCAAAGTCTGGTATATCAAATATTCTTTCTGAAACTTTCTTAACAAATACTCTAAGCTTAGTCTTTTTCTGATTGGAAAAAAGAGCTAAAAATCCTATGGTTATTGATAAAATTAAATCTAAATTTCTGATTTTCTTTAATGATCTAACTCTAAAGTTTTCAAAGTCAAATTTTTGTTTTTTAAACCTAAAATATTCTTCAATTCTCCATCTTTTAATATACGCTTTTAAAACTGCCAGAGTAAGTCGTTTAGAATTAGGATTTAAATTTGTGATAATCATGGTTGGATTAATACCATGTCCTCTGACAATTACCATAGTTAATTCAGTATCTTTTAAAGCAGGTAATTTAATTGGAGCATAGCTAAATTTTAGCTTTCGCTCTTTATTGTTCTGATTTCTATAACGGTAGGCATATTTTCCCTTATAGAGAGCAGCTACTTTTTTGATATTTAAGCTTTTACCCTTATAGATAACATTGCGGTTTCCTTTAGCTCTAATTACAAAATCTTTATTGCCCTCAGTAAAATATTCATAATACATATTGGCATCATAGCCTCTATCAAGGGCATAGATACCCTTTTTTCCAAAGTGTTTTTCTACAAAGTCAAGACCTTTTAGAGCTTCTATATTTCTGCTTTTAAATCCAGATTCTAGACTTGAATAAATATGAGAATATACTTCAACAGGCAGTGCTTTTTTATCAGTTAAAGCAGTTATTTCAAAAGTGTCGTAGCCTTTTTCAGTTTCACCTTTACTGCCGTCTCTAACTCGATCAAGAGCTTCTAGTTTTTTACTGTATGGTTTAACTACATCTGATTTGTCACAGCAGAAAACAGTATTATCATCAATATGAGGTTTTACCTCTTTTATATATTTTCCAATCAAGTCTTCCTGTTCATCAAAATTTTCAAGATTTCTGGATAAACGCTCAACGGTCTTTTTCAAAAGATTATCTTCTTTTAAAGATCTGCCAATATTACTTAAAAGTACTGATTGACTATCTAAAAGTCCGTAAATCATTTGAGATATGAATTTAGTTTTAGGTTTTGATAAATCTTTGGATATTTTTTTAGAGAAATTACTTACTTTTCGTTTAATTTCATAGATTAATCTGGTATAATTAGTCATGGTGAAACAACTCCTTTTTGGTGTTATTTGTCTGCAAACTAATTATACCAAAAGAAGGAGCTTGTTTCACCTTTTTTGCTTAATCTGTGGATAATCTATTTTAAGGGTTTCTAAGAGTTAATTATCCACAATTTTGACTGTTGATAACTTTGAGTTTTTGCTATTTTAAAAAATGGGGAAACTACTTAACAAATTTATTTATTTAACTTATTTTACCTAAAAATATAATTATTTTACTTTTATATAACTATTTATTTGAATTTTTAAATAAATCTGTTATAATTAGATGTGGACCAATCAACTATCTATTTTTTTTAAAAAGAGGGGCAATCAGCTTGACAAAGTTTAATTAATGTATTATTATATAGATAGTTGATAATAATAATCATTACTAATAAATAACAGGAGGAATTTTTTATGAAAAGTTATGAAAAAATGAACACTTATTTAGCAAATCTAGCAGTTTTAAACACTAAGTTACACAATTTACACTGGAATGTAGAAGGTAAACAGTTTATGCAAGTTCATAATTTTACTGAAGAACTTTATGATGACTTCTTTGAAAAATATGATGAAGTTGCAGAAATCTTAAAGATGAAGGGTGAATTTCCTTTAGTAAAACTTAGCGAATATCAAGAAGCATCTACAATTAAAGAGTTAGAATCTAAAAAATATGGTGTGGATGAAGTTTTAAATGAAGTTCTAGCTGATTTAAAAGAAATGAAAAAATTAGCTACAGAAATTAGAAATGATGCTGATGCAGCTGATGATTTTGAAGTAGTTGGGGAATTTGAGGATCATGTAGCTGGTTACAGTCAAAATATTTGGTTTGTAAGATCTATTTTAGCATAAATTAATAAATTTAAGCTAAAAAGATGGAGCTGAAAAGCTCCATCTTTTTTATGCAATATTAAACTGGATTAAGATTTCTTATCAACTTGCTGTATAACAATTACTAAGTTAATCACTTTTAAGAATTGTAGAAACTGTTTTACTGTATTTATTATTAATATCTTTGTCCTGTAATAATACTGTACAAATAATATCTAATAAATAGACTACAGAAAATTGTGAATTAATAAACCTCTGCTGATCAACAAAGGCAATATTATAAATTAAAGCCTCTAAATTAGCATATTTTGCAGCCTCAGTATTTTCAAAGCTGGTAATCAATAAAGTTTTAGCTTTATTTTTTTGAGCAATTTTCAAAGATTCAACTATTTCTTTTGTTTGACCAGAAATAGAAATTGCTATAACAAGATCATTTTCTGAAATAATAGCACTATTTATTTTCATTAAATGAGAGTCTGTAATACTGGAGACATGAAAACCCATTCTAAGCAATCTAAGTCTCATCTCATCTGCAGTTAAACCGGAACTTCCAATCCCATAAATATAAATTTTTTCAGCAGATTTAATTTTATCGACTAAACTAATAATTTTATTTATATCGACTAACTTTTGTGAGTTATCAAGCACTTCCTTATAATAATCAGTTATATTAACAAATAAATCGTCAACTTCTGTATCTTGATGCAAATAATTAGAACTATTAATCTGCATTTTTAACTCTACAAAATTTTTGGCTCCAACTTTTTTTGAAAACCTGGTTATAGTTGCCGTTGAAGTTTCAGTCTTTTCTGCAAGCTCAGTAATACTCATATCCTTAACTTTAGCTTTAGATTCTAAAATATATTGGGCTATATCTGTTTCTTTATTAGTGAATTTATTAAACTGTTTCTGTATATCTATTAATATATCCATTTTTAACCACCCTATATTATTTTACAATTTATTTACAGCATCCACAAATTTCTTAGCAATTTTTTGAGGTCTTGTAATTGCTGAGCCAACAACAACTGCATAAGCACCCATTTCAATTGCCTTAGCTGCTTTTTCAGGAGTATCGAAATTACCCTCTGCAATTACTGCAGCCTCAGTCTCTTTGATCAAAGTTTTAAGTACTTCAAATTTATCTACATTTTTAGACTGTTTTGTATAACCAACCAGAGTTGTACCTACATAATCAAAGCCTAATTCAGCAGCTCTTAAGCCTTCTTCTACAGTTGAAATATCTGCCATAAATTTTTGCTCAGGATATTTAGAAATTATTTTTTCTAAAAAATTTAGCTCCTGGTCAATAGTAGCATCAACTGCAATTGTTTCTATCTCTTCTGAAATTAACTCCTCAACTTCCTTTAAAGTAGGTGTTATATAAGCTTTTTTAGCTTCATATTCTTTTTTTATAATTCCAATAATCGGCAGCTCAACTGCTTTTTTTATTGCCTGAATATCTTCTACACTATTAGCTCTTATCCCAACAGCACCTGCCATTTTTGCAGCTGCCGCCATTCTACCCATAATAAATGAACTGTGTAAAGGTTCATCTTCTAAAGCCTGACAAGAAACTATTAAACCTTTATTCAATTAAATCACCTTTCTATCTTCCAGAATATCTTCAATATTTTGTTTAAGTGGATCAGCTAAGGCACCAAAAATTGCCTGCACTCCACCTTTCACCTCTAATACACCTGTAGCTCCTAATTTTTTCAATTTAGTTTTATCAACATTATCTTTATTATAAACAGAAACTCTTAATCTTGTAATACAGGCATCTATTTCTTCAATATTTTCTCGACCACCTAAGGCATCTAAAACAGCTTTTGATTTTTCAAATAATGAATGATCTCCGTTAACTGCTTCTACTTCTTCCTCTTCCAGATTTTCATCTCCTCTACCTGGGATTGCAACATCAAATTTTTGAATTAAAAACCTAAATGAGAAATAGTATAATGCTGACCAGATAGGTCCAACAATTAGAACATAGATCCAGTTAGTAGCAGCATTTCCCTGTAAAACTCCAAATAAAAGATAATCGATTAAACCACCTGAAAATGTATTTCCAATAGAAATATTTAAAATATCAGCTATTGCAAAAGATAAACCATCAAAAATAGAGTGAATTACATAAAGCCAGGGAGCAACAAAAAGAAACATAAATTCAATTGGTTCAGTAATTCCAGTAATAAATGAAGTTAAGGCAGCACTGAAAAATAATCCTACAACAGCTCCCCTTTTTGATTTTTTAACTGTGTGATACATAGCAAGAGCACCAGCTGGTAAACCAAACATCATTGTTGCAAAACGACCGGCAAAAAATCTAGTTCCCTCTGTAAAAAGTCCTGTATGATTTGGATCAGCAAGTTCGGCAAAGAATATTTTTTGAGCTCCAGCAATAGTTTCTCCTGCAACCTGAGCAATACCACCTAACTCTGTATACCAAAATAATGGATAGATCATATGGTGCAGACCTACAGCTCCACTTAACCTTAATAAGAATCCGTATAAAAAGGTACCAATAACTCCAAAACCAGCTATTGCCTGACCAGCACTAACTAACCAATCCTGAAAAGTTGGCCAGGTCATAAAGAAGACAAATCCAACAGCAATAGAAGCAAATGAAGATACTATTGGTATAAATCTTGAACCACCAAAAAATCCTAAGAATCTTGGTAATTTAATATTTCTATAGCGATTATGTAAAAATGATACCATAGTACCAATTACTATAGAGCCAACAACACCTGTATCAATACTTTTAACATCTACATTAAAAGCAGTTATCATTCCATCAATTGAAGCATTCATAACTAAAAAAGCAACTAAACCAGCCAGAGCAGCTGTTCCTTTATCTTTTTTAGCCAGTCCCAGTGATAAACCAACAGTCATAATCAAAGCCAGATTACCAAAAACAATACTTCCAGCAGAAGACATAATTGCAAATAAGGCCTGCAGCCAGCCAATATCTAAAAATGGATAAGCCTGAACAGTGTTTGGATTTGAAAGTGCACCACCAATTCCGAGCAATAGACCTGCTGCTGGCAAAATTGCAATCGGCAGCATAAAAGATTTCCCAATTTTTTGTAGTTGTTTAAACAAAATATTTCCTCCTTTTGTAATTTATTTTCATATTATTTTTTTTATGAAAATAAATTTCATAAATAGAGAATAACACAGCTCTTTTTAATAATCAAGATTTTTTTTACAATTTTCCAAAAAAAAATCAGAAGCCGCTAAGGCCTCTGATTAAATATAGTTTATTTAGTAAATTTCTCCACCACATTCATTAACTCATCAATAATTTCGTCTCCTTGTTCATTTTTAACAGCTCTCTGAACACAGCCGTGAACATGTTTATCAAAAATTTTGAGGCTAACTTTTTTAAGCCCACCTTGAATAGCATTAATTTGATTTAAAATATCCACACAATACTTTTCTTCATCTATCATTCTCTGGATACCCCTTACCTGTCCTTCTATTCTTTTCAGGCGATTTGTTAGCTCTTTTTTATCTAATTCACATAAAGAATTCATATGATCCCCCCAAATTATATTTGCTTAGCTAATATTTAAATTTTTAATCATTTTTATATTCAGCTTGAACATTTTCTCTTCTTAACAAATTAGCGTTTGTGACTACACTAATTGAACTAGTAGCCATTGCCATTTCTGCAATTACCGGATGTAACAAACCTAAAATAGCAACCGGAATTGCAATTAAATTGTAGAAAAAGGCCCAGAATAAATTCTGTTTAATTTTTCTAAAAGTGGCTCGTGATAATTTAACTGCTGTAATTACAGAAGATAAATCTCCACGAACAAGGGTAATATCTGAGGACTCAATTGCAATATCTGTACCAGTACCAATTGCTATTCCAACATTTGCCTGAGTTAAAGCTGGTGCATCATTAATTCCATCACCAACCATGGCAATAACACCAAATTCAGATTGCAGTTCTTTTACCTTATCTACTTTACCATCTGGCATAACTTCGGCAACTACATGATCAATTCCAACTTCTTTTGCTATCGCCTCTGCTGTACGCTGATTATCACCTGTGATCATTGCTGTTTCTAAGCCTAGTTTTTTCAGTTCAGCAATTGCTTGAACCGAATCTTCTTTTAAAGCATCTGCTACAGCAACTATCCCCAACATTTTACCAGCAGCTGCAACTAGCATTGCAGTTTTAGCTTCATTTTCCAATCTTTGTAATTCAGCTTCAAAATCAGAACTATCTATTCCAGCTGACTCCATTAATTTTCTACTTCCAACAAGTACCTCTTTACCATCAATTTCTGCTTTAACACCTTTACCAGTTACAGAATTAAACTTTTTAATTTCTTTTATTGCAATCTGCCTATCTTTGGCCCCTCGAACTATTGCTTCTCCTAATGGATGTTCAGAACCAGCTTCTACACTTGCAGCCAGCTGCAGTAATTGCTGTTCACTGCTGTTTGAAGCTGTAGTTATATCTGTTACTTCAGGCTTACCTTTAGTAATGGTTCCAGTTTTATCAAAAACAATTGTGTGAACATCTTTCATAGTCTGAATTGCTTCACCTTTACGGATTAGAACTCCATTTTCAGCTCCAATCCCACTTCCTACCATCAATGCAGTTGGAGTTGCCAGTCCTAAAGCACAGGGACAAGCGATTACTAAAACAGCAATTGTTGCAAAGATTGCCAGAGTAAATGTACCTAAAGTCGGATCAACCCAAGGTAGAAATGACTGTGCCCAAAATCCAACTTCTCTTAGACTTTCTGGAAATAATAACCAAAGCACAAAGGTAGAAACTGCTATAATCAAAACAGTGGGAACAAAAATCCCTGTTATCTTATCAGCAAATTCCTGAATCGGAACTTTAGTTCCTTGAGCTTCTTCAACCATTTTTACTACTTGAGAAAGAAAAGTGTCTTTACCAACTTTTGTAGCTTTTACCTTAATCAGTCCATTCTGATTAACTGTAGCTCCAATTACCTCATCTCCCTCTTTTCTTTTAACAGGCATTGATTCTCCAGTGGCCATTGATTCATCAACTGTTGTTTCTCCTTCTACAATTTCTCCATCAGTAGGTATTTTTTCTCCTGGTTTAATCAGCATAATATCTCCAGGCTGTACATCCTCAATTGCTACTTCTTTTTCATTACCATTTTCAATAATTGTTGCAGTTTTGGCTCCCAATTCAAGTAATTTTCTAATTGCTTGAGAGGCTCTCCCCTTAGCAGTTTCTTCTATAAAACGGCCTGTTAAATGGAAAGCCATAATCATTGCAGAAACACCTGCATAATTAGCAATTGGAGTAAAAAAGACTGCAGGTCCAGTAATAAAGGCTGCACCTGTACCCATTGCGATTAAAACATCCATATTAGCACTTCCATGAGTAATTGCCCGATAAGCAGTTACAAAAGTTTTACGACCGAAAACAAAAAGTGGTGGAATTGCTAAAATAATCATTCCTAAATTAAAGATTTGCATATTAGGCCAGGCAATACCGAAGAACATTTCTGGAATCATCCAGAGCATAATTGGAATTGTAAAAGCCCAGGTACCCCACATTTTCTTTTTTGCTTTTTTAACTTTTTTCATGTCATCACTGAGTTCATCTTCATCATTTTCATTTTCTTTCTTTTGTTCTTCATCTTCAAATCGGGCCAGTTCATAACCAGCATTTTTCACAATTTCTCGAAAATCATTTTTGACTAGTATTTCTGGATTATATTCTACACTACCCTTTTCAGTTGCAATATTCACATTGGCCTGATAAACACCTTCGCTTTTATTTAAAGCCTTCTCTACTGCTGAAGAGCAGCTAGCACAGGTCATTCCATCTATCTTAAAAGAAGTCTTTGCTTTCTCTTCTTGAACACCATAACCACTATTTTTAATAGTTTCAATTAAATTAGTTCTATTATTTTTTTTAGGATCAAAAGTTATATAAGCCTTTTCAGCAGCAAAATTCACCTGAGCTTCACTAACTCCAGCTGCTTTATTTAAAGCTTTTTCTACTGTTTGAGCACAACTAGCACAGCTCATATCTTTTATTTTTAAAGTTATTTTTTTATTTTCCATTTTTCTGCACCTCCATTAAATTTATTATACCCCCACTATGTATATTTAAATTAAAATTTTTTAAAGTTATACAGTTTTTATATAATCGTAGCCAGCTTCTTTTACAGCTTCTTTTAACTTATCTTCTGCTACCTCTTTTTCCATCTCTATTACAGCTTGACCCTTTTCAGCATCAGCTTCTGCAGAAATAATCCCATCAATTTTTTCTAATTCCTTTTTAGTATGCATTTCACAGTGTTCGCAAGACATTCCTTTAATCATAATTGTTTTTTTCATTTTATCACTCCTTATACTTTATACATGTAGGGGGTATAAATAATACTAACATTGACAACAGCTTATGTCAAGCTTAATTTATTTTTTAAGCTCAATTTCTTTACTATATACCCCTAAGCAGTATCTTAATCATAGTTTATCACTCAGGATTGATAATGTCAAAAAACTCAGCCAACTAAAAACAAATTTGACTGAGTTAATAATCTTTAACAGACATTATTAATTTTTATATTTCTATTATACTAAACTTAACTAAACTTAAAATTTTAACAACTTAGCATTGATTGCTACAATCACTGTACTCATTGACATCAACACTGCCCCAACTGCAGGAGAGATCATTATTCCAAAACTTGCTAGAACACCTGCTGCCAGTGGTATTGCAAAGGCATTATAACCTGTAGCCCAGAATAAATTCTGAATCATTTTCTTATAAGTTAAGCTGCCAAATTCGATCAGCTTTAATACATCAAGTGGATCACTTTCAACCAGAATAATATCTGCAGTTTCAGCTGCAACATCAGTACCAGAACCAATTGCAATTCCGATATCTGCTTTTGCAAGAGCAGGTGCATCATTAACCCCATCACCTGTCATAGCAACAAATGCTCCTTCAGCCTGTAGTTCTGTTACCTTTTTTTGTTTCTCATCTGGAAGTACTTCGGCAAAATAATCCGTCAGGCCGAGTTCATTACTTACATATTCAGCAGTTTTCTGATTGTCTCCAGTCAGCATCTTAACTTTTATTCCTCTATCTTTAAGTGTCTGTACTGCCTCATAGGAGCTTTTTCTAATTTGATCAGCAAGTCTGATCATTCCAACTAAATTGCCAGCTTCTAAAATGAAGACTTCGGTAAATGGACCTGCTTTTAAAGCAGACTGAGGTACTTCTATTTTATTTTCTTTCAGAAAACCAGGAGAAACGGCCTTGAAATCTCTGCCGTCAATTTTTCCAATTACTCCTTTACCTTTAATAATCTCAAAATCATCTACTTTCATTAGTTCAACTTTATCTGTTTCTGCTTTTTTTACTATTCCCTTTGCAATTGGATGTTCTGATTCTTGTTCCAAAGAAGCTGCTTTCTGCAAAACATCTTCCTCATTATATTCACCTGTAAATGTTTCAACTGCCTCTACTCCAAATTTGCCTTCAGTCAGGGTCCCTGTTTTATCAAATAAAACTGTATCTATTTTACGTGCATTCTCAAAAGCCGTACGATTGCGAATCAGTAGACCATTTTTAGCAGATAGTGTAGTAGAAACAGCTACCACCAGGGGAATCGCAAGTCCTAAGGCATGAGGACAGGTAATGACCATTACTGTAGCCATCCTTTCAATTGCAAAAGCTAAATCTCTTGTAATATAAAACCAGCTACCAAAGGTTAATGTACCTGCTGTAATGGCAATTAAAGTTAACCACAAAGCAGCACGATCTGCAAAATTTTGGGTTTTAGATTTAGCAGCCTGAGATTCTTTAACCATTTCTATAACCTGAGACAAGTAACTCTCATCCCCAGCTTTTTCTATTCTAATTTTAATTGAGCTGTCACCATTAACAGATCCACCTATTACTTCCTCATCTTCTCCTCTTTCTACCGGTTCTGACTCTCCGGTTAACATTGATTCATCTATATAAGAATTCCCTTCATAAATCAATCCGTCAGCTGGAATTTTTTCTCCAGGTTTAACTAAAACTTGATCACCTTTTTTTAATTTTTTTATTTTAACTTCTTTAACTTCTCCCTCAATAATTTTATGGGCTTGGTCAGGCATCAATTTTGCCAGTTCTTTTAAAGCCTGGGAAGCCCCCATTACTGAGCGCATCTCAATCCAGTGACCTAGAAGCATAATTACAATTAAAGTTGCCAACTCCCAGAAGAAAAATCTACCTTCTAGCCCAAAAACTACTGCAGAACTATAAAAATAAGCAACCGAAATGGCCAAAGCAATCAAAGTCATCATACCTGGCTGTTTATCGCTTAATTCATCTTTTAAGCCTGATAAAAAGGGCCAGCCACCATAAAAGAAAATTACAGTAGAAAGCAAAAATAATAAATATTGACTGCCTCGAAATTCTAAGTTATAAGCTAAAAAACCTTGAATCATAGGTGAAAGTATTAAAATTGGAACTGTAATAATTAAGGAAATTTTAAAACGCTCTTTAAAATCCTCTAACATTTTTTGATGATCCATTTTAGTACCTCCTACTTAAAACTCAATTTCTTTAATTATAATTATATACCTCCTAGGAGTATCTTAAGTCAAGTATAACACTCAGGATTAAGCATGTCAAAAAGTTCTTCCTTAGCAGAAGAGCCTTAATTTATTTAAATAATTCAACAGTTTTTTGAGCAATTCTCCTACCAAAAATAGCTGCTCTTTCTTTTTGAGATTCAGAACCAGCCTGAATACAAACAACTCCAAAATGGGTATAAGGATGACCCGCAGCAGCTCCTGCTGAATAAACCAACATTCCTTTTACAAGTAAATGACTAATCATTGTTAATAGTGCATTATCAGCTCCACCACCAATAAAGTTTTCAGTTGCAAAAACAGCCCCTAATTTACCTTTGTAGTCAATTTTTTTATTTTGATCTAAAAATGACTTTAACTGCCAACTTATATCACCACTGTAAGTTGGACTCCCTAAAATAATTGTTTGAGAGGAATTAATGAATTCAGGCTCAAATTCATCAATTGACATTGTTTTTACTTCAACCTTTTCAACTTTTAAACATCCGTCTTTAATAATTTCAGCTACTTCTCTGGTATTACCACTTTCACTGTGATAAATTATAGAAATTTTCATTTATAAAATACCTCCTTTTTTTAATTCTATTCTTTTTTAATTATATAGCTCATAATTTAGACTGTAAAGTTTTTAGTTTAATTTATCTAATATAAAATAAAGTTATCCAACATAAGATATTATTATTTTAGTATTATTAATAAATAGTATATAATTATTATAGTACTTGTGAATAATATTATTAGTTAAAAAGCAAATTTACAAATTATTTAATTATTTTTTGTTTAGATTTGCGAATTTTAGAACAAAGTAAAAATTAAATTAGCAAAACAAGGAGGGAATTTTTAAATGAAAAAATTTGAAAAAATTATTGGATTTATAATTATAATTATAATCCTCGCAGCAGCCAAATTTTGGTTAAAAACCGATCTTTTATTTTTTAGATTATTAATGGGAACTGGTTTGGGATATTCTTTAGCCAGAGCTTATACGGGTTTTGCAGGTAGTGTAAACAGAGCTTATAGAACTGGCTCAACCAAATTAATGAGAACTTTAATGTTTATGTTTTTTATTACAGCTCTTTTAATGACTGCCTTTTTGTTTGGTAAAGATCCAGCTAGTTATAATTTATGGATTAAGCCCATAAATCTTGGTCTGATCTTAGGTGGTTTTCTCTTTGGCTTCGGAATGTCAATTTCTGTTTGTTGTGCAAGTGGAGTTCTAACTGATTTACCACAAGCTCTACCAAGAGCATTTACAACGTTAATCTTTTTTATGATTGGAGTTTTTGTTGGTTTTCCAATTCAATATACAGCTAGTTGGGTGCAAGATTCCTGGTTTAGTTCTTATATTGGTTATAGGACAATGGGGGGGATCTTTTTACCAGACTTATTTCAAGGAGATGGCTTTGAAGGTTATTTAGGTGGGCTCTTAGCTCTTGCTGGCTTATGTTTGATTTTCACTATTTTATCTTATATGTATGAAAGCTATAAGAAAAAAACAGGCCAATATAGTGGTTTAGAAATTGAAAATATTCAGGAAAATTTAGAGCCTATAGACTTAAAGAATTTTAAATTATTTAGTGCTGATACTTATTACCATCTATTTGAAAAACCCTGGACTTTAAAACAGGGAGGAATTGCCTTAGCAATTATTGTCACTATTTTAATGGGAGTAACTGGCTATGGCTGGGGGGTCTCTCAACCATATGGTATTTGGTTTGGTAAGATACTAATGTTTTTTGGTATTTCAGCTCAAAGCTTAGCTGAGTTTACTAAACTATCTGCTCAAACATTTAGAACTCCATTTTTCGAACATCAAATTTCTGTTCAAAACTTTGGTATTTTAATGGGAGCAATTATTTATCTTCTAACTGCTGGTAAATTTATAGAATTTTTTAATTCTGAATTAAATATCAGTAAAAAACAAACTCTAATGTATGCTTTAGGTGGTTTATCAATGGGATTTGGAACTCGTTTAGCCCAAGGTTGTAATGTTGGTGCTTTATATACACCAATCTCTAACTTTTCTTTATCTGGTTGGGTTTTCCTAATCTTTATGATTGTTGGTGGTTTTGTTAGTAATAAATTTAGTGAAAAAATATATTAAAATTTATTTATTTAAAGAATAAGATAATAAAAAGTTATAATACAGGAGGAATAAATATGAATAAGAAAATTTTAATTGTTGGGGGAGTAGCTGGAGGTGCTGGAACTGCTGCTAGAGCTAGAAGACTGGATGAATCAGCAGAAATTATTATGTTTGAGCGTGGTTCACATGTTTCTTTTTCTAACTGTTCTTTACCATATCATCTAAGTGGAATTGTTAAAGACTGTGATGATCTAGTTTTGATGTGTCCTTCAAAGTTTGCAGAACAATATAATATAGATGCTCGCGTTAAGAGTGAAGTTGTTAAAATAAACAGAGAAGAAAAAACTATTGAAGTTAAAAAATTAGATACTGGTGAAATTTATACTGAAGCTTATGATAAATTAGTCCTCTCACCTGGTGCTAATCCAATTAAGCCACAAAGCATTAAAGGAGTAAATAATGAAAATGTATTTACTATTAGAAATGTAGATGATATTGACAAATTAAATAAATACGTTAAAAATAATAATGTAGAAAATGTAGCAGTTATTGGTGCTGGTTATATTGGAGTTGAAATTGCTGAAAATTTTGTTCATAATGATAAACAAGTAGCTTTAGTAGAAGCTATGGATCAAGTAATGCAGCCTTTTGATTTTGATATGGCCCAGATTATTCAAAAAGAATTACATGATAATGGCGTAAATGTAGTTTTATCAGATCCATTGACTGAAGTGAAAGCTGACCAGGTAGTTTTAAAATCTGGTAAAAAAATTAAAGCTGAAGCTGTTGTCTTAGCAATTGGGGTTAGTCCAGAAACAGAACTAGCAGAAGCAGCTGGACTCAAAATTGGTGAAACAGGTGGAATTGAAGTAAATCATAATTATGTTACAAGTGACCCTGATATTTATGCTGTTGGTGATGTAATTGAAGTTTATTCTAAAATTGCTCGCAGCAAAACAAGATTACCACTTGCTGGTCCAGCTCAAAGACAAGCCAGAGCTGCAGCTAATCATATTTATAATATACCTAATAAAAATAATGGAGTTATTGGAACCTCTGTAATTAGAGCTTTTAATTATAATGCAGCTGCTACTGGATTAAATGAAAAACAGTTAAAAGAAGCTGATATTGCTTATGACTTTGTTTATATTATCCCTACAGATAAAGTTGGTTTAATGCCAGATGCTAATCCTTTACACTTTAAACTAATCTATGAAGTACCTACTGGCAAAATCTTAGGTGCTCAAGCTGTTGGTAAAGGCAATGTAGATAAAAGAATTGATGTTATGGCAACAGCTATTTTAATGGATGCTACTGTAGAAGATCTAACAGAATCAGAGCTTGCTTATGCACCTTTATTCTCTACTCCCAGAAATGCTGTTAATCAATCAACTTTAGTTGCTACAAACTTAATTAATAATCGTTATCGCCAAGTACCAGTAACTAAAGTCAGAGAACTAGTAGAAAATGATGCTTTGATTATTGATGTCAGAGAAAAAGACGAATATCAAGCTGGTCATTTAATAAATGCTGTTAATATTCCTTTAAGTGAACTGAGAGAAAGAGCTGACGAAATTCCACATGATAAACCTGTCTATCTTCACTGCCGCTCAGGCCAGAGAAGTTATAATGCAGTTTTAGCTCTCCAAGGTAGAGGCTTTGATAATGTAATTAATATTTCTGGATCATTTTTAGGAATTTCTTTTTACGAATATTTCTTAGATCAAACTACAGATCGAAATAAAATAGTTACTGAATATAATTTTAACTAAATATTAAATTTAAAATTTGATTTTTCTCAGAATTAAACTAGTTAACTAGAAAATATTTTAAGACCATCAGCCTTATACTGGTGGTCTTTTTAATCATTTTAAATTGATAATTTATATTTAATATGATATCTTTGATAATAATAGTTAACCTCTTTTCAAAAGTGGTTTAGTTAAATAAGGACGGGGAAATAAATGAGTTTAAATAATAAACAAAATAATTCTAATAATAAATCAAAACGAAAAAATAATAAAAACAAAAAAACTAAAATTGAAAAAATATTAACTATTTCAACTTGGATTTCAATTTTTATATTTTGGTATATAATTACTAAAATAGGCATTTTTACTCCTACTCTTTTACCTGGCCCCTTGCGAGTTGCTAAAGCTTTTATTCGTATACTCGAAAATGGTTATAATGGAGTTCCGATTTGGATGCATTTGGGGGCTAGTTTTAAACGCTTATTTGTCGCTTTATTTTTTGCAATTTCTACTGCTATACCTTTAGGTCTTTTAAGTGGTTATTTTAGTAAAGTAGAAGCAATTATTGATTCTGTTGTAGAGTTTTATCGTCCTTTACCACCTTTAGCCTATTATACTCTTTTGGTACTTTGGTTTGGCATTGATGATACTTCTAAACAGATTCTTTTATTTTTAGCAGCCTTTGCCCCCATTTATATTGCTTGTGTTTCTGCAGTTAGAAAATTAAATCAAGATTTTGTTTTAAGTGCAAAATCTTTAGGAGCTAAACCAAAAGATGTTTTCCTAAAAATTGTACTTCCTGCTTCTTTACCAGAAATATTTACTGGGATTAGAACAGCTTTTGGAGTCGCCTATACTACTTTAGTTTCTTCAGAAATGGTTGCTGCTACTTCTGGTATTGGTTGGATGGTTTTAGATGCTTCAAATTTTTTAAAAAGTGATGTTATTTTTGTCGGAATTATAATTATGGGAATTACGGGTGTAGTTATTGATGCAGGTTTAAGATATTTAGAAAGAAAAATTATTTTTTGGAAAGGACAGCTTTAAAAATTTTAAAATTTATAATCTATTCTAAATCTGATCTAAAAAAATTGGAGGTAAAAAATGAAGAAAAATTATTTTAAAAAAACATTATTACTATTTGTAATTATAGGTTTAGCTTTTATTTTAACTGCTTGTGGTAATAACCAAGCTGAAAACACAGAAGAAAGCAAAAACTTACCTGATGAAATAAACTTTGGAATTTTAAGAGTGCCAAATGATCAAACTATTGCCATAGCCCAAGGATTTTTTGATGATTATTTTACTGAACGTGGAATTAAAGTTAATACTAGAGTTTTTGATTCAGGTGTAGAAGCAAATCAAGCTCTAGCTTCTGGAAGTATTGATTTTGCAACAATGGGAAATACAAATGCAATCACTGCTCTTGCCCGTGAACTTAAAGTAGAACTAATTTGGATTCATGAAGTACTAGGTGAAAATGAGGCTTTAGCTGTAAAAGATGGATCTGGAATAAAAAAAGTAAAAGATTTAGCAGGAAAAAGAGTTGCTGTCCCTTTTGCTTCAACTTCACATTATATTCTACTTAATGTTTTAAAAGAAGCAGGAATTGAAAAAGAAGTTCAATTATTAGATATGCAAACTGCTGAAATTGTAGCAGCCTGGGAACGTGGTGATGTACAAGCAGCTTATACCTGGCAACCAACTCTAGCGCAGCTTTTAAAAAGTGGTTCTACTCTAACTAATAGCAAAAAAATGGCTGATAAAGGTTATATTACTGCTAATATAGATGTAGTTAGAAAAGAATTTTCTCAAAAATATCCAGAATTAGTTGCTGATTTTATTTCTGCTTTAAGCCAAGCTGGTGATATTTATAGAAATAATCCTGAAAAAGCTGCTAAAATTGCTGGTGACAAATTAGGACTTGAAACTGAAGTTGCCCTACATCAAATGCAGGGTACAAGTTGGAAAACTAGAAAAGAACTTCTAAGCGCTGATTTTTTTGGTACTAAAACAGAAGCAGGAAATTTTGCTCAGGTTATGAAAGATACTTCCGATTTTCTACAGGCTCAAGGTTCAATTGAAGAATCACCTTCACAAGCAGCATTTAATCAATTTGTTAATCCTAAATATATTGAAATGTCTTTAGAAAATGATAAAAATTCTTATTAGATAATTATTAATTTATAGTTAAGAAAGGATATTTTTATGACTGCTCAAAAAGAAAAAAAGAGCTTAATTAAAATTGAAAATATGAGCTTAGAATATGGTGAAAGTATTAATTCAACCCTTGCTTTAAAAAATATTAATTTAGAAATTAATAAAGGAGAATTCATTTGTGTTTTGGGTCCTTCTGGCTGTGGTAAAAGTTCTTTACTTAAATGTATTGCAGGTTATGTAAATCCTAGTTCAGGTAGAGTTTTAATGCAGGATAAAGAAGTTGAAGGGCCTGATTGGCACCGAGGAGTAGTTTTTCAATCTCCTACCCTTTATCCTTGGATGACTGTTAATCAAAATGTTGAATTTGGTCCTAAAATGAGAAATCTAAGTAAAAATGAAATTGAAAATACTAGAAAATATTTTTTAGAAGAAGTAGATTTAAGCGGTTTTGGTGAAAATTATACTTTTGAATTATCAGGTGGAATGAAACAAAGAGTTGCAATTGCAAGAGTCCTGGCTAATTATCCACAAGTTGTTTTAATGGATGAACCTTTTGGAGCTTTAGATGCTTTAACTAGAGAAAATATGCAAAATTTAATTCGTAATATTTGGCAGGAAAATAATACTACTATCTTTTTTATAACCCATGATGTTGATGAAGCCTTACTATTAGCAACTAGAGTTGTTTTGATGTCTAAACAGCCAGGAGAAATTCTTAAAATATTTGAACTTGATTTTTCCAAGCAAATTTTAACAAAAGGTTCTAAAGAAGTTATCTATAATGAAGAGTATTTTGAAGTTAAAAATGAAATTATGGAATTAATTCATAATCAAATTGATTAATTTTATCAAATAGAGTAGGACCAGCCTTTCGGCTGGGACCCCTCATCAAACTGCACGTACGGTTCTCCCGTATACAGCTTTCCGTCAGTCGTTGCCCCATCTCAAGGAATAAGTCTTCGTCACTGTGTTACCACAGCTGTATATTTTAGTCCTTTAGGACAATCTAGTAAGTAATGAAACGAGTCCCTTCTTCCTGAAAAAGGAATTGGGGATTCTTTTGTTTTGATTCATAACTGCTTTCTTTTTCTCCATATATGACCTTAACCGCATTCGTATCCATTTATCTAAACGCCAGAAAAGTTTCTTCACATTTCCATGGCCGAAATAATTAGCCCAACCATATATTTTAGGATTTAATCTTTTTATAATTGAATCCACTTTCCAGGGCTGATTTCTCTTAGTAACTTTTCTAACTTTATCTTTGAATTTTTCTAGTGATTTCTTTCTCGGTCTTTTGTATCTCCAGGCTATGAATTCAAATCCTAAAAATACAAAACCCTCACCAAAGTTAGTTATTACTGTCTTTTCTGGATGCAGTTCTAATTTGAGTTTTTCTGTAATAATTTCTTTAACTACCTCATAAGCTCTTTTAGCTTTCCTTTTTGATTTTGTCATTACCACAAAATCATCAGCAAATCGCACCAGCTTGTACCCTCTTTCTACCATTATTTTATCGAACTCATGCAGAAAGATATTCGCCAGAAGTGGCGATATTACACCACCCTGAGGGGTTCCTTTCTCTGTGGGTATATATTCTTCATCTTTCATGACTCCCATGGTCAGCCACGATTTTATTATTTCAATTACCCAACCATCTGTTACTTTTTGCCTGATGAATTCTATTAAAAGCTCATGATCTATATTATCGAAAAACCCTTTAATGTCTGCATCTAATACCCATTTGTATCCCTGTTCTTTGTATTCTTCTATTTTGTTTATCGCATCAATCTGCGATTTACCTTTTCTAAATCCCAAAGAACAGTCACAGAATTCTTTTTCATATATCGGCTCCAGTATTCCTCTCACTGCAGCCTGAGCTATTCTATCTTTAACTGTGGGTATTCCCAGTGGTCGCTGTCTTCCATCACTTTTTGGGATAAATACTCTCAGTGCTGGTTTGGGTTGATATCTATCCTCTAAGAATTCTCTGTATAATTCTCTCATGTGAACTGCATAGTTTTCTTTAAATTCTACTGTATCTATTCTATCAACACCTGCACTACCACCGTTATCTAAGACATGTTTTGCGGCTGCTTTCATGTTTTTAATCTTTGTCACTTTGTCTTTAAGAGTGTAGTACGTTTTCTCAGTTATCTCTTTCACCAGTCCTTACTTCACGACTTACCAGTCTCTAACTCTACAGTCCAGTTAAACAGACCCTATCTTCATAATATTATCAGCCACGTTTTAGGTTCTCACCAATCGCCCCCTCTGACATATTACTACTGAGGTTATGGTGTTTCTGACCTACCACCTTTAGAATTAGATTTCTCCCTTCAGTTACAAGCCTGACCCACTGCTTTAAGCAGTGTTTAAACCATTAAAATCTATTTACCACTCCTGTATTATCTTCAACTTCGACTGCGCTGGCTGTCCTTTGCTAAACTGGCTTTATCCTCCTGCAGGTCGCCCTGCTATCTAAGGACCAGTTATCCTTGCTACTATTGACGCCATCTGAACTCTGTATCTGCTTTATCTTAGTTTTCCCGTTCAGGTTATGCCTCGACTTACTAAAACTAGTTTCAGTTTTTAGACAAATACAGAACTCCTCCGGTCAATTATTCTATCTTACTGTCATTCCAACCCTAATCACACCCGTAAATCCAGCCTAGATTGCATGGTTTTTATGCCGGCATTGAGCTTCTCCGTTACTTAGGCGAATCGCCATCTACAGATGCCACCTCTGGTTCACATTATGTTTTGGACTAACAGCACGTCTCAGACTCTTCAGATTCCACCTCGCGGTGAACACCCTGTCACTGTTGACTTCTACATGATACATGCCACAACATAGGAAGGACTTTCACCTACTATCAGAATAATTTACGGAGCACACTAATTAAACAAAGAGGAGCCATTAAAGGCTCCTCTTTGTTTTTTATTTACTTTTAAATTTTAAATATCATAAAAATACTACTGCACTACTTTATAACCCTTATTTGACCAACCATAAGGTTCATTTGCAGAAGTTCCCATTCCTCCATTAAGTGATACAGCATCATAACCTAACATTCTTAAACCAGCAACTGTTTGACCCGCTGTTTGACCTGTATAACAATATACAACTAATTTTTTATCCTCTGGTAGCTGACCAAAATAGTCTTCCATTCCAGCTCCCCAAGGAATATTTACAGCACCTTCAATATGACCTTCAGCAAAAGCATTAGGCTGTCTAATAGATACTACCATTAAATCAGCATCAGAATCTAAGGCCATTTTTAACATATCTTCCGAAATTTTATAATTTTTATAAATAGAATCACTAACATCTGCTAAACCAGCATAATAATCTTCAATTGCTTTTACTATTTCTGGTTCAACTTTATAAGCTGTGGCTTCTCCTATTTGATTAGCTTTAGTTTCAACTGCAGCTTCATAACCTTCAACTTTAGCTATTCCTAAATTCCAACCAAATTTAACTGACTTAGCTTCAAAACCAGCAAAATTTAATAAAGCAACAGTTTGATTTGCAGTTTGAGCAGTATAACAGTAAACATAAATTGTTTCATCCTGTGGTAAATGATCTAAAGCAGCTGGAATTGCTTCTGGTCCCCAAGGTAAATTAATTGCTCCTTTAATATGACCTTCATTATAAACATCAGGCTGTCTAATATCTAGAACAAAAAGATCTTCACCAGCTTTAATTCTTTCTACAAAGGCTGTTTGATCAATCATTGCATTATCTTCAGGTAAGTTAGCAAAATAATTATTAACAGCATCTTCAACTACAGCAGAAGCAGCAAAAGTTACTGTAGAAACTAATAATGTTAGGACAACTAAACTAATTGATAATAATAAATTTCTTTTTCTCATTTTTATTCCTCCTAGTTTTTTTAAGCTTGAATTAGATTATAAAAATCAAAATATAAAATAAAAATTTAATTTTATTTTGATAAATTAAGAACCATCTTGAGCATTTGGCTGAACTGGAGCACCTGTTAACATTCCTTTAGGAGTAGAATTATCTGATGACCATTCAATCCAGGCACCATCATAAAGTTTTAAATCTCTATAGCCAGCATTATGCAGTGCTAAAAAGCTTTGGGCTGCTCTAATTGATGTTTGACAGTAAATAATAACTTCTTTATCTGGGATGATATTATTATCTGGATAATATCTCTGTATATAACTTGGTGGATAAAATTCTCCACTATCCTGATTATTTTCTAAATAATTAATATGAATAGCTCCTGGAATAACCCCCTTTCCAACTTCTGCTGCTGTTCTAACATCTAAAATAGCAAAGTTATCAGCTTCAGTATTTAATTTCTCTAAGATATCTGCTTTGCTAGCAATTAAATCTTCATTTTTTTCTGTTATATTATATTCAGCTTTTTCCACTTTATAATCACCATTAGTAAAATCAGCTCCAGCTTCTTTGAGAGCAGCTAAACCACCACTTATTACTTTCATTTTAGCAGTATCATGACCATAAACCAACATAGTCCACCATAAACGAGCTGCATCCATATTATTATTATTATCATAAATAAAAATTTCTGATTGATTAGAAATACCATTATTGGCTAAAGTAGATTCCACTTTAGAAGCACCTGCTAGCATATTAGGATAAGGTCCAAATGTTGTAATATCATTCCTACTAATATTTACTGAGCCAGTTAAATGCTGATCTTTAAAATCACTAGATTTTTGAGTATCAACTATAATTACATCTTTATTTCCCATTAAATTCAAAGCTTTATCAGCAGAAATTATATCCTGACCTACTTCACCAGGAACAGATATATTTGCTCCACATCCTGTAAGGATAATTGCAAAAGCCAATAAAATAAATAGTACTTTTAATTTTTTATTCATTTTCACACCTCCAATTTATATTGTTAAACTTAGTACAAGGTCTAATAATATTATAAAACAAATTAGACCCTTTTGGTTATAACATTTATTAATAGTACATTCAATTATCAAATAATAATTTTTAAATATTGCAACTTAACAGTATTTAGCTAATATTTAAAAAATTAATTATTTGTGCTATAATAATTTCTAGACTAAATATGATAAGGAGTATTTTTATGCATTATAAATTCAAAAAGAAATTAAATAAAATTAAAGCTTGGCATCTTATTTTACTTTTTTTTATTTTAAATCTTATTTTCTTAACAAATTTTCCTTTTGTCCATTCTGATGAAGCTTGGTTAAGTGGTCTCTCCAGACAAATTTTAGAACAAAAAACTTTTAAAACTACAGAAACTTTTTTTGACTTATTACCACGTCACCCCCATGCAATCAAAGCTTTTTTTCATTCAATTCAGATAATATTTATTAAATTATTTACTTATAATATCTTTAGTTTTCGTTTAATTTCCTTGATCAGTGGTAGTTTAAGTCTTTTTATTTTTTATAAAATTTCTTATTTAATTACTAAATCAAAATCTTTAAGCTTGGCAAGCATAGTTATTTTAGCTGTTGAAATTCAGTTTATCTATAGTTCACATTTAGCCCGCCAAGAAATAATTTTAGTTTTGATTATGCTGATTGCGATTTATTATTTTTTAAAAGAAATTTATTATCAAAAAAAATATATTTCAAACTTTAATTTCAAAAAATATCATTCAAATTTAAAAGATATTATTTTAGCAATTATATTAGGAACAGCTATTGGATTTCACCCTAATGCTTTGATTATTTCTTTACCAATGGTTCTTATTTATAGTTGGAGTTTATTTTTTAAAAAAGAATTTAAATTAAAGAATTATTTTAGTTTTATGGCAACTTTAGCTTTTATTGCTTTAATTTTTGTTTATCTTAGTTATTCTCTTGATCCAAATTTTTTTAGTAATTATTTAAATTATGGAGCCAATTTGGGAGTTTTAAACTCATTTTTGCTTAAATTTAAAAATCTAAAAATCTTTTATTTAAAATTATTTTATCAAATAAGTGGCACTTATTATTTACCTTTAATTAAATTTCAACTTTTATTTTTTTTAATTATTAGCATAATTGCTAGCTTAAAACTATTTTTTAAAAAAGACCAAATTAATTTATATTTAATCCTAAGTATAATTGGCATTAATCTTGGTTTTTTGTTAATCGGAAGATATAATCAAACTTCTATTATTTTTATCTTTCCACTTTATTATTTATTATTTATCAATCTCAGCAAAAATTTAAGGCCCAAACTAGTTTTTAGCTTAATCAGTATTTTAATAATTTGTTTAACTGTAAATAGTGGAATTGTAATCTATAATGATAGTCATCATAACTATCAAAATTATTTAAATCAAATTGGAAAAGTTATTCCTGCTAATGCTAAAGTTTTAGCTAATTTAAATACAGATTACTATTTTGAAAATGGAAGCTTAATTGATTATAGAAACTTAGCATTTTTAGCAGAAAATAATATTTCTTTTGCTAAATATATAACTAAAAATAAAATAGAATATATAATTTATCCAGAAGAAATGGATTTTATTTATAATAGTCGACCACAGTGGAATATTTTATATGGTAATCTATACCCTTTTTATTCTCAATTACAAACCTTTTTAGAAAAAGAAGCTAAACTAGTTAAAAGTTTCAGTAATAGTACTTATGGGATGCGAATTACACCCAAAATAGGTGAAAAAGAATGGAAAATCAAAATTTATAAGGTTCAGCATAAAGCTGATTTTTGAGTTCAGCTAAAAATTGATTAAACTCCAAACTAGTTCTTTGTCTAGGAAACTTTAATTTATTTTTGACAATGTCAATTATTTCTCCTGGCTCATTTTGCATTAAAACTATTTTATCTGACAGAAAAATTGCCTCTCTAATATCATGAGTAACAAAAATAACTGTCATTTTATTGTTCTGCCAAATTTCAAGCAAAAGCTGCTGTAATTCTTGTCTAGTCTGGCTATCTAAGCTACCAAAAGGTTCATCCATTAACATGATTTCTGCTTCAGCAGCTAAAGTTCTTGCTAAAGCAACTCTTTGTTTCATTCCTCCTGATAGTTGATGTGGATAATAGTTTTTATAAGCTTCAAGTTTAACTGCTTTTAAATATGATAAGGCCTGAGCATTAATGTGCTTTTTATTAAGCTTAATTTTTTTATGTTTTAATAAAGCCTTAATTGCAAAAATAACATTATCTAGTACAGTTTGCCAAGGAAAAAGCTGTTCAAATTCTTGAAAAAGCATAAGTCGATCTATATCTGGATTTTTGATTTCTTGTTCTTTTTTAAAAATTTGACCGCTATCAGGCTGAATAAAACCAGCAATTATTTTCAGTAAAGTTGATTTTCCACAGCCAGAAGGACCTAAAATTGTTAAAAATTCATTTTCTTTAATTTTAAGTTCAATATTTTTAAGAACTATTTTTGTATCTTTTTGACTTTGATATTTTTTTGTTATATTTTTTAATTCTAAATAAGAACTCATTTAACCATACCCCATTTTTTAACCGTTACTTTCTCTATTTTTTTAAATACAAAATCTTCTACTAGAACCCCTATTATAATAATAACTATAATCCCTGCAAATACTCCCGGCAAATCGAAAAAAACTCGTTTTTGAAAAATATACCAACCTAAGCCCCCTAAACTATTAACCGCTCCAAAAAGCATTTCTGCACTAATCAAAGCTCTCCAAGACCTAGCCCACGAAATTTTTAAACCAGATATAAAATAAGGAAGTGAAGCGGGAATCAGTATTTTAAACATAAAATCTATTTTATTTAAGCGATAATTTTTAGCAATTAGAGTATAAATTTCTGGGATAGAATTAAAACCTGTACTTAAATTTAAAATTAAAGGCCATAAAACCGAATGAATAATTACAAGTAAAATTGCATTTTTACCTGAACCAAACCAAATCAAAATTAAAGGCATCAAAGCTATACCTGGTAAAGGATGAGCTAAAGCTGTTAAAGTCTCAATCAAACCAGCAGCAGTAGTCGAAAAATAGGAAATTAGCGCTAATAATAAAGCTGCTACTGTAGCTAAAAATAAACCTTGTAAAATAATTGAAAAAGAAAATATAATTTGTTTTAAAAGACTTCCATCACTTAAAGAATTAATTAAAGACCTAAAAATTTGATCTAAACCTGGAAAAATCATTGCTGAAAAAATACCAGCGCTGGCTATTAACTGCCAGATTAAAGCCAAAATTATTAACCATAGCAAACGCTGTCTATATTTATTTTTCATTTTCTTTATTCTCCTGTTTTAGCTGAAATCCACTATCTTTTTGCTCTAAATTTTCTCTAAAAATCAAATCAAATTTCTGATAGTCACTTTTTTCCAAATATCCTTCTTGATCCATAAAGTTCATAAATTTTTCTAAACCTTTAATTTCAGCACTATATTTCATTCCAGGCCAATTAAGGTATCTTTTCATTTCAGATTTTTCCAAATCATAATTAGCAGCTAATATAGCAGCTGTTTTTTTAGGTTCAGTTTTGATAAATTTAAAAGACTGAGATAAAGCCGTTAAAAAATTATTATAAAGTAAACTATTTTCTTCTTTAAATTTTTCGGTGCTAACTCCAACAATAAATGTAAATTCTCCGCCAAAAGCTTCTTGACCACTAATTATTTTTTTTATTCCTTTTTCCTTACTTTCTAAAAATAAATAAGGTGGAGAAGCAAAATGAGCCTTAACATCTCTTTTAGCTAAAAGAGCATTCATAGCATCTGGGTGATTCATAGTTAATAACTGTTTATCAAATTTATCACTTTTAGCATAATCTCGATCAGCAGCCATCGAGAGTAATATATGTTGTATACTTCCAGGCTGTGGTAAAGCTATTTTATCTTCTGCTTTAAAATCTGCTAAAGAATTGATATCTTTTTTATTAGTCATTAAGCCTAAAGGACTTTGAGAAAGTCCTGAAAATATTTTCCACTCCATACCTTTATCTTTAGCAATTAAAAAAGGAGGTACAGCCATAAAAGCAATATCAACTTCACCTGCCAGCATTGATTCTCTAATAGCAGTTGTATTACTTAATTGTTTCCACTCAACTTCTAAATCAGGGTCTATTTGCTCTAAAAAATTTAATTCTTTAATTATTTGGACTGGAGCATAAGCTAAACCATATTGTTCTGCAATAGTAATGGTTTTTTTAGTTTTTGACTGAGTACTACAACCAGCTAATAAAAAAAGACCACAACTTAAAATTAAAAAAATCGAAATATATTTTTTCATAATCCCACTCCTGCTTTTAACTAAAAATTTTCTCCAATTTTTCTTAAAACTAAATTTTTACCATTTTGATCAATTATTTTAAGCTTATTATAAATTTTTTTCACTCTTGCTTTTAATTGTTCTTTATTTTTCGCTTTAACAATAAAATAACCGGCTCGAGCTGTAGCATTTTCAATTTTAGGTATTTGATCTCCTAATTTATAGTTAAAATCTGCTTTTAAAACACCAGGTAAAGTTAGTAAATCAGAAAGATCACTAATCTTTTTAATTTGCCCTGGGCCAGCAAAAAAGAGCTGTACAGATAAATGATTTTTATTAGCTGAAAGCGAATAATTATTTATTTTGTCTGCTTCAATTTTATGACCAGCAGCTAGATTAACCATCATTGCCAAAATATCAACTCCAGTCAAAACAGGCATAAAATCCCCTTCATATGCCCCTCCAATTCTAACAGCAATTTCATTAACCATAATACCTTTTTTTCCAATTAAAAATTGAAAATAAAGAGGTCCATTTTTGAGCTTAAATTCTCTCACAATCTTTTGGCTTAAAGCTTTAATTTCCCTAAAATAATCTTGTAAATATTTAGACGGAAATAAGTGCGAAGAACAAATTCCAAGATGAATATCACTTTCAAAGTTTAAACGATCTGTAACAGTTAATAAATGAGTTTCACCATTTTTTACCCAACCACTAACTGTTATCTCATCTGATAAATAGTATTCCTCAACTAAAATTTCTTCTTCCCTTGAAAAAGAAAGAACCTCTTCAAATTTTTCCCTAATTTGAGCAATAGAATTTAATTTAAATACTCCTCTTTGTCCCTGGCTATCAAGTGGTTTAACTACATAAGGAGAATTTAAATCTTTAAGCTCAGAATCAAAAAAATTTTTTTTAATTATTTTAAAATTCACAGTTGGAATCCCAGAACTTAAAAACTTATTTTTCATTATTTTTTTATTAGTAACTGCTTTAGCAGTTTCAATTTTTAAATACGGCTTTAAATTCAATTTTTCGGCTACATAAGCTGCTGTATAAACTGGCTGATCTGTACCTGAAGTGAGAACTCCATCAACTTGATATTTTAGAGCTGTTTTTAAATTAGCTTCGGGATTAAAAGTACTACTTAAAGAACTAAAATCAGCTATTTTTTTACCTGGTGCATCAGGATAATAATCAGCCACTACTACTTGATGGCCCATCTTTTTAGCCTTTTTAATTAAACTTAACTGACTACTACCTCCACCCAAAATTAATAATCTCATTTAGATTCCTCTTTCTTTTTAAAAGTACTTTCAGCAATTAAAAATTGTTCTTTTTTTGAATAAAAATACTTTAAAAATGGTGATTTCCCATAATAAAGATAAAGCTTTAAAAATAATTTTAATAATTTAATAAAATTATAATTTGAAACACCATATTTTCTAGGCTGTTGCTCAGTATAAATATTTGCTATTTTAGGATTTTCTTTTAAAATAATTGCTGAAAGATAAATAAAAGATTTCTTGCAAATAATAATCTTCTCTAAAATCTTTTTATTAATAATTCTAAAACTACTAACTCGAATCCCCTTTTTTTTAGAGCTAATATGATTAAAAAGAAAATTGGTCAGCTTAGATCCTAAGCTTCTATAAAAATTATCTGATCTTTGTTTAGGAATTGCATAAACAACATCATAACCTTTTTTTATTTGTTGATAAAGAGATAAGATGGTCTGAGCTTGATGCTGAAGATCATCATCCATTGTAACTATATATTGACCTTTAGCAAATTGCAAACCACAAAAAATAGCATTTTGTTGACCAAAATTTTTACTTAGACGAATCCCCTTAACCTGCTTATCTTTTTTATTTAAAGCTAAAATTTTTTGATAACTCTGATCTAAACTGTTGTCATCAACCAAAATTAATTCAAATTTAATTTGATTAAACTCCATTACTTCCTTAATTGATTGATAAAGTTCAAATAAAGAATCTTCACTATTATAAACGGGAATAACTATAGAAATTAAATCAGACATTTATTATTATCCTCCTACCAACTTTAGTTCTTTAAATATTTTCTTTAAAGATTTAATTATATACTTTAAATTACTAAATGATAAGTCAGGATAAATAGGTAAACGTAAAATACTGCTAGCAGCAGCTTCTGTTATTGGTAAATCTGATTTTTGATAACCAAGTTTTTTCCCCATTGGTGAAGAATGAAGTGGTTGAAAATGAAAAGTTGCCTTTATTCCAGCCAAATTAAGCTCTTGTAAAACAAAATCTCTTATCCTTTGATTTTTAAATTTTAAATAATAAATATGATAATTAGATTTTTTAGCTGCTGGAAGTTCTGGAATAGCATCTAAAAAATCTTCTTCTAAAAATTTTCTTAACTCTTGACTATAATAATGAAAAATTTTCTCTCGCCTAGCAGTGATAGTTTCTATTTCTTCTAACTGAGCTAATAAAAATGCCATCAAAATATCAGAAGGAAGATAACTCGATCCTGCTTGAACCCAGTTATATTTTTCAATTTCACCTCTTAAAAATTGAGAACGATTTGTTCCTTTTTCTCTCATAATTTCAGCTTTTTTAATTAAGGATTGATCTTCAGAATTAATTATTAAAGCTCCACCTTCACCACTGACAAAATTCTTAGTCCCATGAAAACTATAACATCCTAAATCCCCTATTCCACCCAAAGCTTTTTTTTGATAAAAACTATTAACTGCTTGAGCTGCATCTTCAATAATATAAATATTATTTGCTCGAGCAATTTTTTTTATTTGTTGCATTTCACAACTAATCCCCCCATAATGAACTGGAATAACTGCTTTAGTTTTAGCAGTTATTTTATTTTCAAAATCAAGGGGATCTAAATTAAAAGTATTAGCTTTAATTTCTGCAAAAACAGGTTTAGCTCCTGCTTTTAAAACTGCATTTGCCGTAGAACTAAAAGTAAAAGAAGGCATAATAACTTCAGCACCTTCTTCAAATCCAACTAAAAAAGATGCCATTTCTAAAGCATGAGTTCCAGAAGTAGTCATCAGAACTTTATTTAAATTAAAAGTCTTTTCTAAAAATGAACTTACCTTTTTAGTATAATAACCATCACCACTTACTGATCCTTTTGCTAAAGCATCACTTATATATTTTTCTTCTCTACCTGTTAAATATAATTTGTTAAAAGCTATTTTTGGCATTAAAATTACCCCATTTAAATCTAATTATTCTGTTTTTTAATAACAAATATGTTTACCTAATTTTTTAAAATTAGCTATAAATTCTGTTGCTTCTTTTGATAATAGTTCAATCTTTTTGTTAATCATATAAATATCATAATCTAAATTATAATCAGTAATTCGAGAAACATTAATTTCTTGAGCACTAAACTCATCTCGAACTGCATTATAAGGTACAAAAGCAACTCCATAGCCTTTGCGGACTAAAGTTTTAAGAGCTTCTGTAGAATCAAGTCGAGAAATAATATCAATTTTATCAAAATTATAATTTAAATCTGTTAAAGCAGCTTTAAAATTTTCTTTAATAATACAATCTTCTTTTAAAATTACAAATTTATGTTCTAAGATTTCTTCTAATTTTAATTTTTCAGGCAAATTAAAAGCTGGAGGAGAAATTAAAACAACTTTTTCATTAATAACCTCTTGTGAATTCAAACTTTCTGCTTCAACAGGTCTAGTTGTAAAACCTATTTCACAAATATCACTTAAAACATCCTGCTCAATTTTAGCAGAAGAAGCTGCAATTAAATTATATTCATGACTAGGAAATTTAAACTGCATATTTAAAATCGCACAAGGTAAACAATAAGTAGCTATTGTGTGTTCTCCCTCAATTTTTATCTCCTTACTTTTTTGATTATTTAAATCTGCCAGCATTTTATTATAAGTTCTAATCATATTATCAGCATATTTAAGTACTATCTCACCTGATTCTGTTAATTTAACACCACGATTACTCCTAATAAAAAGTTTTTTACCTAAAGAGTCTTCCAATTTTTGCACCTGTTGACTTAAAGCAGGTTGTGAAATATGAGAATTACTTGCTACTTTTGAAATACTTTTTACTTTAGCAATCTGCTTAAAATATTCAAGACTTTCAATATGCATAAAGACACCTCTTTTAATTTATAGGTCTTAACTAAATCTCTGTTTTTAACTTATGTTCTTAATTAATTATAGTATTAAATTAAAAAAATAACAAGATTTAATCGTAAAAATTAAATATTGATTTCAAAAAAATTATTTTAAATTATTTTTTGCCACCACTTTTTGTTTTCTAAATACCAATTTACGGTTTTAATTATATCTTTTTCAAAACTAGAATTTACTTGCCAATCTAATTCTTTTTTAATTTTTGTACTATCAATAGCATAGCGATAATCATGACCTTGTCGATCTTTTACATATTTAATCAAATTTTCTGACTTAGATAAAAGTGAGAGTATTTTTTTAGTTATCTCTAAATTACTTTTTTCATTATTCGCTCCAATATTATATATTTCTCCCGTCTTCCCTTTTCTCATTACTAAATCTATTGCTCGACAATGATCTCTAACAAAGATCCAATCTCTAATATTAGTTCCATCACCATAAAGAGGCAGCTGTTCTTTTTTTAAAGCTTTAATAATAAAAAGAGGAATTAACTTTTCTGGATATTGATATGGACCAAAATTATTTGAACAACGAGTAATATTAATTGGCAGTTTATAAGTTTTAAAATAGGATTTGACCAACAAATCGGCAGCTGCTTTAGATGCTGCATAAGGATTAGAAGGATTTAAAGGACTCAACTCAGTAAATTTATTCTGTGACTTTAAACTACCGTACACTTCATCAGTAGAAATTTGAATAAATTTTTTCACTTCAAATTCTAAAGCTAAATCTAATAAATTTTGAGTCCCCAGCACATTATTTTGAATAAAAACTGCAGGATCAGCTATACTGCGATCTACATGTGACTCTGCTGCAAAATTAACTACTAGATCTATTTTTGAATCCATAATTTTTCGTATTGCATTTTTATTACAAATATCAATTTTATAGAATTGGTAGTTAGATTTATGACTAACATCTTTTAAATTTTCTAAATTACCAGCATAAGTTAATTTATCAATATTAATAATCTGATCAGCATAATGTTTTAATTGATAATGAATAAAATTACTGCCAATAAAGCCAGCTCCACCAGCTATTAAAATTTTCATAAAGTATCTCCTTAAATCTTAATTTAATTTTTTTAAAACTTAAAACTGCTGTAATAAATCCAGCAGTTTAACTTAACTAATATTTAATTTTAAATTCAGGCATTCCAGTTGAGTAAGGAGCAATAGCATAAGGCTGAAAATAAATTACCAGTTCATTTTCAGTTAAATAATAATGTTGATCTTCAGCTAAATTTTGAAAACCATACTCTGCTTGAAAATAATTATCTGGATTATTATTAATTTTAGTTTTAATAACGTTTTCTACTTCAATTAAGTTTAAATTATTTCTTTTAAGGAAATCAACTAATTTTACATCTTTTCCAGTTAGAAGATCAATATTATAAGTTAAGCTATAAGGATTTCCATGTGCTCCTCCAGTATATTGATAATAATTAAATTTGATACTTAAAATTTGTTCTTTATTTTTTAAGTCAAAATCTACTTTCCCTACAAACTCTCTTTTAGGAAAATCAGTCTCAGCAAGCTCAACCCTATTTTTTTGAGCCAAATCTATAGTATATTCAACAAATTCCAAGATATTATCTCTAAATAAATTATTATATTTTGCCTGCACTTCTTTCCGATCCATTTGCATTAAAATTGGAATTTTAGCTTCAATTTGATAAAGATCTTTTTCAGTTTTTGCTAAAGGTAAAGAAACAATTTCTACTGCAAAAGTAGGAATTGAAATTAAAAAAATTAAAATCACCAAAATTAAAGTAATTAACTTATAACTTGGATCAGAAAAAAAATAATTTTTATTTTTCATTTTTCACAACTCTTTTCTTTAATTATTTTTTAACTTAATTCCTTTAGATGTGATATTAATAATTTTTTCTTTATATAAACCACCTATTGCTTTTTTAAAACTACCTTTACTAATTTGCAAAGCCTTTTTTATTTTTTCAGGAGAACTATCATCATTTAATGGTAAAAAACCACCTTTATTTTTCAGACGTGCCAATATTTTTTCCTTTGCATCTTCTATTCGACCATAACCAATTTTGCGGAGACTAACATCAATTTTATTATCTTCTCTAATTTTTTTAATATAACCTGTAATTTGATCTCCAACAGTTATTTCTTTATAAATATCATTTTCATAAACTAAACCAAAATATTGATTATCAATAATTACTGTAGCTCCTAAATCAGTAAATTTATAAACCAAAATATCTACTTTATCACCTTCACTAAATTCTATATTCTCTGGAGCCTCTTCAATTCCATTTGTATCAATTTCTCTACTTTTCATTATTTCACCAGTACCTTTCTTTAAATTAAATTATTTATATCTTTATTGTAACATAAAAGCATGAGTATTAAAATAGTAAAAATTAAGCGAATAAATTATCTATTTAACTGAAAAAACTTGACATAATTTTCACATTTATGTTAAAATAAAATTAAGTTGATTAAATTACTAAAAATTACAAGGAGGCTTTATTTATGAAAATCAAAACAATAGTTTTATTGGTTGCAGCTGTTGCTTTATTGTTAACATCTGCAGTAAGTGCTCAGGACACAGTATCATCCCCATCTGTAGTGGTTGATCAAGATACTTTAATGAATGCTGCTGGTGAAGATGGTGCCTGGATTTTAATTGTTCAGCAAGATATGAGTGTTGATGAAGATATAGTTTTAGAGGGTGAATTTAAAAACAAAGGTGAATACGATCGTAAATTAGCTCTTTATGACCAAGATAATAATTATAATTTAACTGATAGATATACTTTAGAAGCTCCAAGTATAACTGTTAAAAGTCCAAGCACAAGATTTAAAGGTGGAAAATTTATTGGTGATGTTTATGTTGAAGGCCAAGATTTTCAATTAACAACTGGTTTTACTGTTGAAGGTAATGTTTATTTTGAAAATGAAACTGCTAAAAACACATTTTCTATTGAAGATGGTGCAACAGTTACTGGTAATTTAATTAATAATTATTAATAATTAAAAAATTAACCGGCTAGTGTTAAAACTAGCCGGTATTTTTATATTTCTCCGTTTTCAATTTTTTTGATTAAATTTTCTACATTTTTCTTGATTATATTTCTTGTTTCTCTAAAAAAATCTATTGATTTACCAGCTGGATCTTCTAATCCCCAATCTTCTCTAAACTTACAGGGAAGATATGGACATTCAACTCCACATCCCATTGTAATTAAAATATCTAATTCTGAAGGGATTTCTTCTAATAATTTAGGGTATTGATCACTAATATCAATTCCTATTTCTTTCATTGCTTTAATAGCATTTGGCTTAACTTCTGAAGCTGGATCTGTGCCGGCACTATATACATCTAAGCTCTCACCAGCAATTTTTCTTGCAAACCCCTCAGCCATTTGACTACGGCAAGAATTTCCTATACAAACAAAAGCTACTTTATAATTCATTTTAGTTACTCCTTTCATTTTATGCTAAACATTAATAAAATATTAATCTAATTTTAATAATATAAGATCAAGGGCTTTAAGTCAAAATTATCAGTTAATTTTTAAATAGCTTAAATATTATCTTAATTTCTATTTAACATTGGAATAAAAATCTTAAACTTTTTGCTAAACTTAAGTAATTTTGTTATAATTATTTTAATTATGTTTTAACTATTATTTTAATTAGAATAAATATTTTTAAGGAGGAAAAAATAAAATTGAAAATTGAAAACAAAAAAAGATGGCTTTATATTCCTTTAGGACTTATAATTTTTATGTGTATGGGAACTATTTATTCTTGGAGTATTTTTAGAAAACCGATAGAAACAGCTTTTAACATCGGAGCAACCGAAAGTGGCTTACCTTATATGTTTTTTCTTGTTTTTTATGCTTTAGCAATGCCTTTTGCTGGTAGTTATATGGACAAATATGGGCCTAAAGTAATGACCATAGTTGGAGGGCTTCTAATCTCAATTGGCTGGTTTATCTCTGGTTATACCTCTTCTATTATAGTTTTAACTATAAGCTATGGAGTTATTGCTGGTAGTGGAGTCGGAATAGCCTATGGAGCTCCAATGGCTGTTGCAGCCAAATGGTTTCCAGATAAAGAAGGTTTAGCAGTCGGCTTAACTTTAGGTGGCTTTGGTTTATCTCCTTTTATAACTGCTCCAGCTGCTAGTTGGCTAATTCGTAATTTTGGGGTCTTTAGCACTTTTAAAATTTTAGGAGTTCTTTTTGCTCTAATAATTACTATACTTGCTTTACCACTAAAATTTCCAGAGCAATCAAAATTAAAATCTCAAAAAATAAAAACAAATTTAAACTCAGAAATTAAAGCAAAAGAAATGCTTAAAAGTAAAAGCTTTTATGCTCTTTGGCTTACTTTTGTTATTGGAACAATTATTGGCCTAATGGCAATTGCAATTTCTGGACCTGTAGCAGAAGAGTTAATTAAATTAGATGCTCAAACAGCTTCAATTTATGTTTCTTTATTTGCTATTTTTAATGGATTGGGAAGACCAATTTTTGGAGCCTTAACAGATAAATTTAAAGCAAAAAAAACTGCTGTGATTTCTTTTTCATTAATCATTATTGCTTCTTTACTGATGATTATTAATGATTCAGCTAATCAAATTCTTTATTTTATATCTTTTTCTATTTTTTGGCTTAACTTAGGCGGCTGGCTTGCTATAGCACCTGCAGCTACTTCTTTCTTTTTTGGCAAGAAAAATTATAGTAAAAATTATGGCTATTTATTTACTGCCTATGGAGTTGGAGCTATCATTGGCAATCTCATTTCAGGTAGAATTAGAGATATCTTAGGCAGTTATGAGTTTGTTTTTTATCCAACTTTAATTCTGGCTGGATTAGGTATTTTAATTTCTATTCTTTATTTAGAAAAGGATAAAAAATAATTTATATTAAAAAAGCAGTCCCAATCAAATAATTAGGACTGCTTTTTTATTAAATTTAAATTTAGACTTACTTTTTTTCATCTAAAGCAAGAGTAATAGTTACTGGACAATGATCAGAGCCCATAACCTCAGTTAAAATATCTGCATTTATAAGTTTAGATTCTAATCCTGCTGAAACAAAATGATAATCAATCCGCCAGCCTGCATTCCGAGAACGAGCTTTAGTTCTATAACTCCACCACGAATAACATTCTTTTTCTGGATTAAAATAGCGATAACTATCTAAATAACCTTTTTCTTCTAATTTATCTAACCATTCTCTTTCAATTGGCATAAAACCAGAAGTTTTTTTATTAGAAGCTGGATCATGTAAATCAATTGGATGATGAGCAGTATTATAATCACCACAAATCACAACTTCTTTGCCTTTTTTTCTGAGATTTTCACTATAATCTAAAATTGCATCATAAAAATCTAATTTATAATTAAGCCTTTTTTTACTACTTCTTCCATTTGGAAAATAAATATTAAGTAAATAAAAGTCTTCAAATTCTGCTCCAATAACTCGCCCTTCATAATCAAAACGTTTAATTCCAATCCCAGACCAAACATTAAGTGGCTCAATTTTAGTATATAAAGCTACTCCACTATAACCTTTTTTTTGACCAAAATTGAAATACGAATAATAATTATCTAGATCACGTAAATCATCTTTTAATTGATGATCTTGAATTCTAATTTCTTGTAAACCTAAAATATCAGGTTGTTCATTATTTATCCAGTCTAAAAAACCCTTTTTCTTTACCGCTCTTATTCCATTTACATTCCAGGAATAAATTCGCATCTTATCAGCCTCCAAAAAATTAATCTCGTATTTAAATATATTAATTTGATTTGCAAAATTTTCTTAATAAGCTTAATCACTAAGAATTTTTTTATCAATTTTACCAGTAGCATTTTTAGGTAATTCATTTATAAAATCAACAAGTTTTGGTATTTTATAATTAGCAAAATATTTCATACAATATTTTTGGATTTCTCTTTCACTAGCAGTTGCACCATCTTTTAAAACAATTACTGCTTTAGGAATTTCTCCTCGTAACTCATCTTTAGTTGCTACTACTGCTGCTTCTTTTACTTTTGGATTTTTATATAATTGTTCTTCAATCTCTCTAGGATAAACATTCATTCCCCCAACATTAATCATATCTTTTTTTCGATCTAAAATATAAACATAACCATCTTCATCCATTTTTCCTAAATCACCTGTATGCAGCCAGCCTCCTCTTAATGTTATCTTAGTCTGTTCTGGCATTTTATAATAACCTTTCATAATATGTTCCCCTCTAACAATAATTTCACCAATTTGTCCAATTGCAACTTCTTTATCATTTTCATCAACAATTTTGGCTTCAGTTTCTGGAATTGGTAAACCTACAGAACCAGTTTTTGTAATGCCATCAACAGGATTTACATAAGCAACTGGAGAGGCTTCAGTTGGCCCATTCCCTTCCAAAATTTTAACTTTAAAAGTTTTTTCAAAATCCTTCATTGTTTGTTCTGGCATTGCTGCTCCACCAGAAATGCATAAATTTAAATGAGAAAGATCATATTTATTTTTATTTTTTACATTTAATAAAGCAGAATACATTGTTGGTACACCAGCAAAAAAAGTTACATTTTCTGCTTGAATAGTTTTTAAAACTTTTTCTGGTAAAAATCGATCTACAATTACTATTTCTGCTCCCAAAAATAAGGGCATTAGCATACACACTGTTTCTGCAAAAGCATGGAACATTGGCAGTACACAAATAAATTTTTCTGTAGCATCTACTTTTAAATGTTCAATTGTTTTTTGAGCATCAAAAATCAAGTTATGATGACTTAGCATTGCTCCCTTAGGCTGGCCGGTAGTTCCTGAAGTATAAAGACAAGCTGCTGTAAATTCTTGATCAATATTTTCTAATTTAGGTAAAGTTTCTTTTTGCTGATTAAATTCAGCTAAACTAAGATATTGTTTAGATTTTTTTTGGTCTACTAAAATAATGTTTTCTACTGATTTTAAATTGCACTGCTTAATTAAAGGCAAAAATTTAGTGGAACTAATAATTATTTTAGCCTCAGAATTATTTAAAATATATTCTACTGCTAAAGCTTTAAAACTAATATTTAAGGGCACCATTGTTGCACCTGATTTTAAAATACCAGTATAAGCAATTAAAAATTCAATACTATTTGGCAGCATAATACTTACCATATCAGATGGCTTGATTCCTAAATCTATCAGACCATGTGCCAGTTGATTGCTCTTTTTTTCTAATTTTGAATAAGTTATTTTTTGATCATTTAAAACAGCTGCAATTTTTTCTTTTTTTTGATTTGCAGTTTTAGAAATAATATCTCCTATTAACACTTAAATTACCTCCTGTAATTTTAAACTAATTTATATTAATAAATTTAATTTTTACCAACTAACATGAAAACCCCTAGTGTCAATGTGAATAAAGGGCCCTCGAACTCCATTAGCTGCATAACAGCTAAGTCCTCCTTGCAAAGCTTTAAATTTTTCTTTTTGATCAAAAGCTAAGGCTAAATTATAAAGGATTTTTGCATCTTTTAAATCTGATTGGCCATCATGATTCAAATCATCCATCAAACTATTAACTTGATTATCAATATATATATCAGCTGCATCTCCATAAATATGCCGACTTAAAGCAGTTTTATTCCCAATCTTTTTATTAAAATAAGGACTGCGATAAGCACTTACAATTCCAAATGTATCAGCTTGATAACCAGCCCTATTTACCTCTTCTAATAAATATTCTAGTTTTAGTAATAATTTTTCTTTAATTATAATAAATTGGGGAAAACTTTGACTTTGATTTGTTACAAATTGTCTTAATTTAAAATGTGGAGTCAAATTTAAATCGAGCATTGATTTTTCAATTTTTAAAAAACCTTTTGGATTTGAATAACTATCTTTTTTAGCAGCTGGAATTTGAGGATAGTTTCCTATTCTAAAATTTTTAAAATATTCTCCCTCTTTTTTAGTATAAGGAGTTAGAACAAAAACATTGATTAAAATTTCATCTTTTTTGGAATAATTATTTTTCTTATTCAATCGAACCTGATAATGACCACTTTCAGCTTGAGCTCGCCAACTAAAAGAAGTAGAGCTTTGATAAATTTTAGATCCCAATTTAATTCTATAGTTGGAATTCTGATCTTGCTTAGCAATTGAAATTTTTATTTTTTCTTTTGGTAAAACAAAAACACTAAAAATTTTAAATGGAATTTCTAAATCATTATAAATTACTGAAAAACTTGCTTTTTCATTTGCAAAAGCATAAGTAGTTAAAGAAAAAATATTAATTAAAATAAAAGCTGCTAAAGTTATGACTAAGATTAACTTTTTCATTCTTTTTTCTAGCTCCCCTAGTTTAAATTCTAATTTTTTTAAATTTAAATATCTTTTTTAAAATAATGATCAATAATTTTTTGATCACGGTTATAAATATCTTCTCTAAAATTCAAATTATTTTCTTTGTCTACCCAAGCAGTATTATATTGCAGATAAATTTTAATTGGCTTTTTTAAATAAACAATTTTTTCTTTATCTTTTTTTATTGCTGCTTCAATATTTTCTCTACCCCATTTTTCTTGATCGATTAATAAATATTCAGCTAAATTAATAGGTTTTTCAATTCTAATACAACCAGAGCTAAAACTTCTTTCTTGTTCAGAAAATAAGTATTGGCTTGGCGTATCATGAAGGTAAATACTAAATTTATTGGGAAACATAAATTTAATCCGACCTAGAGCATTTTGATCACCTGGATTTTGTCTCAATAAATAATTAAAATTGTCTTTAGTAATTTTTGTCCAATCAACTTTAGTTGGATCAATTTTTTCTAATCTATTATTGCCAATATATTTAAATAAACTATAGTTCTTATCTTCTAAATAATTAAGATCTTTTTTAATTAAAGGCAATTTATCTTCAACTGCAATTGTATGAGGAACATACCAATAAGGATTTAAAACTAAATATTTAATTTCATCACTAAAAACAGGAGTACTTCTCTGTTTTTTTCCTACTATAGTTTTCATTTCCATTATCTTTTGTTGTTCTTCATATAATTTCAATTTATAATTAGCAATATTAACATAAATATAACGATCACCTAAATTTTCAGGTAACCATCTCCATCTTTCCATATTAACAATTAATTGTTTTATTCTCTCAGATAAAGGGATATTTAAGGCTTTTAATGTTTTAGGGCCTACAACTCCATCTGGAGTTAAACCATAATCAACTTGAAATTTCATTACTGCTTCTTTAAGTTGTTCGGTAAAAATATAATCTTGTTTTGAATTGTTTTCAGTTAAATAGTTTTTAGCTTTTAAATTTTGACGCAGTTCTTTTACTCGAACCCCTTTTGAGTTTTTAGTTAAAATCTGTTTTCCTTTAATTTGAGGCCAAGCATTTATTTGGCCTGAATCTCGATAATAAAATAATTTTTCTCTTAATTTCTGATAAGCCTTTGTTTTAGGCAAGTTTGAATTTAAGCTTTCTTCAATATTTTCCTTTGCCAATAAAGCATTTAATAATTTTTTAGACTGCAAAGAATCAGCCTGATAATTATTATCTTCTATAATAATTTCTGCATTTATTTTACCATTCAAATAATCAGAAGCTAAGTCTAAATAGGCATCAGTTAATAAAATATCTAAAAGAGCTTTTTTAGCTATTGAATTAGTATTTAAATCACTCTCAAATGCTTTCTTAATATAAGCTAAATGATAAACTTCTGGATCTAAACCTTCTTGGTAAGAGTTCTGGATTGCAGTTAAAAGTGCTTTAGCATCTCTTTTAAAACCATTTTGATCAAGCCAAATTGAATTATAATGTCTTTGTTGATAAAATTCGATTAATTCTGGATAGAATTTAATCTTTGATCCTTCTGGAAAATCACCATTATATTCTTCAATTACTAGCAAATGATTTCTAATTGACATTGCTAATTGTGCTTCAGCTTCTAAATTAGGACTAAAAACAAGTAAGCTAAATACAATAAAAAAAAGTAAAAGATTCTTTTTCAAAATCTTTCCTCCCTTAAAATATTTAATAGATCTCTTCAATTTTATTCAATAATTTTTCTAAAAGATTAGCTAATTCTTCAGCCGAATCTTCCATATCAAATAATGCTTGATTCATAAAAGCTTGTCTTTTCTCTAAAAGGCTATTCATTATTTTTTTACCTTTTTCAGTAATTTCAAGTAAAACAACTCTTCGATCATCATTATCTCTTCTTCTTTTAACTAAATCAGCATCATGCAAATAATCTACTATTACTGTCACAGTACTATTAGCCATATGCAATTCTTCATGAATATAACCCATGTTAACTGGTTGAGATTCAATAATAACTCTTAATACATGAAAACGTCCTAAGGTTAAATCATATGATCTTAAATGATCTTTTGTATATTCATTTAAATATTTAGATATATTACGGATTTTTGCTTCAATTTTTTTATTGTTTTTAACTCCCATATTGATCCTCCTAACTATAATAACTAGACTAATTACTTTATTATTAAGCAATATTTAAAAATATTATATAATAACTTAGAGTTAAAAACAAGAAAAGCTCCCAAGTGGGAGCTTAAATAGACTTTACTTTAAAATTAAATTTTTTAATTATTTAACTTATTTTTTATATTTTCTAATTCAGAGGCAAGATCATTAACCATATTTTCTAAGTTATTTAATTGAGATTTTTCAACTTCAAAATCATTCGCACGATTTCTGTATCCTCTTTTTAAACCTCTATTAGCACATCCAAATTGATTTCTAAAGCCTCTACCTCTACCAGCTCTTGGAGAAACTGAATTAACTTTATAACCAGCTTGATCATTACCAACACAATAACCTAATGCTCTACCTGTCATTGCTCCTGAACCAGCTGGACCTTTTCTATCTCCTCTTGGCATCATAAATCACTCCTTTTTGTATTGAACATATGCTCTTTATTGCTATTTTTATTATACAGTCATTTTGGACATATGTCAAGAAATGAATATTTTTTATTTTGTAGACTAATAAATCAATATATCTTATTTACTTTAATGTGAACAAGCATTATCAGTAGTTTTTAATTTATTATTTAAATAATTTTCGACAGCTGTTAGAGCTTCACCTTTTGCCCCACAAATAACTTCAATTTTATTTTTTTCAAAAAGTGTAATTGCCTTTTGTCCCATTCCAGATGCAATAATAACTTCTGCTCCAGCATCACTTAATAATTTAGGTAATAAGCCTGGTTCATGACCTGGATTTTCTAAAACTTCATTTTTTTTAATTTGATTATCTTCTACACTAAAAATTTTAAAAGCTGGTGCATGACCAAAATGAGTAGAAACATTATTTCCTTGCACAGGCACTGCTATTTTTTTCATTTTAAATTACCCCCATTTTTGTAGTTAAATATCTTTTTACTTTAATCATTTTTTGACGTAAATCTTGATCATTATCAACAAAAAATTCTCCTCTTTTTAAAGAATCCACAATAACTTTGCTATAAGGTATTTTAGTTAAAAATTGAATATCTTCCTTTTGAGAATAAGAAATTATTTTTTCGCTAATTTCTTTATTTAAATCATACTTATTAATTACAAGAGCAGCTTGAATTTTAAAGTGTTTTACAACTTCTACTACTCTTTTTAAATCAGAAAATCCTGATAAAGTTGGTTCAGTTACTAAAATAGCTAAATCTGATCCATTTAAAGATGCAATAACAGGACAACCGATTCCTGGTGATCCATCAATTAAAATCCAATCCTTTTCTTTTTTCTTAGCAATTTCTGCAGTTTTTTTCTTAACTTCACTAACTAACTTACCCGAAGTATCAGCACCTGGAAATAAACGAGCATGAACCATATCCCCAAACTGACTCTCTGCCTGATAAATATTTCCTGTTGCAACAGCTTCAAGTTTAAGCGCTTTTGTAGGACAAACCTCTACACAAACCCCACAACCCTCACATTTTAATTTTTTAACTTCAAAATCATTCACAGTTATTGCATTATATCGACAATGATCATAACATTTACCACAGTCTATACAAATCCATTGATTTTTAACTGCCAATTTTGCTCCTTTATATATTTCTTTACTTTTATTAACTGGATTTAATAATAAATGTAAGTTAGGAGCATCAACATCACAATCACCCAGAACTAAATTATCTAATAATGAGGCCAAATTAGCTGTAAAAGTAGTCTTTCCAGTTCCACCTTTACCACTAATTATTGTTATTTCTTTCATTTTTTAAGGCCTCCTCTAATATAAGATTATATAAATCTTTAAACTTTTGTCTCCAGCCATCAATTTCTGTTACAAATGCTTTACCAACAGAATAAAGCTCTGCTATTTTTCTAGAAAAAGGGATTTTAAATAAAATATTGATTCCATTTTGCTGACAATAATCTTCAATTAAATAATCAGAATCTTTTTCAGCTCTATTGATTATAACAGCAAAAGGCTGATTTAAATTATTTAACATTTCAACTACCATTTTCAAGTCATGTAAACCAAAAACACTAGGTTCAGTTACAATTACTGTAAAATCACTTTCAATAATTGCTTCAATAGTAGGGCAAGTAGTTCCAGGTGGAGAATCAATAATTACTTTTTTATTTTTATTTATTTTAGTTTTTAATTTCCTAATAATTGGTACTGCTTTTTCTTCACCTGTATTTAATTCTCCCTGCCAAAAATCAATTTTTTCTAAACGATCATGATAGATTTTGCCTAATTCTTTTTCCTTTTCACTAATTGCATTTTCCGGACATACAAGTTTACATCCTCCACAGCTGTGACAAACCTCCTCAAAAACTAAAAGATTATTCAGCATTAAAGCTAAAGCATTATATTGACAAAAATCAACACATTTACGACATGCTGTACATTTTTCAGTATTTACTTCTGGAATTAATCTTAAAACTGATTCTTTTCTTTTAGTTTCAATTTGAGGTGAAATAAACAAATAATCATTTGGCTCTTCTACATCTGCATCAACTAACTGCACATTATCAAGAGCTAATGCCAAATTGACTGCTAAAGTTGTTTTACCTGTACCTCCTTTTCCACTTAAAATTGATAGAGATATGTTTTTTTTCACTTTAATTATTACTCCTAAAATTATTTTTTTGAATCAATTATTTTTGCTATCTCTGGCTCATTATAGACATCTTTAATTAATTTTTGGTCTTCTAATTCTAACATTTTTATGCCAGCTGTTTTTAAAGCTTTAGTTGCCTTAGGCCCAAAATGATAAGCTGTAACTAAATCTACACCTTGATCAGCACACAATTGGGCAGCAGCAATTCCAGCTCCACTTTTTTTAGCAGCTGCTTCATTTTTTATAAATTCAACTTGATCATTTTCACTATTTATTAAAGCAAAATAATTTGCCCTCCCAAAATTAGCGTGTATTTTACTTTTTAAATCACCAAATTCAACTGCAGGTATAATTATTTTCATTTTATTTTAACTCCTCCAATCTGCTCAAAAGGATGCTTTTTAAATTAATTAAGCACCCTAAATGGCAGCTAAAAATTATTTTTTTAAACTAAGTGGCTTTAAATTTTCATCAAAACCACCCTTTTTTTCTGCTAATTTTTTAGCAATTTTAATAAATTCTTTTGAAATATCTGCTTCTGGATCATCAAAAACAATTGGTTGACCTGAGTCACTACGGCGTCTTACTTCAGAAATTAGGGGTAATTGGCCTAAAAGTTCAGTTTCCATAAAATCTGCTAAATTTTGACCTCCATTTTCACCAAAAATATAGTCTTTATTACCACATTCTTGGCACTTGTAATAAGCCATATTTTCAACAACACCTAAAACATCATGTTCCATTTTTTCAGCCATAGCTCCAATTCTACCAGCTACTTTAGTTGCTGTAACTTGAGGAGTAGTAACTACCAAAGTTTGGGCATGAGGAACTTTTTGCATTATATTTAAAGGCATATCTCCTGTACCAGGAGGTAAATCTAATAACAGATAATCTAATTCTCCCCAGCGAACATCTTTGAAAAATTGTTCTAAAGCTCCGCCTAGTAATGGTGCTCTCCAAATAACAGCTTCATTTTCTCCTACAAAAGATCCCATAGAAATAACTTTAATTCCTTTAACCTCAGGTGGAATAATTTCAGATTCACTAACTGCTTTTGGCTTATCTGTAACACCTAAAATTCGGGGTACACTAAACCCTCTAACATCTGCATCTATAATTCCAACCTTATAATCTAATTTAGCAAGTGCAGTAGCCAGATTAACTGTAACAGTAGATTTACCAACTCCACCCTTACCACTAGCTACAGCGATAATTCCTTTATTAATTGAACCATGTTCTAATATAATTTGCTCATTTTTTACATCATACATTAAATAATCACCTCATTATATATTATGGTCATTTGTTCATTTAACGATTATACTATAACACTTTTTTATTTTCAATTCAAGTTTTTAAGCTTAAATAAAGTTAAATTTAATTAATAGTTTTCATTTTTAGTTAATATAAGATAAAATATAAAATAGGTTAATTTTAATTAAACAATAATCTATCATCAAAGGGTGTACTAAATGAGAAAAGAAAGAATAATAACTTATAAGAAAAGTTTAGAATTAGAAAATAGTATTTATATCGATGTAAGAACAAATTCAGAATATCAAGAGGCAACTATACCAGGAGCAGTTAATATTGAATTACTTAATGATCAACAAAGAAAAAAAATAGGAACTATTTATAAAAAACAAAGTCCTAAAAAGGCAAAATTAAAAGGGGTAGAATTAGTTTCTCCAAAAATTCCAGCTTTAATTGCTGAGGTTAATGAACTAGCTAAAAGCTATGATAATTTAATTATGTTTTGTGCAAGAGGTGGTTTGAGAAGTAAAAGTTTAGCAGAATTTTCTGATTTAGCAGGTATTGAAGTTTATAGATTAGAAGGTGGTTATAAAAACTATCGCCATTATATTATGCATAAATTAGCAAACTATAAATTCAAAGCTAAAATAGCAGTTTTACATGGCAATACAGGAGTTGGCAAAACTTATATTTTAAAAGAAATGGAAAAAATGGGAGCAAATATTGTCGATTTAGAAGGAATTGCTAATCACCGTGGATCTGCTTTTGGGAGTATTGGTTTAAATCAACCTTATAACCAAAAATATTTTGAATCTCTTCTCTGGCAAGAACTAAAAAATAAGGATCAGCAAGATGGAGTTATTTTTGTTGAAGCCGAAAGTAGAAGGGTTGGTCATTCGGTTATTCCTGAGTTTTTTTATAAAAAAATGAAAGCTGGGGATGATTTATTAATTAAGGCTAAAATGGCCAAAAGAGTAGACAATATTTATTTAGAATATATAAAAGATATTGAAACAAATAAAGAAAATTTTAGAGAGAGAGTTTTAGAGTCTTTAACTGCAATAAAAAAATATTTAATTAAAAAAGCAGGCAAAAAAAATTATTTCAAGCTTTTAGATTTAGCTGAAAAATCAAATTTTAAAAAACTAACTAAAATACTTCTTGCAGAATATTATGACCCAATGTATGAACATTCTCAAGCAAAAATTGATAATTATAAAATTAAAATCGAAGCTGAAAATATTAAGCACGCAGCCCAAGAAATTGTAAATTTTTATGGGATTTAAATTTCTGTTAAAGATTAATTATCTAATTTAAAATAATTTTTAGTTTGTACATTAAAAAGGTTAACTTTAATTAAATAATTAAAGTTAACCTTTATTTTTATAATAATATATTTTTAAAAGAACAAAATAAGTTTAAATAATAGTATCTTTTCTACTTCCAAGATAAAAAGCAGCTAATAAAACTAAGGCAACAGCAACCCAACCAAAAGTTATCACTTCCGCTAAGGCATAACCTCCATAAACTGTACTAAATTCTGAAACTACATTTTGCAATAAACCAAAACCAATTAAAATCGGACTAACAAATTTAACTAATACTTTCCAAATTGGTCCAACCTGCAGATCAGAACTAGGATTCATATTATCTTTAATTTTATCTAAATCAAAAGCATAACTTAAAACTAACATTTCTACAAATCCAACTGTTAATAAGCCAAAAATATTAACAAAATGATCAAAAATATCTAAAATAGCTAAACCACCTTGAGTTACCATTGGTATACCCATTAAAAAACCTAAAATTGAAACCATTGTAACTGCCTTTTTCCGACTTAAACTAAAGTTATCAATTAGAGATGAAACAACTGACTCGATTAAAGACACACTTGAAGAAAGTCCAGCAACTGTTAAAGATAAAAAGAAAAATAAACCAAAAAGTTGGGGAACGGCAGGTAAAAGATTAATTGCTTTCGGAAAAGCAATAAAAGCTAAACCAATACCAGAAGTCGCAACTTCTGCAACTGATACTCCTTGTGCTTGAGCCATATAACCTAAAATACCAAAAACTCCCAAACCAGCAATTATAGCAAAAATAGCATCAGCAAAAGCTGCTATTACACCATTTTTAATTACATCTGATTTTTTAGGCAAATAACTGGAATAAGCAATCATAATTCCAAAACCAAGACTTAAAGTAAAGAAAACCTGACCGAAAGCATCTAACCAAATACCTAATTCAAAAATCCTACTAAAATCAGGTGCTAAAAATGCTTTGATTCCAGCCATTGATCCTGGTAAAGTTATTCCTCTAATTACAATTATTAAAAGCATTGAAGCAAGTAAAGGCATAAATATTTTACTAGCTTTTTCTATCCCTTTTTGAACTCCACCTGCAATAATAAAATAGTTAATTAACCAAACTGCAACTAAAGCAATAAAAATAGGCCATTGAATACCACCTAAATTAAAAGCACTACCTGAAAAATTAAGAAACTCGCCAAAGAAATAAGTTTCTGGATTTGCAGTCCAACCTAAACTAAATGATTTAAAGACAAATAATAAACTCCACGCTATAATAACAATATAATAAACTACAACTGTAAAGGCTACTAAGACTGACCACCAGCCTACCCATTCAAATTTTTTGGAAACTTTGCGAAATGAACTTGGAGCAGATTTTCTAGTAAAAAAACCAAAACCCATTTCTAATAATAAAAGTGGAATACCGGCAGTTAAAAGAGCAAATATATATGGGAATAAAAAAGCTCCACCCCCATTTTCATATGCCATATAAGAAAAACGCCAAATATTACCTAAACCTACTGCTGAACCAATTGTAGCTAAAACAAATCCAAGTCGACTACCCCATTGATCACGATTCTGTTCCATTTTATTTCCTCCCTCTCTACTTTCTACTCATTTTTTACCTGATCATTAAAACTAAGTTAATCTCTTAAATAAAAGATTATTTCTACTCATCTACTCATAATTCTAAAATTGTTTTTAAATAATTTTAGAATTATATACTCCTCTTAACTAATATCATCAGGTTGAATGTATTATAACAAATTAATTAGATAATTTCCAGTTTTTAAATAAAAAAACAAGTTTTAAAAATTGAAAATATAATTTATTAAGCCTCCAAATCTAAAATCATTGATGCTCATCTACTAATATGATAAAATAAGAAGGAATGCTAATATTTAAAGATCAAAATAAGGAGGATTAATAAGATGGAAAGAGAAAATTGGACCTCTAGATTAGGTTTTATCTTAGCCGCATCTGGGTCTGCTATAGGTTTAGGTAATATTTGGCGTTTTCCTTTTGTTACTGGTACAAATGGAGGCGCAATTTTTATTTTAATTTATTTAGCTTCTATTTTGTTTATTGGTTATCCAATTTTAGTTTCAGAAATGTCATTTGGACGTTTTACTTCGAAAAATCCAATTGGTGCTTTTAAAAAAATTGCTCCAAAAACTGCCTGGCCTTGGGTTGGTGCCCTAGGTGTTTTATCTGGCTTTACTATTTTAAGCTATTATTCGGTAGTAGCTGGTTGGGGAATGGCTTATATTGTTAAATCAATAAATTTTACCGCAGAAAGTAATTTTCCCGCTATTTTTTCAACTCACATTAGTAGTTTAGCTGAACCAATTTTATGGCATGGGATTTTTATGTTTTTAACAATCGCAGTTATTGGTGCAGGTGTGGTTAATGGTATTCAAAGATTAGTTAAGGTTTTGATGCCTATTTTATTTGTAATAATGTTTTTGTTAATTATTCGTTCTGTTACACTTGAAGGTGCAGCTGCTGGGCTTGAATTTTATTTAAAACCAGATTTTTCTGCAATTACTTTTCAAACTTTTACTGATGCAATATCTCAAGCCTTTTTCACTTTAAGTCTTGGAATGGGAGCTATTATTACTTATGGAAGTTATTTAAGTGAAAAAGAAAGTATTAATGAAAGTGCAGGCTATGTTCTAATTTTTGATACAGCAGTAGCTTTATTAGCAGGATTTGCTATTTTTCCAGCAGTTTTTGCTTTTGGATTAGATCCAGCATCTGGACCTGGTTTAACCTTTATTACCTTACCTGCTGTTTTTACCCAAATGCCTTTTGGTATCTTTTTTTCTGTTATATTTTTTCTACTTTTAACAATTGCTGCTCTAACATCTTCAATTTCAATGCTTGAAGTCGTAGTTTCATTTTTAATTGATGAATATAATTGGCAGAGGAAAAAAGCATCATATTTAATGGGCTTTTTAATTTTTCTAGTTGGAATCCCACCATTGCTGGGTTATAGTTCTTTTTCTAATTTTAGTTTTTTAGGAATGGATGTTTTAGATACCTATGATTGGTTCTCTAATTATATTTTGTTACCTGGTTGTGGCATTTTAACTTCCATTTTTGTAGGCCATATTTGGGGCATAGAAAATCTAACTAAAGAAGCAAATAAAAATAGTCGTTTTAAAATGGGAAGTATTTATGCTTTACTCTTAAAATACATTGTACCAGCAGTTGTTTTATTTATGATGATTTTTAATATTTATCAAACAGTTTAATTATAGGGGGAAAATTTAGTGGAAAATATGGATTTATGTGTACATTATGATAATTGTGGAGGCTGTTCTAGCCAAGAAGTACCTTATTTAGAACAACTCGAAACTAAGAAAAACAAAATTTTAGAAATTTTTAAGGAAAAGAATATAGAATGCGAGAATTTCGAAGGTATTTTAGCAAGTCCTGATATTTATGAATATCGTAATAATATGGAATTTAGTTTTGGTGATTTAAAAAAAGGAGGAAAATTACAACTTGGAATGCATCCAAGAGGTAAACGTTTTGATGTAATTACTGTTGATCAATGTCTTTTAGTTGATCAAGATTTTAGAAATATTTTAAGCACTATTTTAAATTACTGTAGAAAAAATGAGTTTAAAAAATATCATATAAAACTAAGAACAGGTTTTTTACGTAATCTAGTGATTAGAAAGGGAATTAATACTGGAGAAGTTATAGCTAATTTAATTACTACTAGCCAAGTTAAACATGATTTTAGTGATTTAACAGAAAGTTTAAAATCTCTCGATTTAAAAGGTGAACTTGTTGGTTTTGTTCAAACTATAAATGATGATTTTTCAGATCAGGTAAAATGTGAAGATTTAAAGATTTATCACGGCCGAAATTATTTCTATGATAAATTATTAAAGAACAAATTTAAAATCAATTCTCTCTCCTTTTTTCAAACTAATACTAAAGGAGCAGAATTATTGTATGCTGAAGCTAAAAAGTATATTAGTAATGCTCAAAACAAAATTGTTTATGACCTCTATTGTGGAGCAGGAACTATTGCCCAGTCTATTGCTGCTGGAGCTGATCAGATTTATGGGATTGAAATTGATAAAAATGCTGCTAATCAGGCCTCAGAAAATGCTGATTTAAATAATGTCAAAAATACTAAATATTTAGCTGGTGATGTTTTGAAAAAAATAAATGAAATCGAAAAAGCAGCTGATCTTTTAATTATTGATCCACCAAGACCAGGTATTAATCCAAAAGCACTAAAGAAAATTGCTAAAATTGGGGCACCAGAGATTTTGTATATTTCTTGTAACCCTAAAAGTTTAGCAATTGATTTAAAAGAATTAGAGAATTATAATTATAAATTAGAAAAGTTTAAAGCAGTTGATATGTTTCCACATACCAAACACGTAGAAATGATTAGTCTGTTAAAAAAAATTAGTAATTAAATTATTTAATCAAGTATATTAATATCAAAAAATGGTCGCAAAATTTTAATTTTTTGCGACCATTTAATATTTTAATTAAATTTAAATAAATAAAATATTAATTCCAATTAATATTAAAATAATTCCACCTAAATAATCAGCATATTTTTCAACTAAGGCAATACATTTAATATAATTAATTATTTTAAAAGCAGCAAAAGTCATTAAGGCTGCTATTAAACCTATAATGAAAGAATCTTTTAGAATAAGTAAGTAATTCAATTTAAAAAGTAAAGAAAAACCAGCTCCTAAAGCATCAATACTAACACTAATTCCAAGTACAATTAGTGTCCAAAAATTTAATTTTCGATAAATGCACTCTTCTCCATTTTTATAACCTTCTCTAAGTAAAATAAATCCTAAAAAAATAATAATAGTACCACTAAAATAATTAGAAATTCTAAAAAAATTAGCATCAATATAGTTTCCTATTATTCCACCAAATAAAGCAAAAGCAAATTGGAAAAATCCAAAAGAAAAAATTATTTCTAATTTTTCTTTTAAATTTGTTTTAGTACCACAACCAATAGCCATAGTTACTCCTGCTGCATCAAACGCCAATGCTAAAGCTACTAATATAATATTTATCTTAGTCCCCTCCAAATTATTAATCTGTGATAATTAAATATTAAAACTAACTACTCAATTACATATTATAAGAGATAAGCATTATTTATGCAATACCAAAAATTTCACTTTATTTAGAATCTCTGCTATAATTAAAATGATAATTTTAAAAAAGGAGGTACTTATTTATGGAAGCTAATAGTTTAAAAACAGCAAAATCTGCTATTAAAATGTCAATTTCAAGTCGGAGTGAAGAAAAAAAATTAAAAAAAGAATTTGCTAAAAAAGATATAAATACTGCTGCGGTTGATTTTGGTGGTGAATTTAATAGTTCAGTTCCCGAAATTATTGAAAGAGCAGTAATTGCAGCTAAAAGAGAAAATATTATTGAAGCTTCTCATACTGATCAAGGAGCAGTTGCTGGAGCAGCTCATGATGCTTTAAGTCAAATGATGCCTAGAACTATAGGGTTAAATGTTGGTGGTAAAATTGGTATTGCTCGAAGTGGAGAACATATAGTAGTTGCAATATTTTTTGGAGTAGGGATGTTTAATCTAGATGAAGTAACTGTAGGACTTGGTCACCGCTCTCTAAAATAAAATTTTTAAATAACCATATTTTAAAAACTATATTTGACAAAAGCGTTAACATAATAGTATAATGTAGAAAATCAAATAACTGGTAGGATGGTAATACGGTAGGAGAAAATTGTAGCTAAGTTCTGGTAATTATTAAAACAAGGGGTTTTTATACCTAATTTTAATTGCTAGAGTTACTTAAACACTCCTTTATGGGGTGTTTTTTTATTATTCCCACCACCAGTTAGAAAGGGGAATAAAAAAATGAAAAATAAGATTTTATTTATTATGTTTCTAGTATTTGCTTTAATTTTAGGCTTAAGTTTAGCAGTAGGGGCAGCAGAATATCAAATTGGAATTTCACAATTTGTTGAACATCCAGCTCTAGACGCAGCACGTGAAGGTTTTATAGAAGGGCTTTTTGAATCTGGATTCAAAGAAAAAGAAGTTAAATTCTTAATTCAAAATGCTCAAGCAGATATGCCAACAGCTCACTCTATTGCTCAAAAATTTAAGAATTCAAATTTGGATTTAGTCTTAGCAATTGCAACTCCAAATGCTCAAGCCGCTGCAAATGTTATTAGTCAAACACCTATTCTTTTTACAGCTGTAACTGATCCAGTAAAAGCTGGGATTGTTAATAGTATGGAACTTCCAGGCTCAAATTTAACTGGTACTACTGATCTCAATCCTGTGATAGAACAAATTAAATTAATTAGAGAATTTATTCCAGAAATTAAAAATTTAGGAGTTCTATACAATCCAGGTGAAATTAATTCAGTTGTTCAAATTGACCTAGTTAAACAAATAACTGATAAATTAGAAATCAAACTTCATCAAGGTACAGTTAGTAATAGTAGTGAAGTAAGTCTTGCTACTTCAGCTTTAATAGGTAATGTTGAAGCAATTTATATTCCAACTGATAATATAATAGTTTCTGCTTTACCTTCTGTTTTAAAACTAACTAATCAAAATAAAATTCCTGTATTCGCTTCAGAAAATGCTCATGTTAAACAAGGGGCAGTTGCAACTTTAGGAATTGATTATCGATTATTAGGTAAACAAACTGGAAAAATGGCAGCAAAAATACTAAAAGGAGAAAAAACTGCAAAAATGGCAGTGGAAAGTTCAAATAAATTAAAATTATACTTAAATACTAAAGCTGCTGAAAAATTGAAAATTAAAATACCAGAAGCAGTGCTTAAAAGAGCTGATATTATTTATAATAAATAATCTTAATTAAATTATTTAAAATAGGAGGTGTTTTATGAATCTTAGTTTTGCAATTACGTCTATAGAACAAGGTTTAGTTTTTGGAATTATGGCTTTAGGTGTTTTCATTTCTTTTAAAATTTTAGATTTTGCTGACTTAACTGTGGATGGAAGTCTACCTTTGGGAGCTGCAGTTTCAGCTAGATTATTAACTTTAGGCTTAAATCCCTTAGTTTCACTTGGAGCAGCTGTTATAGCTGGAGGATTAGCAGGAGCTATTACTGGTTTTTTAAATACAAAATTAAAAATCGCTCCTCTTTTATCAGGTATTCTAACAATGACTTCTCTCTATTCAATTAATTTAAGAATTATGGGTAGACCCAACATACCTTTAATTGGAAAAGAAACAATTTTTTCTATTCTTAAGCAAATAGGAATTCCTTATCCCTGGAATAATTTAATTCTTTTAATTTTAGTTATTCTTGCTGTGAAATTAGTTTTAGATGCTTTTTTAAAAACCCAAATTGGTTTTGCACTTAGAGCCACTGGTGATAATCCACAAATGATAAGAAGTATGGGAATTAGTACAAATTCAATGAAAATGTTAGGACTTATTCTTTCTAATGCTTTAGTTGCACTTTCAGGTGCCTTAGTTGGTCAATATCAGGGATTTGCTGATGTTAATATGGGGGTTGGAACTATTGTAGCTGGTTTAGCTTCTGTAATTATTGGAGAAGTAGTAATTGGTAAAAAATCAATAATGATTACAACAATGGGAGTCATAGTAGGTTCTATTCTTTATCGTTTTAGTATTTCTATTGCACTTAATTTAGGCTTAGCTGCCTCTGATCTAAAATTATTAACTGCAATATTAGTTGTAATTTTCTTATCGACTCCAAAAATAAAAAAAGCATTGAGGTGATAACATGCTAAATATCAAAAATTTAGAAAAAATTTTTTATAAAGGTACTCCAAACGAGAATATAGCAATTAACAAATTAGATTTAACTGTTAATAAAGGAGACTTTATTACAATAGTAGGTAGTAATGGAGCAGGAAAATCAACACTTTTAAATTCTATAGCTGGAGTTTTTCCAGTTGAAAATGGGTCTATTATTTTAGATAGTCAAGATATTACTAAAAAATCAGAATATAAATGTGCCCAAAAAATTGGTAGGGTTTTTCAAAACCCTTTAGCTGGTACTTCACCAGAAATGACAATTGAAGAAAATCTATCACTTGCTATTTCTAAATCAAATAATCTTTCTTTAAAATGGGGACTAAATAAAAGTAAAAGAAAAGTTATGAACAAACATCTTAAAAAAATTGATTTAGGATTAGAAAAAAGACTAACAACTAAAGTTAAACTTTTATCAGGAGGACAAAGGCAAGCCTTAACTCTTTTAATGGCTACTGTGGCTAATCCTAGTCTGCTTCTATTAGACGAGCATACTGCTGCTTTAGATCCTGCTACAGCAATTAAAATTAAAAATGTAACTGCTGAATTAGTTAATGAGAATAATATTACTACTTTAATGATTACACATAATATGGAAGATGCGATTAAAATGGGGAACCGTTTAATTATGATGGATGGTGGTCATATTATTTATGATATCAAAGCAGAAGAAAAAGAAAATTTAACTATTAAAAAATTACTGAAGATGTTTGAAATTAAACATGGTGGCAAGTTTAATAATGATAGAATGCTACTTTCAGTTTAAATAATTAGATATTAAAAGGGCTCCCTCTTTATCTTAGGGAGCCCTTTTAACTTATAAATTTTTTATCCTTTTACTGCTCCTGCTGTTAAACCAGCAACAATCCGTTTTTGAAAAATTAATACTAAAATAACTATTGGAATTGTTACCATAACAGCTGCTGCCATAATTTCTCCAAATGGTTCTTGACGAGCAAATTCGCCTGAAAAAAATTGAATAGCTACTGGCACAGTTCTCGCACTTGGATCAATAGAAGTAAAAGTTAAAGCAAATAAATATTCATTCCAAGCTTGAATAAATGATAACAAACCTGTTGTTACTAAAGCTGGAGCAGTAAGGGGTAATAAAATCAGATGAAAAGTTTGAAATGGAGTGGCACCATCTACTTGAGCTGACTGCATTATTTCAACTGGTAACTCTTTAAAAAAGGAAGTTAAAACCCAGGTAGTAAATGGTAAAGTAAAGAGTAAATAACTAAAAATCATACTTATACGGGCACTTAAATTAAGAGCATTAATTACAGCATATAAACCTGAAAGAACTGTAACTTGTGGAAACATGGTCATTGCCAGTATTACATAAAGAGCAGGTGTTTTACCCTTAAATCTTAATTTACCTAAAGCAAAAGCTGCAAAAGACCCTGTTAAAAGGGCTAAAATAGTAGTACAAGTAGCAACAATTGTACTATTAATTAATCCCCTAACAAAACCACCATTTGAAAAAATAGCTTTATAATTTCGAGTAAAAAATGATATCTCACCTGTATTTGGATTGCGTGGAATTAAAGTTGCAGGAGTCATATTTAATTGAGCTTCTGATTTTAAAGAAGAAACTATAGCCCAATAAAATGGAAAAAGTAGATAAATAACAATTACTGCTAGGACAAAATAGAATAATATTTTTCTTAGCTTCTCTTTGCTTTGTCTTCTCATTCGGTATCAACTCCCAGGGATTTCATATAAAAAATAGCAAAAGCAAAAATTATTATAAAAATTATTACTCCAATTGCAGAAGCCATTCCCATTTGTCTAGCCGATATTAATTGAAAATAATTAAAACTTGCCATTGAATATCTTTTCTGAGATAACATTACCTGAAAAACATCAAAAACTCTTAAAGCATCTAAAGTTCTAAAAATTAAAGCTACAGCTAAAGAAGGTTTTAATAAGGGTAAAGTAATATTAAAAAATTGTCTAAACTTACTGGCTCCATCCATCTCTGCTGCTTCATAAAGCTCATTTGGAATAAGCTGTAAACCTGCTAAAATTAATAAAGCCATAAAAGGAGTAGTTTTCCAGACATCGACTGCAATAATTGCTGGAAGCTGTAAACTATTATTACTTAAAAAAGAATAACTATTTTCTATAATTCCCAGTTTATCTCCAATCATATTAAATAAACCTGCTCTAGTTGGTTCAAACATCCATTCCCACATTCTAGCTGAAACAACAGTGATTACTGCCCAGGGAACTAACATCACTGCTCTCATGGCTCCTCTGCCCTTAAATTCACTATTAACTACTAAGGCAACTATTAAACCCAAAACAGTTTCTAAAAAAACAGAAAATATTGTAAAGATCAAAGTATTCCAAACTGCTTGAATAAAATCAGGAGTTCGAGCTCCTACTACATATCTTTTCCCAAAAAAACTAAATTCAAATGAGGTTCTATATAAATGTGGATCACGTGGCAAAACTTTAATGGGCCTTTGATACTTTTTGTCTCCACTTTCCTGATTAACTTCTTGTTTGCCAGTTTTTTGATCAATTATCGGATCAAGTTCTTTTATTGTAACTGATAAAAGAGCTTTATAATTATCTAAACCTACAAAATTAGTTTCTTTACTTGAAGCAAATTCTTTATCAGTAAAACTTGTATAAAAAACTTGACCTAAAGGATATAATGCAATTATAATTAAAATTAAAAAAGCTGGTATTAATAATTTAAAAGCTAATTTTTGTTCTTCTTTTGCCAAATTGGATGATTGCTTAGCTGCCATTTATTATACCCCCTTTTTATAAAGCTGGAGAGTTTAAACTCCCCAGCTTAAATTAACTCTATGGTTTTATTGGTTCTCCACTTTCAAAATTAGTGGTATCTTTTAAGTCTAATTCTAAATATTCAACAGCAGATTGAGCATCACTTTCACCAGTTAAAACTGAATGTACAGCCTGAAAAAATAATTCTGATACTTGATTATAATTAGGAGCAGTTGCGGTAGAAGGACGAGCAACAGCATTTGTAAAGACATCATAAAGACTATCAAAGAAAGGAGCTGCTTCTAATACATCCTCATCTTGATAAAGAGATTTAATTGTTGGATTAAATGCTCCCTCAACAGCTCTCATTTTTTGAACTTCTTCTCCAGCTAAAAACATAGCTAATTTAGCTGCTTCTGCAGGATGTTCACTATATTGACTTACACCTAAATTCCAGCCACCTAAAGTTGCTGCTGATTTACCACTGTCTCCGGCAGGTAAAGGAGAAACATTAAAATTACCAGCAGTTGCTTTACCTTCTTGACCTGCTAAAGCATAAGCATAAGGCCAATTTCTCATAAAGAGAGCATTACCAGCTTCAAACATTGAACGGGCATCTTCTTCACCCATTCCAGTGACTCCAGTTGGAGAAATAGTTCCTACCCAACCAGCAGCCTGATCTATAATTTCAATTGCTTTTTCATTATTAATAGTAATTTTTTGATCAGGACTAACTATTTGTCCACCACCATTAGAATAAGTCCATTCTAAAGCATCACAAGTTAAACCTTCATAAGCATCTCCCTGCCAGACATAACCATAAAAATCTTCATTTCCAGCTGCTTTTTCTTCTTCCATAATGTACTTAGCAGTTTTTTCTAATTCTGACCAAGTTTTAGGAACTTCTCTATCATATTTTTCTAATAAATCAGTTCTGTAATATAAAAGCCCAGCATCTGTAAACCAAGGCATAGCAACTAAACGCCCATCAGTAGTAGTATTATTCTCTACTATAGCCTGAAAATGTTTATCAATAACTTCTTCAGCACCATAATCATAAAAATCTATAAAATGTTCAGCTAAATCTCCAGGCCAAATAACATCTATTTGATAAACATCTACTTTTGGACTTTCAGCTTCTAAAAACTGTAAATAAAGTCCTAATCGATCATTTGCCAAATCAGGAGTTTCTAAAACTTTAACTGTTATATTAGGGTTTCTTTCCATATACATTTCTGCAGCTTTAATTGTTAATTCTTTTTCTTGGCCTACAGCTCCCCCAGCTACTGTTAAAGAAATTTCATCTTCAACTTTTTCTGCCATCTCTTCTTCTTCTATTTCTTTTTCAGGAATTTCTTCGTCTGTAACTTGATCTTGACCAGTAAAGTAGAAAAAGGCTCCCCCAATAACTACCAAAGCAATTAATAGAAAAACTAAATTATTTTTTTTCATTTATTTACCCTCCTATTTTGTTGGCCTAAATTATTTGATCGAACTTAAAAATCACCCCACTTAATAATTTTAAAATTAATAATTAAATTTTTTATTCTTTTAAAAAATTCTTACTATTTAACATTTTAACTATTAATTTAAATATTCCTGCAAATAATCAATAATTAAGTAAATATTTTTCAGCTAATTCATCAGCAAACAAATAATTATCAACAGCTCTAAAAGATTTTAAAATTGGTGAGTCTTTAGCTAAAATCTCTGCTATAATTTGATATGCTTGTTGTTGTTTAGCAGAATCACTAGTTATTTTTAAATAATTAATTAAATTATTAAGTCTTTTATTTTTATAATTAAAATAGTTATTTGAAGAAGTTGAATAAAAATTATCAAATATAAATTCAAATTGATTTTGATAAGTATAACTCATTAAAATTAACTGATTTTCAAAATTATTATTTTTAAGACTTTTTAAATATTCAAGCCAATCATATTTTTTGAAAATAAAATCAATTTCTTTTTTTTCGAAATTTTGCTTTAAAAAAAGTGCAATTGCTCGACTTTGTTCACTATTATTAATATTTAAAAGAGCTAATGTATTTTTTTGAATATGATTATCAATTAAATCAATTGGATTATTTTTAAAATTTGAATTATTTAATAACTCATTTTCAGACTGAAACGAATTAATAATTGAATTATTATCTAGTTTAAATTTATTTTGCTTAAAAAATCTCTTTAATTTTTTTAGCTCAGTTCTATTGTTTTGTTCATCAGCAACTAATGCTAAAAAATAATAAAAATCTTTCTTTTTTTGTTTTAACTGATAATTATTAAAATAATTTTTATGATCTTGATAATATTTAAGCTCTTTTGTATTTAATTGATATAAATCAAATTTATTATAATCGTTTTTAAAATCCAAATTGGCAAAATTAAATTCAATTTGATTTACAGAGTTCAATTTTTTATTTAAATTGTTTTTTTGCCAATGCTCTTTATTTTTTTCTAATAAAAGTCTATCTTTTAAAAAATTTTTAACCCTAAATCTACCTGTCCCAATTGGTTTTAAATCAAATTTATTTTCTGAGGCAGCTTGAACTGCTATAATTGCCATTGGTTTTTTAGCTAAATTATAAATAAAAGGATAATAAGATTCCTTTAACTCAATTCTTAATTGATATTCATCTATAACTTTAATACCCGAAATATTATTATCTGTCCCCTCTCTATAATTCTTATAGCCTTTAACTCTTTTTAACAAATCTGCATAAGGTGACTTGTTTTTTGGAGCAGCTAAATATTCAAAATAATTTTTCCAAGCTTGTGCCTTAACCTTTCTCTCAGGCTGTGGAACCTCTATTCCTTTTTTTTCATATGCTTGAAAATAGATATCTTCTTTTAAAATAAAATCAAATACAGAAGCAGAATTATTTACTTCCCAACTTTTAGCCAAAAAGGGAACTATTTTTCCTTCTTGATCATATTTAACTAAATTCTCAAAAAGGTGATTAATAATCATTAACTCACTTTCAGTTGAACCATAAATAGGATTTAAAGTAAAAGGCCTTTGCTTAATTTTTATTTTTAAATTATTTGTAGAATCAGCTGCCTTAAGATTAGGTACTAATAAAATAATAACTAAAAATGTTAAGAAAAAAATCTTTTTAAAATTCATTTTTATCCCCCAACTAAATTAAATATTCTTGATATTAATATTATTCTTTAAAAATAATAAAATCCCTGCCTTAATTAAATTTAATTAAGACAGGGAAAGAGATATAAGCTATTTAATTATTCTTGTTCTAATAAATGGCAGGCCGCAAAATGACCATCTCCATATTCTTTAAATTCAGGTTCTTTAACAGAACATAAATCAAAAGCTTTAGGACAACGAGGATGAAATCTACAACCAGAAGGTGGATCTACTGGTGAAGGAACATCTCCTTTTAAAATAATTCTATCCTTTTTCTTTTTAGGATCTGCTTCTGGAATAGCAGATAATAATGATTGAGTATATGGATGCATTGGATTTTGGAATAATTCTTCTTTTGAAGTTAATTCCACTATTTTACCTAAGTACATTACAGCTACTCGATCACTAATATGCTTCACTACACTTAAATCATGAGCGATAAAAAGATAAGTTAGCCCATATTCTTTTTGTAAATCCTGAAGTAAATTTACTACCTGAGCCTGAACCGATACATCAAGTGCAGATACTGGTTCATCAGCAATAATTAATTTAGGATCAACTGCCAAAGCTCTAGCGACTCCGATTCTTTGTCTTTGACCACCACTAAATTCATGTGGATAACGGTGCATATATTCTGCACCTAAACCAACATTTTCTAAAATTTGCTTAACCCTTTGATTTCTTTCTTTTTTGTTTTTAGCTAATTTATGAATATCTAAAGGTTCACCAACAATGTCAGCAACTGTCATTCTTGGATTAAGTGAGGCATAAGGATCCTGAAAAATAATTTGCATATCACGTCTAATCGCACGCATTGATTTTTTATCTAGATCCATAACATTTTTACCTTCAAAAACAACTTCTCCAGCAGTTGCTTCTAAAAGTCTTAAAATTGTACGACCAGTAGTTGATTTACCACAACCAGATTCTCCAACAAGACCGAGGGTTTCTCCTTCTTTAACTGCAAAGGAAATATCATCAACAGCTTTTACATGAGCAACTGTTTTCTTAAATATTCCTGCTTTAACTGGAAAATACTTTTTTAAATTTTTAACTTCTAATAAATTCTCAGCCATTATTCTAAAACACCCCGATCCTCATAAATTCTTTCTCCTCTTTTTTTAACTTCTTCTAAATCTTCATAACGCCAACAACGAACTTTATGTCCTTCTGCTGCATTTTCTAAAGGTGGTTCTTCATTGTAACATTTACCTTCAGCTAAAGGACAGCGAGTATTAAACTTACATCCTTCTGGAAAATTCAAAGGAGAAGGTACACTACCAGGAATCGCTTCTAAACGATCTACATCTTTATCTAATTTTGGGATTGAATTCATTAACCCCCAAGTATAAGGGTGTTTAGGATCTGCAAATAAAGTATCTACATCTGTATATTCTACTACTTTACCAGCATACATTACTGCTACTCTATCTGAAACCTCAGCAATTACTCCTAAGTCATGAGTAATCATCATAATTGACATTCCATAACTTTTTTTAAGCGAATTCATTAATTCCAAAATTTGAGCCTGAATTGTTACATCAAGAGCTGTTGTAGGTTCATCTGCAATCAATAATTGAGGATCACAACTTAAAGCCATTGCAATCATAACTCTTTGTCTCATACCACCAGATAATTGATGAGGATATTCATCTACTCTCTGTTCAGGGAGTGGAATACCTACTTTTTGCAGCATATCGATAGCCTGTTTTTTTGCTTCTTTTCTATTTACCTTTTTATGCAGCATAATCGCTTCCATAATTTGATCTCCAACTGTATAAACAGGATTTAAAGAAGTCATTGGTTCCTGAAAAATCATAGAAATATCATTACCACGAATTTGCCGCATTTCTTTTTCACTAATTTTAGTTAAATCTTTACCTTTAAATTTTATTTCTCCACCTGCAATTTCTCCAGGAGGGGATTCAACTAATCTCATTATTGATAAAGAAGTAACACTTTTACCACATCCTGACTCACCTACTATACCTAAAGTTTCACCAGGATAAATTTCATAATCTACTCCGTCGACAGCTTTAACTACTCCTTCTTCTGTATAAAAATAAGTTTTTAAGTTATTTACTTCTACTAAAGCTTCTTTACTCAACAAATTCACCTACCTTATTAAAGTCTAATTAAATTAACAATACTAATTAAGTTTAGGATCTAAAATGTCACGGAAAGCATCTCCGATTAAATTCCATGATAAACAGAACAATGTAATTGCTATCCCTGGAATAATCAAAGTATACCAATAGTATAAAGGATTACCTTCTACTCCTAAAATCCAATTACGAGCAAAAGAAATCATTTGTCCCCAATCTGCATAACCTTCTGGAGCTCCTACTCCTAAAAAACTAAGAGTAGATGCCGTAATAACCATTGATCCCATTCTCATTGAGGCCTGAATTACAACTGGGAAAATTGTATTCAAAATGATATGCCTAAAGATAATTCTAAAATCATTTGCTCCTAAAGCAAGAGCTGCCTGAACAAACTCATCTTCTTTAACTGATAAGACTTGAGACCTCATTAGACGAGCAGTACTCATCCAACTAAAGGTTATTAAGGCTAACATTACATTATCTATTCCCTGACCTAAAATTGTCACTAAAACTATAGTTGCAATTATAAAAGGAATTGACATAAATATATCAGTAATTCTCATTAATATTTCATCAATCCAGCCACCATAATAAGCTGCTACTGTACCAAGTAAAATACCAACTGAAGTACTAATTCCAACTACAATTAATCCAATCCTAAAAGCAGTTCTTGTTCCCCAAACAATTCCATAAAATATATCATATTGGCCTTCAGTTGTTCCAAAAATATGTTCTTCACTTGGAGGCTGTGGTTCTGTTGACCAGCCTGCTCTTGGAATTAAATAAGGTTCATCTGCATCACGAGGTGGTGCAATCCAAGGTGCAAAAACTGCAATCACTATAAAAAATAAGATTATTAAAATACCAAACAAAGATATTTTATTTTGTAATAAACGTTTAATAACTTCTTGCCATTCCACTACATGATCACTCCAATCTAATTCTAGGGTCAATTATTGCATAAGAAACATCGACAAATAAATTAATCAAAATCAAGAGAAAACCAAAATATAAAGCTCCTCCTAAAACACCTGGATAATCAAGCTGTTGAGCAGAATTAGCCATAAATTGACCTAGGCCTCTTATGTTAAAAATACTTTCAACAATAACTAGACCTCCTGCTAAACCTAATATCATCTGACCAGCAACTGTAACAACCGGAATTAAAGCATTTCGAACAGCATGTTTATAGACTACAATGTTGTCTGCAAGCCCTTTAGCTCTAGCAGTCCGGATATAATCTTTTTTTAATGTTTCTAACATATTAGAACGAGTGATTCTTAATATAAAAGCCCACCATAAAATTGAAATTGTCATTACTGGAGCTATCATATGTCTAATTGCATCTAAAACAATAGCAAAATCAAAATTTAAAATTCCATCTAAAATATACATGCCAGTATAATTAATAAATTCTGCCGAACTAACTATTTCAGTAGCCCAATTAGATAATCTTCCTGGAGGCAGCCAACCTAAAACTCCATAGAAAATCATTAAAACTAATAAACCAAAAACAAAAGAGGGAAAAGACCATCCAACTACTGCAAAAATTCTAATTATATGATCTATGGCCTTGTTATGATGAACCGCCGATAAAACCCCTAAAATAACACCACCAAAAATAACAGGTATTAAAGATAGTAAAGCTAATTCTATAGTAGCTGGGAATCTATCAGAAATTGCTTTGGTTACAGGTGCTCCTGCAGATTCTGACCAACCAAAATCACCTTTGACAACTCCACCAATCCAACGTCCATATTGTTCATACCAGGGATCATCAAGGCCATATTTGGCTATTAATTGATCAACATCCTCTACTCCTTTTAATTGAGCTGGATCAGTAATATAAGTACTTAACCTTTGATAAGGACCTAACATCATAATCATTGAAAAAATCAATAAACTTACCCCAAAGAGGATTATCGGAAGTATTAATAAACGTCTTGCAATATAAGCTATCATCCTCTATATCCATCCTTTCCAACTTTTTTATTATATATACAATAAATGGCTGAGGAAAAAATATTCCTCAGCCATTTATCGAAATATTTTTTCTAAATATTTATTTTATTTATCTAATGAATAAAAATACTGTCCTGGATCTCTAATTGGATCATAATACCAACCTTTTATCCAATCTCTCATAACAACCTGAGCTGTTGGTTGATAGAGATAAAAATCAGTTGCATTTTCATGAGCTATTTTCTGAATTTCTTTATAAATCTCAGCTCTTGCTTCTGGATCAGTTAAGGAAATTGCTTCAGCAATTAAAGGATCAATATTTTCTTCAGCAAATTCTTTATAAGATTCACCTTTAAATCCACCATAAGTTCCTGTGCTGCTCACAAAAGGTATGACAAAGTTATGAGGATCAGCATAATCTGCTCCCCAAGCTATAAACCCTAAAGTAAACTTATGAGCAATTATTTTATCAAGGTAAGATGCCCACTGTACACCACGTACATTAACTTTAAATTTAGGATTAATACTCTCAACATAATATTTAATCATATCAGTAGCACTTTTACGAACATTATTTCCTGTATTATAAAGAATTGTTATTTCAAATCCTTTTTCCCATAATTCTCCATCAAAAGCCTTTTTGAAATGTTCTTCAGCTTTATCTAAATCAAAGTCATAAGTTGGAGAATCATCACTATAACCTAATAATGGCTTAGGAATTGGCCCATGTCCCTGCTGACCATCACCATCTAAAACTTCATTAAGAAAAGCATCATAATTCATAGAATATAAAAATCCTTTTCTAACATTAATATCATTAAAGAAATCAGAAGGAACTCCTTTTCCATCTAATTTACCACTATGAACATCAGGATTACCTTCAGTAGCTATACTATAATTCATTAAACCAGCACCCATATAGATATTTGGTAAACCAGTAATTACTTCTACCCCATCCATATTTTCAACCTGGTTCATATACTGCTTATCTACATAAACTAAATCAGCATCTCCACGCTCTAACATTAGTTTGCGAGTTGACCATTCATCAATCATTTTAATAATTACTTTTTTGATTGAAGCTGGTTCTCTCCAGTAATCATTATGTCTATTTAATATTATTTCTTCTCCATTAACCCATTTAACAAATTCATAAGGTCCTGTACCATTCATTTTGTTAAATAGTGGATCGTCTTGTTTAGAAGGATTAGTATATTGAGCAATAGTTTCTGCTTTACCATCCCATCCTCCTTGCTCAATTGTCCATTCTTTATCTAAAATAGAAGCAACCCCATTATTTTGCACAATAATACTTAAAAATGGAGGAAATGCCTTTGGTAAATGAAAAACAACACTATTACCATCTATTTCGATTGATTTTTCTAAATATGCATAAACTTCAGCAGATTCTGCAGCAGTTAAATCTTTAGCTGCTTTTTCTTCTCCTAAAACTTCTTCAATCACAGCTGCCAAAGAACTTTTTTGTACTAAAGGTGAATAAATCATTGTAGCTGGTCCACCATCACGATCTTGAATTAGAGATCTTAAAAAACTATATTTAACATCTTCTGGAGTTAATTTATTTCCATTATGAAATACTACATCTTCTCTGATTGGAAATTCATAAACTGTACCATTTTCTCTAATTAAACCATTTTCTACAGTTGGAACTTCTGTTGCTAATTGAGGTAAAAATTTAGTTGTATCACCTTTATCAAACTTAATTAAATTTTCATAAACATTATTTACAATCTCTGCACTTGCGGAATCATATTGGAAATGAGGATCAAGACTATCAATAGTTCCCATATTAACTTCTACAAATGTATCAGGATTCTTAACTTCCTGAGCACCTACCACTGAAATCACTGAGAAAACTAAAACTAAACTTAATAAAATTATTAATTTTTTTTGCATACTCGAATTTCCCTCCTAATAATTAATTTAATTAACAAATTAACATAAAAAAATAATCCTAAGCCATAGTTTTAACAATTTTTTTAATTTTGCTAATAATCGCCCCCTTTAAGCTAAATATCAACTCAATAAGAAAAAAATGCTAATACAGTTATATTATTTTAAATTTACCTATCTTAAATTATATAATTAATTTACAAAAAAATCAAGTTGTATCCAATTATATCTTAATTTCTTTGGTAATAATTCCTAGTTGAAATAACTCTTCTGACAAAATTATCTGTTTCAGAAAATGGTAATTTTAACTCTAAATCAGCCTGCCAGCCTTGATTAGTCCATTGTCTAACATTATCTTCACCAGCATTATAAGCTGCAATAGCTTTTATTAAGTTTTTGTCAAATTTTTGATATAGATAAGCAAAATACCAACTTCCAAATTTAATATTTGTTTCTGGATTTGTTAAATCTTCTAATTTGAAATCTTCATAATTAAGTTCTTCTGCTATCCAAAAGGCAGTAGTTGGCATCAATTGCATTAAACCTATAGCTCCTTTATGTGACTTAATATTTTTATTAAATCTACTTTCTACATAAATTAAAGCTGTTAATAATTCTTTATCTAAAGAAAATTGCTCAGCATATTTGTCAATTTCTTTTTGATATCTTATTGTAGAAAAATTTCTCCTAACTGTCCATAAATCAAGATTGTTAAAAAATAAAAATCCTAAAAAAACAGTTAGAAGAAATACTATAATTAGTTTATTTAAATTCTTTCTCAACAAATTATTTTATCCTCCTAGTTTAAGTCTTATTTTTTTCGGCTAAAGAATGGATAATCATTTCTGCAGTTGCTAGATTTGTGGCAAGAGGGATTTGATGAACATCACATAATCTCAGTAATGCACTAACATCAGGCTCATGTGGTTGAGCAGTTAAAGGATCTCTTAAAAATATCACTCCATCTAAACGTCCCTTTGCTATTTCAGCACCAATCATCTGATCTCCACCAATTGGACCAGAAGCCATCCTTTCAATTTCTAAGCCAGTTTCTTCAATTAAGCGTTGACCTGTTGTCCCAGTCGCTATCAACCTCATTTTTTTTAAGACTTCTTTATGCTTTTGGGCAAATTTTATCATATCTTCCTTTTTTTCATCATGAGCAACTAAAGCTATTCTAATCAATTTAGAATCCACTCCTTTTAAAATTTTATTCCAATTAGAGTCTAATTTAGATTTTAAAGACTTAATACTCGAATTATTTTCAATTATTATATCGGCTTTTGGCTTTTTTTCTTCTAAACTCATTTGAGATTTTATTCTTTTTAATGCCTCTTTTTGATTAAGTCCATTTCTCTTTTTCAATCTTTTAATTTGCTCTTTTTGGGAACTAGAAATTAGCCAAACTTGATCACAAAAATAATCTAAACCAGTTTCAAATAAAAGTGGAGCCATAAAAATAACTAGTTCATCATTAGCTAAATATTGATGAGCTTTTTCCTTCATTTTATAAATAATTAAAGGATGTAATAATGATTCCAATTTTTTTCTTTTAGCTGAATCAGAAAATATTATTTGACCTAACTTTTCTCTATCAAGCTCTTTTTTTTCTGTTAATACTTTTTCACCAAATTCATCTACAATCAACTGCCAACCTTTTTTACCTCTTTGACTAAGTTGATGTGAAATTTGATCTGCATCAATAATTTTAGCTCCCTTTTTTTCTAAATATAAAGCAGCAGTTGATTTACCAGTCGCAATTCCACCAGTTAAACCTATAATCATTTTATCCACCTACCTTTTATTTTTGACACTGAGGACAAAAATATGTTGAACGACCACTAATTTTAATTTTTTTAATTTTAGTTCCACATTGATAACATTTTTTTTCTTCTCTTTGATGTACTCTTAATTCTTCTTGAAAAGAACCTTTTTCACCAAAGGCATTAACATAATCACTAAAACTTGTACCTCCATAAATTATACCTTTTTGTAAAATTTCGCGCATATTATAATAAATAGCCTCTTTCTCAGATTCACTCAATTGATCTGCAGTTCTATCTGGAAGAATTGCAGCCCGAAAAAGAATTTCATCTGCATAAATATTTCCAATTCCTGCAATAAATTTTTGATTTAAAAGTAAAGATTTCATCAAAGCTCTTCTATTTTTAAATAATTCCTTAAAATCTTCTAAAGATAAATTATCGCTTAAAGGTTCTGGCCCTAAAGTTGCCAAACCTCCAGCCTGTTCTGGCTGATCTCTATCAATTAAGTAAACTCTCCCAAACTTTCTAATATTATTAAAGCGAATTTCTTGGCCATCATCAAGACTAAAAATAACATGAGTGTGTTTATCTCTAAAATCTTTAACTTCTTTGACTAAAAGCTTTCCTGTCATTCTTAAGTGAATCACCAAATTTTTATAATTATTGAGCTCAATAATTATATACTTACCTCTTCTTTTAACTTTTTCAATCTTTGCTCCAAGTAAATCTTTTTTAAAGGCTTTAATATTATTTTTAGGGTAAGCAATCATATTTTTTTCTCTAATTTCTACTTCTGTCACTTTTTTATTGCGAATTAAAGGGCCTAAACCCTTAACTACAGTTTCTACTTCTGGTAATTCAGGCATTTTTATGCACCTCATAATCTTCTTTATCTCGCCAATTTTCTCCAATTTGTAAATCAACTATTAATGGTACATCTAATTTAGTTGTATTTTCCATTTTTTCTTTAATTAATTCTGCGGCTTCATCTAAATCATTTCTATTAACTTCAAATACTAATTCATCATGAACTTGTAATAAAATATTCAAATCTAGTTCAGATTTCTTTAAACAGCTATAAACATCTAACATAGATTTTTTCATAATATCAGCAGCAGTTCCTTGAACTGGAGTATTAATTGCTGTTCTTTCAGCAAAAGAACGGCGATGATAATTACTACTATTTATTTCAGGAATATAACGTCTTCTACCAAACATTGTCTCTGCATAACCTAATTTTTTAACTTTTTCTATTGTTTGTTCCATATATTTTTTCACTCCAGAAAAACGCTCAAAATATTTATCAATATAAGTTTGAGCCTCTTCAACTGGAATATCTAAGTCTTGACTTAAACCATAGGCACTCATCCCATAAGCTATACCAAAGTTAATAACTTTAGCATGACGACGCAAATCAGGTGTAACTGCTTCTGCTTTAACTTCAAAAACTTCAGCTGCTGTTTCAGTATGAATATCAGCTTCATTATTAAAGGCTTCTTTTAATTTTTGATCTCCACTTAAGTGAGCAAAAACTCGTAGTTCTATTTGAGAATAATCTACAGCTAATAAAATCATATCTGAACGAGAAGGGATAAAGGCTTTTCGAATTTCACGTCCCTCTTCAGTTCTAATCGGTATATTTTGCAAATTAGGTTCAGTACTACTTAAGCGACCAGTTGCTGTTACCATTTGATTAAAAGAAGTATGAATTTTAGCAGTTTCATCATTAATCAATGGTGGTAATGAGTCAATATAAGTTGATTTTAACTTAGCTAGTTCTCTGTATTCTGAAATCAAAGGAATAATTTCATGTTTTCCTTCTAATTTTTCTAAAACACTAGCATTAGTTGAATAACCAGTTTTGGTTCTCTTAATAACTGGTAATCCCAGTTTTTCAAATAAAATTTCTCCTAACTGTTTAGGAGAGTTAAGGTTAAACTCTTCTCCTGCTAATTTGTGTGCTTTGTCTGTAATTATAGCTAATCTTTTACCTAATTTTTCTGATAAATTAGCAAGCCAGTCTTTATCAACTTTAACACCATTTAACTCCATTTGAGCTAAAACTTTAATTAAAGGAAGTTCAATCTCTTGATACAAATTAAGCAAATTATTCTCTTTTAGCTTAGTAATTAATTTTGTTTCTAATTCAAATAGTTTAGAAGTTTTAACAGCTAATTTCTGTTCTGTTTCTAGTTCTGTAAAAGATAAACTTAATTCGTGACTTAAAACTTCTTCTAATTCTGGTAAAGAAGAAGATGGCTGTAATAAATAAAAAGCAAGTAAAGGCTCAAAACTAATTCCAGCAACTTTAACTTCATTTTTTAATAAAGATAAAAAAGCCAGTTTAGCATCTGGCATTAATTTTTTCACTTTTTTAGATTCAAGAATAAATTTAATTTCTGCAGCTATTTTGGCTTCTGGATGATAGATATACATTTTAGTTTCATTTTTAAAATAAAATAATATTTTATCTATTTTACCAGAAATAGCTTTACTACCTGTTTCTAATTTTAAAGCTACTGCTAATTCAGTTTTTGTCAGAGCTTTTTCTTTAAAATCACTTAAATTATCCTGATTTAAAAGTTCAAATTCTAAATTTTCTAAACTTAATTCTTCTTTGAAATCAAAACGATCTAGTAAAGAAGTAAAGCCTAAATTTTTAAATTGTTCAGCTACTTTCTGGTCATCATAAAGATCTAAACGACATTTTTCAAAATCAATTTCTATCGGCACATCTCTTTTTATTTTTCCTAGTCTATAACTTAATCTTGCCTGTTCAGTGTATTTATATAAATTTTCTTTCCGTTTTTTACCTGAAACTTGATCAATATTAGCTAGAATTTCTTCCATTGTTCCAAATTCTTTTAATAATTTTAAAGCAGTTTTTTTCCCAATCCCAGGTACTCCTGGTATATTATCAGAGCTATCTCCCATTAAGCCTTTACGATCAATTAATTTTTCTGGAGTTAACTCATATTTTTCCATTACCTTTTCTTCATCAAACTTGATTAAATTGGAAATGCCCTTTTTAGTATATAAGATATTTACATTTTCTGAAACTAACTGTAAAGCATCTCTATCTCCAGTAACAATATAAACTTTATATCCTTTTTTCTCTGCTTGTTTAGAAAGAGTACCCAAAAGATCATCAGCCTCATATCCTACTTTAGAAACCATTGGAATTTCAAGTTTTTTAATAGTTTCTTGCAATAAATTAATTTGAGGTACTAGTTCTTCTGGCATCTTTTTCCGATTACCCTTATATTCGGGATATTCTTGATGTCTAAAAGTGGGCTCTTTTTTATCAAAAGTAATAATCATTCGATCTGGTTGCCACTCATCTGTAAGTGAAAAAAGCATTCTTACAAAACCAAAAACAGCATTTGTATACTCTCCTTGATCATTTGTTAATAAAGGTAAAGCATAAAATGCCCGATGAGTTAAACTATGTCCATCTAATAAAAAAAGTGTTTTTTGCTCCTTGTTTTCGCTATTTGACAAAAAAATCAGCTCCTATTTTAAACTTATCTGTTAAATGTTTTTTAATTGTAATCTTTCTTTTCTGCTAAGGGAAGAACAACAATAAACTTTGTTCCTTTACCTTCTATACTTTCTACATCAATATTACCATTATAACTATCAATAATCTGTTTAGCAATCGCTAAACCTAAACCAGAACCTTTATTTTCTTTTCTCGTCCGAGATTTATCAGCCTGATAAAAGCGATCAAAGACATTTGGCAAATCTGTTTGCGCAATACCTGGGCCATCATCTTCAACTGAAAAATAAAAGTTGTGAGCATCTATTTTATCTATCTCTATTGCAATTTTACCCTGTTGAGAACTAAATTTTACTGCATTGTCTAAAAAAATTCTTAATAATTGTTTAAATAAACTTTGATCTCCATAAAAATAAATATCAGCTTGTGCTTTAACTTCGATATTCGTATTTTTTTTCATTAATTCAAACTCTTTAACTATTTCAAGCACAAAATCATTGATCTTAAACAATTCTTCATCTTTTTTTAATTCACTATCATCACCACGAGCCAAGAGTAATAGATTTTCCATTAAATGTTTCATATTAGCAGTTTCTTTTTTTATAGCCTCAATAGCTTCATCTCGAACATCTTCTTTTTCTTTACCCCAACGATCAAGTAAATCAACATAACCTTTAATAACAGAAATAGGTGTTCTTAATTCATGTGAAGCATCTGAAACAAACTGTTTTTGTCTTTTAAAAGATTTTTCTAGTCGATTTAACATAGAATTAAAAGTCAAAGCTAATTTTTTCAATTCATCATCTGTCCCCCGAACTTCTAATCTTCGACCTAAATCACTAGAACTTATTTCTTGTGCTGTTTCAGTTACTTTATTAATGGGAGATAACATTTTTTTAGTTGTAAAATATCCCAAAAAGACAGAAGTTAAAGCTCCAATCCCAGCAGCAATAGTTAAAACTATTATTAAAAAATCAAGAAAGTTTTTTTCAAAAGTTATATCTCTAACAACTTGCAGATAACCTCTTGAAAAGACAAAGTTATTCATTGGAATTGTTTTAACTGCTAAAATTTTATTATCTGAACGAAACTCTTCAATTTTAGCACTAATTGGAATATCCATGTTTTCTAAATACTTAGATTGAGCATTTAATTGCCCATCTTTATTTAAAACTCTAAAAAATATATTTTCTTCACTACGACTAATCTGTTGCAAAATATCTTTATTAAAAAAATTAGCTGGATCTCCTACACCTGAAAATTGAGAAAGTACTAATTCGGTAGTATTATTAATACTTCTTTTAATATTATCATCAATAAAATTAGATAAGAAAAAATAAATAGATAAATTAACTAAAAAAATTAACATCATAAACATAAAAGCATAAAGAATTGTTATTTTCCAAGAAATTTTACTTTTTTTATGCACAAAATCAAACATTCTTATCTGACCTCAATACATAGCCAACTCCTCTAACAGTATGTATTATTTTTTGAGAAAAAGGATCATCAATTTTACTACGCAAATAACGAATATAAACATCAACAATATTTGTCTCACCTGTATAATCATAGCCCCAAACATTATTTAATAGTTTATCGCGACTAACTACTATTCCTTCATTCCTAATTAAATAAACCAAAAGATCATATTCTTTTTTAGTTAATTCTATTTCTTCACCAGCTCTTTTTACTATATGGGCATCTAATTTAACTTCAACATCAGCCGTTTTTAATATATTTTCATTTTCCAAATTACCTTCATCTCTTCTTAAATGAGCTCGAATTCTCGCTAATAATTCTTCAATTTCAAAAGGCTTAGTTAAATAATCATCAGCTCCAATATCTAAACCTTTTACTTTATCTTCTAATTCAGATTTAGCAGTTAACATAATTATAGGAATATCAGAAAACTCTCTTATTTGACTACAAACTTCCATCCCATTTAATCCAGGTAACATAATATCTAATAATAATAAATCAAAACTTTTTTCTTTCAAAATATTTATTCCATCATAACCATTATCAAATTTTGTTACTTGATAACCTTCATGTTCAAGCTCTAATTCTATAAATCTTGCTATTTGAGAATCATCTTCTATCAGTAATATTTTTTTATCCACTTTATTCACCCCTCTTATTATATCAATAAATCAATTAAATTTAAACAGTAAAACCGGGCTTTTTCAGCCCGGTAATTTAAATCTAAACTAAATTTTAAAGATCATTGGGTTTTTCACCTATTCGACCAACTAAAATTTTAGTGTTTCCATTTCTCAATATTTTAAACATAATTTTATCTCCAACTTCTTTTTCTGCTATCATTTGACTCAATTCAGAAGTTTTTTCAATATCTTGTTGGTCAATTTCTTTAATTATATCATAGCTTTTAAGTCCTGCCTTTTCAGCTGGACTATCTTGATAAACATCCATAACTACTACACCATTTCGATTATCTAAACCAAAATAATCTTGTACATCTTTGCTAATCTCACTAAAAGCAATTCCAAGCCAGGGTCTTGTCACTTCACCAGTATTTTGCAATTCAGTAACTATATCTTTAATTTCATTAACCGGAATAGCAAAACCAATTCCCTGTCCAGCTCTGGAAACAGCTGTATTAATTCCAATAACTTTTCCTTGATTATTTAATAAAGGGCCACCACTATTACCAGGATTAATTGCTGCATCAAGTTGAATTAGATTTTGATAAGTTCTAAGCTGACGATCACTTGTTGGAATCTGAATTGGTCTTCCTAAAGCACTAATTACACCAACTGTAACTGTGTGTTCGAACCCTAAAGGGTTTCCAATAGCTATTGCCCAGTCTCCTGGTCTTATTTTTTCAGAATCCCCCATTTTTAATGGAGTTAATTTTTCCTCTAGCTGAGAACTATCTATTTTTAAAATCGCTAAATCTAAACTAAAATCAGACCAAGCTACCTCTGCTTTTAAAGAATCTTCGATTCCATTAATTGCTACTTTAATTTCTTCAGCTCCATCAATTACATGCTGATTTGTAACTATATAACCCTCTTTAGAAACTATAAAGCCTGAACCAAAACCCTGCTGTTCTCTTGGTTTTTGTTCTGGGGCTTGAAAGCGATCACCAAAAAAGAACCTAAAATAAGGATCGTTAAACATTTCAGGTAATTGCTGTCTACCTGATGTTTTAACAGTTGTAGTAACTTTAACAACTCCATTATCAACTTTTTCAGCAATATCAGCAAAATGATTATCTTGATAAATATTTGACTGAGTTTTTTCTGCTTGAGCAAAAACAGCTGGACTTAAAGAAATAATTGTAGAAATTATAATAAGAGATAATAATACCTTTTTGAATAAATTTTTGTTTCTTTTCATTTTTAACACCATCCTTTAATTTTTTACTAACAAGCAAATTTAAGTATAATTTTTTAAAAATACTCAAGAAAAAATTATGACTTAATAAAATAATTTCTCTCTGCTTTTTAGCTTCTAAGTTTATTAAATTAAAACTTACAGTTATAATATAACAGAGAGAAATTAAATAATAATTAAGCAAAAATTAAATTTAGATTAAATTATTTTTTAGCTTGATTTTTTACTTTGGCCATTTCTTTTTTTATTTCCTCTTGATCACCAAGATAATATTTAGCTTTTACTTCCATTGCTTGGTCAAATTCATAAACTAATGGTTTTCCTGTTGGAATATTAAGACTCGGAATATCTGAATCAGAAATTCCATCTAAATGTTTGACTAAAGCTCTTAAACTATTACCATGAGCAGCAACAATAATCTTTTTGCCTTTTTTCATCTGTGGTACAATTTCATTTTCCCAATAAGGCATTACTCTTTCGATTGTCATTTTTAAACTCTCAGCTCTAGGTAGCTGTTTTTCACTTAATTCAGCATATTTAGCTTCATTACCAGGATAACGCTGATCAGCTTGATCTAAAGCAGGTGGAGGTGTATCAAAACTACGCCGCCAAATATGAACCTGCTCTGCTCCTTCTTTTTTAGCAGTTTCTGCTTTATTCAGTCCTTGTAAAGCTCCATAATGTCTTTCATTTAACTTCCAAGATTTATTAACTGGAATCCAATGCAAATCCATAATATCTAAAATTATATTTAAAGTTTTTGTGGCACGTTTTAAATAAGATGTATAAGCTAAATCAAAGCTAAAGCCCTCTTTTTTTAATAATTCTCCAGCTTCTTTTGCCTCTTGATAACCTTGTTTACTTAAATCTACATCTGTCCAACCTGTAAACTTATTAGCTAAATTCCATTTACTTTCTCCATGGCGAACTAATACAATTTTCATTAAACCACCCCTTAAAATATTTTTTGATTTTAAATTATAAAAATTTATTTAAAGTTAATCTCAATTTAGACTTAACTTAAATTATTAATAATTATAATATTTTTTTAAAAATAAAGATATTAATTAATTTACAAATCAAATATCCATAAATTCAGTTTCTAGCTGCCAATCTGAATCTAACTTTGCTGCTAAAATTTCTTTATAACTTTTTAACTGTTCTGGATCTCTATAACTACCACTTTTGTAATCTATAATTTTGACCAATTTATTTTGACGATCAACAAGCAGACGGTCAATTCGATATTGTTTTTCACCTAAATTAGTTTTTGCTTTTAGTAAATATTCATTAAAAACTTCATATTTTTTAGAAAATATTTCTGGATGAGCTTCAATAAATTGATTACTTTTTTCAATAATTGCTGTAATTTTTGCTTCTCCTAATAAATTCCCATATTTACTTTTTAAAAGTTTGGCAGCAGATTTTTTTTCTTTTTTTTGATTATACTTGATATTTTCTAAATAATAATGAAGAGCCAGACCTTGAAGTTTATTTTCTGCAATTTTTAAACCACTAGCCTGTTTTTGAAAAAATTTATATTTTTGTTTTTCTATTGCTAAATTTCTTGCTAAAGGTACTGCCTTTTGTTTAAGATATTTATTTAAATTGCTTAACTGATAACTTTCATTTTTGTTCAGATTTTTTAAAACTAAGGCTTGACCTTTAGTTTCAGTTTCTAAAAGTTCTAATAAATTATTAGCTTGAACTGAATTTAACAGCATTTTTTCATAATAATCATAATTACTACCTGCCCACATTAATTCAGCTTTTGCCTTAATTTTCCTTGGAGCTTCAATATATAGATGAAGATCATTTTCAGCTCTAGTTAAAGCTACATAAAGATTATTTATTTCCTCCATCTCAGCTTTCTTTTCTGCCTTTGCTTTGAAATCATAATCAAGCCAGTCTAAAATTGAAAGATATTTATTCTGGATAAAAAGATAATTGTTTAGGTTTTGATAATTTTGATCAAAATCTAAATAAAAATTAATCCCAGTTCCAGAATTAGCACCTCTTCGACCTGGATTCCAATAAAAATATTCCACAGGTAGTGAAAGGCCTTTGGCCTGATGAATAGTCATTAAACTGACAGCTTCTTTATTTTCAACTTTGGTTTGTTTTAATTCTTCACTCTCTTTATTTTCACTTAAATACTTGAGTAATTTTTTAAGCGAAGAAAAAGAATTTAAAATTTCAAAAAAACTATAAATATTTTTCAATGCTAAACTATTATCAGCAGCTAAATTTACAATTTCAGTTTTTTGATAAAGATAATTTATTAGTTGCTCATAATCTAAATCAATTACTCTTTTAATTTCAGTTAAGATCTTTTTTATTTCTAATTTTTCATTGAAAATTTCAGTTACTAAAGTTTGAGTAGAATTAAAATATTTATTTATTTCTTTTTGATTTTTGAGTATCCATTTAAAATTTGCATGACTTATTTTAATTAGGTCACTACGCAAAAACTTAAGTAAAGAATAAAAATCTCTATTAGCAGCAAAATAAAGAAAAGCTGTTAAGGCTTTAGGTAATGGAGCATCTAAAAGTGAATTCCTATTTTCTAGAATATACGGAATCTCTGCATCTGCAAGACTATCAGCAATCAAATCTAATTCTTTAGCAGTTCTAGCTAAAACACTAACCTGAGCAAAATCTTTTTGATATTTTTGCTTAATATCAGCTGCTATTTCTGAGGAGAGATCTGCTTTAATTTTATTATTTAATTCTTCAATTTGATTTTGTTTTTCTGGTGCTAAAGCAGCAAACTTTTTAGTTTTTGTATTATAATAAGCAGAGCTACCTCCATAAAGCACTTCTGTTAAACCTTTATTTCTAGAAACAGCTTTTACAGGCTGATAGTTCCAATCAACTTCTAATTTGGAAAAGAAATTGTTAATTAAATTTATTATGTTTTGATCACTGCGATAACAGTGTTCAAGTCTTTCTGTTTTAGCTTCAATGATCTCAGCTAAAGAAGCAAAAAGTTTTTTCTCTCCTCCCCGCCAACCATAAATTGATTGTTTTTGATCACCAACTGCAATAAAAGTTTTAGCATTTTTAATTAAGGGCTGTAAAATTTTCCACTGCAAAATACTTGTATCTTGAAATTCATCAATAAATAATGCTTGATAATCTCCACCTAAAAGATCAAGTAAATAAGAAGTTGCTTCTCCATTTTTAATTAGATCAATTTCTTCATTTTTCAAATATTTGAAAGTATAATTACTAATATCTGAATGAGTAAATTGGCCACTTTTAAATTTCAACTTTTGATAAAGTTTTAAAACTAATTTAGCAAAGTTAATAATTTCTTTTTCAGCGGGTATGACTTCTTGGTTAAAAATTTCTACAGCCAATTTTTTCCTAAAAAGATTATATTCAAATTCTAATTTTTCTTTTAAGGCTTTAGTTTTTTTTGCTCGAAGCTTATTCCCACTCCAATAACTTTCATTTAGCAAATAATCCTTTTTTTGATAAATAAATTCTTTTTTAGCCTTTTTAGTTTGCAAATCTGGATACTGTTCATAAAAAGGGCGAGCTGCTTTAACAAAATATGAAGCAGAAAATTCATCACCTTTTAACTCAGCTACTTCTTTTAAAGTTTGATAACTATTTTCAAATAATTCTACTATTTCAGCCTCAGGTAATTTTTCCTTAGTTTCTGATTCTAAAAGCATGAATTTCCAGGCATTATTAACTATTTCCTGGATAAACTCTAAATATGGATCTAAATTACGAGCTGTATTTGCTTCTAAAAAACTCTCTAATTTTTGATAATATTTTTGTTTATTTAAAATTTTTTTTAAAAGTTCTTCTATTATTTTTTCATTTTGTTTTTGATCTATAATTTGATAATTATAAATTTCTAAAAAGGGAGCAATCCCTCTGCTAAATATCTGATTAATAAATGCATCTATAGTATAAATTTTTATATCTTCATCATTTAAGATCATTTTTTTATAAATTTTTTCTAGCTGTTCAACCTCAACTTTAAGTTCAGGCTGAATTTCTGCTAAAGCAGCAATAATATCTTCTTTTTCAGGACTTCCAAGAATTAAGGCTCTTAGATGCTTAAGTATTCTATTTTTAATTTCAGCAGTTGCTTTTTTAGTAAAAGTCATTACAATTATTTCTGAAAAATCTATTCCTTTTAAAAGTGCAGCTAAATATTCTAATGATAATCTATATGTTTTACCAGTTCCTGCACTTGCTTTAATTACTTTTTTCATTCTCTTTAACCTCCAATCTACAAATAGCCTGATAAGGACAGCGCTGACAACGACTTTTATATAAGCGCTCATACTCACCTGAATTAAACAACTCTAAACTAAGTTCTTCTAATTCAGCCCCCAGCTTAGCTTCTTTTTCTATTTTATGGTAAGAATGTTCAAAACTTTGTTCAAAAATATTATAAATTGCTTTTCTACTAGCTGGTGCAAGTTTTTTATTATAATTTTGTCTCAGCATTAGAGAATAAAAATCTAACTGTTTTTGATCACCACTACCAGTTTTAAAGTCAATAATAAAATATTCACCTTTATTTAATAATAAAAGATCAATTCTTCCTGAAAGATAAAAATCAATTCCTCCAACTTCAAAATATTTTTCTAACTCTCGGTTCCACTCTGGCCATTCAACTAAAATATTAGAAAAATCTTCTGGTAAATATTTTTCTAATAAATGAGCAAAACGAATAAAAGAACTGTCAAGACTTTTAAAAATAATTTGATTATAATAATTTAAATAATCTTTATCAATTTTTAATTCATTTTTTTTGATAGCTTTTTTAATTATCTGCTGACGTTCAGATTCTTTGATCTGACTTGGCATGATTTTAGTTTTTTTAGCATAAATCATTAAATCTCCAAATATTTGATGTGTTAAGATTCCTAAAGTCATTAAAGAAAGTGAAGGACTTATTTCTAAATTTGGAGCTAAATTCAATAAGTGTTCTAAATAAAAGCGGTGATAACAATCTTTTAAAGATTTATATTTATAATAGCTAAAGTTAAAAGAACTACCAAAATCTTCTTTTCTAACTACTAAATTATGCTGAAAATTAGATGAATTATTTACTTTTAAAAGTGGAGTTGAATCAAAAGTAAATAAATTATTTAAAATTTCTTTTTCAGTTATTGATTTTAATTTAGAATCTTTAATTTCTAAATTAGAATTTAAAAGTAATTCCTCTAAAATTACTGCTGGAGAAATATTTTCTGTTTCATTTTCAACAGTAAAAATTACTGCTTTTTGGGAATTTAAAACATGTCTTAAAAAATAATATTTTTTTAAAATTGATTGCTTATGCTTTAATTCTAAACCATTAGCCTGCAGCTGTTTTTCACTCAAAAAGAAAAGCCCATCTTGTTTAAGAGCAAAACTTGATTGAATACAATTATTTAATAATAATTTTTTTCTTTTTTTCTGAGCCGCTCTGTCAGATTCCAAAAAGTCTATACTTTTTTCTGTTTGAACTCTTTTAAGAGTTTTATATTTTAGTTGATTTAAAAGTAAAGAAAACAAACCAGCACCTAAATCTGAATAATAATCCTGCCAATTATCTACTATTTTCATTTCTTCAATACTCTTTAAGGCCAATAAACTATCGTTAAATTTTTCTATTAATTCCTGGGCTTCATTTGACAACAGCTCTCCAGCAAAATCACTTAATGATTTAATGAAACTTTTGCTAGTTTTAATTTGTCGAAGCTGTTTTAAAAAATTTAATAATTTTTTAAAAGCAGGTAATTTATTTTCTATTATATCCTGGTCTAAATAATAATAATCTTCTCCAATTAATTTTTTCAATTCTAAAAGAGATTCTGCATCTAAATCAAGCCATTTTTTGAATAATTTTTGTCCAGCTAAAGCATAGAGTTCTGGCAGTTCAAGTAAAATTTGAGAACCACTTTTTCCTTTTTGGTAAAGCTGATAAAGACTTTCTAAAAAAACATAAAAATCACTTTCCCGATAACTTTTAGTTTTAGCAAAATTTAATTTTTGGCCTAAAATTGGAGCTGCCTCTATTTCAGAAGCAGGATCTATAATTTCTGTCTCTTTTTGGCTAAGATTTAACTCATTTAATAGAGCTGTTAAGCTTTTTAATTTAGAATTATTTTTTCTTATTTCTAAATTTTGCTGAGCAAGTTTAGGTAAAGAAATTTTTGTTAAAGATAAGTTTTGTTCATTAAAATCTCCTTTTAAAAGCTGAAGATGCAGTTCAACTTGGAAATTATAACTTAATTGCTGGATTATATCTTTAAAATAGGGAGTAAATTCGAGAACATTAAAAAAATTAATTTTTTGATAATCAGCTAAAAAATCAAAATTTAAAAGTCCATTTTCTCTTAAGGTGAGTTGATCTACATAGCCTAATTTATTTAATTTTTTTTGATAATTGAGCTTTATATTTTCTAATCTTTTTATTCTCTCTTTTTGCCAATCAGTTAATTGCTTAAATTCTTGAATCTGATAATTATTTAACAAATTAAAGTAAGCAAAAAATCGTTGAGTAAACTGATGGATATCTTGATAATTATCTAATTGTAGATCTTTTTTTTGCTCTGAAGTTAAAACAGAAAATAAAATTAATACTAATTTTTCTTCTTTAACTACTATCTGCTCACTGCTAAATAAACGTTTTTTAAATTCTTTAACTGTTAAAAATAAACTCTGTTTTGTCAGGGGAGCAGGTTGATAAACTCTAACTGCTTCTTTTAAATCCTGATAATTTTTAAACAGATAAACTTCAGCTTGTTGACTAATAATTTCTTTAAATAAATCAACTTGATAATCATAATATTTGAAATTCAAAATTACTCATCCTCACTTAAGTATTTTTACCAATAATCTCTAAAATAATTATTAAAATCACTCCTGCTCCAAAAGCAAAAAAACCTCTAAAATCCAGTATAGCTGGAAAAACAGCTGCTGAAGATCCTAAAATCAAGCCAGTCAGAACTACCATGATTTTAGCCTGGTGTGCTTGCAGGAGATAAGAAAAAATCCAAGCAAAAACTAAAAGTCCTGCTCCCATTCCACAAGCAAAAACTAAAAGCGTAATGATTTCAAAATTATTCACTGCAGCCAGTACCTGCTGATATACTCCCATCAAAATTAGAAGAGTTCCACCACTAATCCCTGGTAATATCATTGCAATACTGCCAAAAAAACCAGCAGCAAAAAAAAGTATTAAACCTTGTCTATTAACTAAATTAACTTGTGATTCACTAGAAAAAAAGAAAGCCAAGCCAAATGCTAAAAGTATAATAATTAATTTTGAAAAACTAAAACTACCTATTTTTTTATAAGTAGAATGAGCTGAGCTAAGGACTAAACCAAATAAAAAGTAGTTAACAATTAAAGGATTAGATCTATAAAGATCTGTAATTACAGCTGAGCCAATAAAAACTCCTAAACCAGCTCCTAGTCCAATAAAAATAAGTTTTTTAAATTTGATATTTTTAATTGCATTAATTAAAGTCTGATAAATATTTAAAACTAAAGCTATAGTTCCACCACTAACCCCTGGCAGAGTATTAGCTAATCCAATTGGTATTGATTTTAAAAATAAAGCTAAATATGTATTTTGATCTTGCAAATAAATCTTCCTCTCTTTATTGTTCTCTCTTTATATTAATATTCAAGATAAAACCTAGTTTTACCTGCTTAAAAAAGAAAAAAAGCTCAAGCACCAGCTTAAACTAGAACTTGAACTTTTTTAATTCAACAAATTAATATATCTAATTTTAATTATTACTTAAATTTGCTTACCTAGCAATTATTTCTGTTCGATAGCCATCAGGATCAGTAATAAAATAATAGCCGGATGAATTTTCACTTAAACTTTTTAAGTCTCCAACCTTATAACCTGCTTCTTTGTGGCGCTGATAAGATTTTTCTAAATCATCTACCTTAACTGCAATATGACTGTAGCCATTACCAATTGTGTATGGTTCTTCTCGATCATAATTATAAGTTAACTCCAGCTCAAAATCTTCATTTTGATCAGTTAAATAGACTAAGGTGAATTCAGCTTCCGGAAAATCTTTGCGTCTACTTTCCTTTAAATTTAATGCATCTTGATAAAAATCGATTGATTTTTCTAAGTCCATAACTCGAATACAGGAATGAACAAAATCATAATTTTGCATATATAATCACAACTCCTTTATCTTTTTATTTTAATTCTGATTATTATTATAAGGATTTATAGATCAAAATGCAAAATTTATTTTTCTTTGCTTCCAGGACGAGTAATTGCAATTCCTTCTTTACATAATTTACACTTCCCAGGCTTATATGATTTAATATCAACTGGTAGTAATGCTTTAAAATCATAGTTAAAATTAACCTGTCCATTACTGCGGTCAACTATTGAACTTAATCCAATGATTTCAACATCAAGTTCTTCCAAAACTGACAGCACTTCTTTAACTGAACCACCAGTTGTAACTACATCCTCGACAACTAAAACTTTTTCACCTGCTTTCAGCTCAAAACCACGTCTAATTTTCATTTCTCCATTTTTGCGTTCACTAAAAATAGAGCGAACTCCTAACTCTTCTGCTACAGCATAAGATAAGACTATTCCACCAAGAGCGGGTCCAATTACTACATCTATTTCTTTTTCTTGCCATTTTTTTGCAATTTCAGCAGCCAGTGTTGAGGCATGTTTAGGATGCTGTAAAACTTTAGCACACTGCATATAAACATCAGCATGTCTACCTGAACTCAAAACAAAATGTCCTTCCTGAATTACATCTGTTTCAACTAAAAGTTCTCTTATTTCTTTTTTATTCATTTAATTCACTCCTGTTTTTTAATTATTTTAGAATAAAATTAATGAGCAGCACCAATAATTGTACTTAAATTTTTAATTTGATGTTTAATTAAATATTCCTTAATTTCAGCAATAATTCTCAGCCCTGCTGTAGGCTCTATCATATTAATTGTTCCAATCTCAACTGCAGCTGCTCCAGCTAGCATAAATTCAATAACATCACGACCGCTGCTAACTCCACCTAAACCTAAAATTGGAATCGATAATTTTTTATATGATTGATAAACCATTTTAACCGCTACTGGTTTTACTGCTGGCCCAGAAAGTCCACCAAAGGTATTAGCCAGAACTGGTTTTTGTTGATCAATATCTATTTTCATGGCTGAGAGTGTATTAATCATTGCAACTGCATCTGCTCCTCCTTTTTCTGCTGCTAAAGCGGTTTCTGTAATATCAGTTATATTTGGAGTAAGTTTAACTATTATGTAACCTGAATAAATTTCTCTCACTTTTTTAGTTATTTGATAAACTTTTTCTGGAGCTGTACCAAAAACCATACCTCCACCTTTGATATTAGGACAGGATAGATTAACTTCAATTCCAGCTAATTCTTTTCTTTTTTCTAGCTTACTAGCTAAAGTTAAAAAATCTGCTTGACTATAGCCTGAAATATTAGCTAAAATAGGCAGACTATAATTTTTAGTTTCAGGCAAGACTTTTTTAATAAAATTATCTATCCCTGGATTTTCCAAACCAATGGAATTAATTATTCCAGCAGCTGTTTCTGCAATTCTAGGACTTTGATTACCAGGCTGAGCCTCTACAGTAATTCCTTTGGTTGTAAAAGCTCCTAATTGATTGATATCATAAAAATCAGCTAATGCTTTGCCATTTCCACAAGTTCCAGAAGCAGTAATTAAAGGATTTTTTAAGATTAAATCTGCTTTAATTTGAGATTTTAATTTAATACTCATATTTAAGTCATTTTCTGATGTTTTTAACTTTTCACTATTTTTAGCAGCCACTAAGTACTACCTCCCCCATCGCAAAAACTGGCCCCTCAACACAGGCTCTTTTATTTTTATTTTCATCTAATTTTGTTTGACAGCTACAGGATAAACAAACTCCAATCCCACAGCCCATTCTTTTTTCTACAGAAATTTCTCCTGCTATATTTTTTTCTAAACAATGTTTTTCCACAGCAGCCAATAGCTTTTCTGGACCACAACAGTAGACAAAATCTGGCTTTTTTTGCAGATTAGTTAACCATAAATCTAAAGCTGTTCCTTTGATATCTAATTTCTCTTCTACAGCTGCCAGCTGATATTCTAAACCCAAGTGCTTAAACTTAGATTCAAAAAATTTCAATTCTGCTTTAGAAGCTGTTCCCAAATAAACCTTTGGCTGACTAGCTTTTAATTTTTTGGCAAGATAATATAAAGGGGCAATCCCCATCCCACCACCAATTAAATTAAGTTCCTTATCTTTTTGAGCTAAAGAAAAAGGGTTTCCCAAAGGCCCAATCAGATCAAGTTTATTGCCAACTTTAGTTCTGGCAAGAATTCGGGTTCCTTTGCCAACTACTCGATAAACAAATTCTAATCTTTTTTCTGTCGCCTCAAAATCAAATACACTAAGTGGTCTTCGCAAAAGTGGATCAAGACTTTCATTTTGACTAATTTTTAGATTAAAAAACTGACCCGGCTGAGGAACTTGCTTTAAATTATCAAATTTTAAAACAAGTTGAAAAATATTAGGACCTACTTCCTTATTTGCTATAACTCTAAACATAGTCTCCTCCTTTGAAATAAGCTAAAGTACCTTTATTTTTAGCTGCTTTGAAATAAACTTAATTAAAAATTCTCTTAAAAATACCGAATACCAAGCATTAACTGCTATGTATTCGGTAAGTTGAGAACATTATTTATTTCTTTTTTCATTTTTTGAGCAGCAGCTCTAGCAGCTTGAGCATAATTTTCTGGACCTAGGTCTGCATATTCTGCTTTTCTATAAGCAAAATTGATTCCTCGAGATGAATTAACAACTGCTCCTCTACCATTTTTGTCAAAACCAGCTTTAATATCTGCTGCTCCTCCACCTTGGGCTCCAAAACCAGGAATTAAGAAAAAGACTGAATCTAATTGGGCTCTAATTGCTTTTAACTCTTTTGGATAAGTTGCTCCAACAACTGCTGCCAAATTAGAATATCCACTTTCACCCAAATATTGACTTCCTAGTTCCTGTAGAAAATCCGCAACTGCCTGATAAACTGTTCGGCCGTCTGCTAATTTAAGATCCTGTAATTCACCAGCTGAAGAATTAGAAGTTCTAAGTAAAGCAAATGCTCCCTTCTTTTCATTTTCCAAAAAAGGTAGAATACCATCACTGCCTAAATAAGGATTAATTGTAATTGCATCTGCAGCTATTTTTTCTCCTTCTAAATAAGATTCTGCATAGGCTTTAGCAGTTGACCCAATATCATTTCTTTTACCATCAAGTAAAATAAGCAGTCCTTTTTCTTTAGCATAGGCTATAGTCTGCCACAAACATTCCATTCCTGGAACTGCTAGTTTTTCATAGAAAGCCATTTGCGGTTTAACAACAGGAGTCAGGTCTGCAACTGCATCAATTAAATTTTGGTTGAATTTTAAAACTGCAGCAGCAGCTTCTTTTCGATTTGCTTCTAAGTTATCTAAGATTTCTGGTCTTAAAATATTTTCAGGCATTAAATTTAAGTGCGGGTCAAGGCCAACACAAATTCTAGAATTTTTTTCTTCAATTTTATTATGTAATTGATCAATAAAATATTTCATTTTTGCCTCCTCGGTCATCATAGACTAATTTTCCATTAACAAAAGTCATTTCATTTTTACCAATTAATTTTTGGCCAGCAAAAGGAGTGTTTTTACCCTTTGATTTGAATTTTTGTGGTTCAATTATCCATTCTCGATCTGGATTAAAAACTATAAAGTCTGCTCGTGCTCCTTGTTTAAGACCTTCTGCCTCAATCCCCATTATTTTGCCTGGAGTATAATAATACATCTTAAGTAAAGCATCCCAGTTAATCATTCCAGTTTGAATAAAATGATGATGTAAAAGTCCTAGTGCTGTTTCTAAGCCAGAAATACCAAAAGCTGCATAATCAAATTCTCCTAATTTGTCTTCATAAGTATGTGGAGCATGATCAGTTGCCAAAACATCTATTTCTCCTGCTTTTAAGGCTTCAACTAAAAGATCTTTGTCTTTTTTTGAGCGCAGTGGTGGATGAACCTTAGTCTTAGGATCATAATTTTCTACTGCTTTAGCTGTTAATAATAAGTGATGTGGTGTAACTTCAAAACTTACTTTTACTCCCCTAGCTTTGGCTGCTTTAACTAAGTTTAAACTTCCAGCTGTACTTAAATGGGCAATGTGAAGTGGACAACCTGTCATTTCTGCCAAAATTATATCGCGAGCTACCATTATTTCTTCTGCTGCTGCTGGAATACCTTTTAAACCAAAGATTGTAGAATAATAACCTTCATCCATTACTCCATTTTTGCTTAAATTTTGATCTTCACAGTGGTCAATAATTGTTAAATCAAAGGCTGATGCATATTCCATTGCCCGCCTCATAATTTCAGAATTCATAACTGGATTGCCATCATCAGAAAGTGCCTTAACTCCTGCTTGGGCTAAGCTTCCAATCTCAGAGAGTTCTTTACCCTGGCTGGCTTTGGTTATACTCCCAATGGGATACACTCTAACTGCAGAATTTTGGGCCTTAAATTTAAGCTGCTCAATTACTGTTACTTTATCTGCAACAGGATTAGTATTTGGCATAGCTGCTACTGCTGAAAATCCACCAGCTGCAGCTGCTTCAGTACCAGTTTTAATGGTCTCTTTAGCTTCATAACCAGGTTCTCTAAGATGAGTGTGGATATCGATTAAGGCAGGAATAATAATTTTACCTGCAGCATCTATAACTTGATAATTATTATTTTTTATCCTCTTTTTGACTGCCAAAATTTGCTTAGATTCAATTAAAATATCATTTTTTCCGGTTAATCCATTTTTAGAATCATAAATTGTAGCATTTTTAATTAAAGTTTTCATTTTTGTTCTCCCTCCCTGCCAGTAAATAAAGTAAAGCCATCCTAACTGCAACACCATTTTTCACCTGTTCTGTAATTACTGACTGTGAGCTATCTGCAACAGAACTTTCGATTTCAATTCCTCTATTTATTGGCCCAGGATGCAAGATTATTGCTTTGTTACCTAGCTTTTTTAATCTTTTGGCATTGATCCCATAAATTTTTCTATATTCTCTTAATGAAGGAAAAAGTCCACTTGCTTGTCTTTCTAATTGAATTCTTAAGATATTAACTACATCTACATTTTCTAAAGCTTGATCTAAGTCTGTATAAACTTTAACTCCCATTTTCTCTATTGCTGGTGGAATTAAAGTTTGGGGACCAGCAACTGCGACTTGAGCACCCAGTTTCTTTAAACCCCAGATATTTGAGCGAGCAACTCGACTGTGAGCGATATCTCCTATAATTAAAATTTTAAGTCCTGCTACTTGACCTAATTTTTCTTGAATACTGTAAATATCCAAAAGTGCCTGAGTTGGATGAGCATGAGCACCGTCTCCTGCATTAATTACACTTGCTGCAATATTGTCTGCTAAAAATTTAGCTGCTCCTGGAGCACTATGTCTAACAACTACCAGGTCAGCTCCCATAACTTCCATAGTTTTAGCTGTATCGAGCAGGCTTTCACCTTTGACAATACTGCTATCAGATTTAGAAATGCTCATTACATTTGCTCCCAGAGTTTTTGCTGCTAAACTAAAAGAAGATTTAGTTCTAGTTGAAGGCTCATAAAATAAATTAATTACTGTTTTTCCCTTTAAAGTTGGAACTTCTTTAACTTTTTTATTTAAAATATCTTTCATTGTGACTGCAGTCTTAAGTGTTTCATGAATCTCAGCTTTAGATAAATTATAAAGTCCTAAAAGATCTTTGCCTTTTAAACTCATTTATTCACCACCTCTGACTTAGAAATTTTAATTTGCTTTATAACTTAATTCTGACTTTAGATTTAATTCTTTTTCCACTTCTAATTCATTTTCTACTGCTTCTATTTCTTTTTCCATTTCAGGTAAAATAAGGTTCATTACTATACCTACAATTGCAGCCAGTCCCATTCCCCCAAATTCTAGACCAGCAAATTTTAAAGTTAGATTTGAAATTCCTACTACCAGAGTAATTGAAACTATAACTAAATTTCTATTTTTAGAAAGGTCAACCTCATTTTCAACTAAAGTTCTTAGTCCGATTGAAGCTATCATACCAAAGAGTAAGAAAACTATTCCTCCCATTACTGCTGTCGGGATAGTCTGAATGAGGACTCCTACTTTCTGAACAAAAGAACTTAAAATTACTATCACAGCTGTTAGCTGAATAATCATTGGATTATAGACTTTAGTTAAGGCTAAAACTCCTACATTTTCTCCATAAGTTGTATTAGGAGGTCCTCCAAAAAGACCAGCAATTAAAGTAGCTATTCCATCACCTAAAAGTGTTCTGTGGAGACCAGGTTCTTCGATAAAATCTTTTTTAACAGTCGAACCAATAGCAACAACATCTCCCAAATGCTCAACCATTGTTACTAATGCAATCGGGGCCACAAGTGAAATTGCTTTTAAGTTACCACTGACTGTAGGCAGGGCAAACTTTGGCAGGGCAAACCAGGAAGCTTCCATTACTGGAGCAAAATTTACTAGACCTAAAGCAGCTGCAAAAGCATAACCACCTAAAATTCCAAGCAAAATTGGGATAACCTTAATAATTCCTTTAGCAAAAACACTGACTCCAACTGCTATTGCTAGAGTAACAAAAGCGACTAATAAATGTTCTGAAGCCATATCTTTAGCTGTTGGGGCCAGTCCTAATCCAATTGTAATAATTACTGGGCCAACTACTACCGGTGGCAAGAGCTTACGGAAAAATTTTGTGCCGAGTACTCTAATTACTAAAGACATCAGAGCATAAACAAGACCAACTGTCATAATTCCAAGCATAGCTCCATCTCTACCAAATTGATTTTGAGCTGCTATGATTGGAGCAATAAAGGCAAAAGATGAACCAAGGTAAGCTGGAACTTTACCACCTGTTATTAAGTGAAAAATTAAAGTTCCAAGTCCAGATGTAAAAAGTGCTACTGCAGGATTTAACCCTGTTAAAGCAGGTACTAATACTGTTGAGCCAAACATAGCAAACATATGCTGTAATGCTAAAATAAATAAGCGATGTCTTGTAATTCCATCTTCTTTAAGCTGATCTAAGTTTTCTTTACTTTGTTCTAAAATTTTCATTTTATACCTCCTGGGTGTTATAAAATTATTGAAAAACTTTTTAATTTATTCTGCCTAGATTAATAATTTAAACATAAAAAAACTCCCTACCAGTTTAGACCTGATAAGGAGTTTAAGTTCTTTAAACATTTTTTGTCCTCTACAAACTCTGCAGAGTCAAATTATGCTAAATTAATTCCTTACCGGTCTCTCTGGACCAATTTAAAGGATCATCTATTAAATTATTTTATTTTAGCTTTTTTCTAGTAATAAAACTACATCTTTTTGATCAGTTTCTACAAAATTAACATCTACAACCTCTGTTTTAGAAGTTGGTAAGTTTTTACCTACAAAATCTGCTCTAATTGGTAATTCACGGTGACCTCTGTCAATCATGATTGCTAATTGAATTTGTAGAGGTCTTCCTAAATCTATTAAAGCATCTAAAGCTGCTCTGATAGTTCTACCAGTATAAAGTACATCATCAACTAAAACAACTTTTTTTCCAGTTATATCAAAGGGAATCTCAGTTTGATGAACAATTGGCTTTTTTGCTACTGTAGAAAGATCATCTCGATAAAGAGTAATATCTAAAATTCCAGTTGCTACTTCTACACCTTCAATTTCCTTAATTTTAGCAGCTAATCTTTCTGCTAAAGGAATACCTCTAGTTCTAATTCCAATTAAAACTAAGTTTTCAGTTCCCTTATTTTTTTCTAAAATCTCATGGGCAATTCTAGTAATTGCTCTGTTCATTCCACTTGCATCAATTAATTCTTTTTTTAATTTCATTTTTGCTTCTTCCAAAAAATTACCTCCTTCAATAAATTCTTTCAGGGCAAAAAAATAACCTTCTTACGGCATAGTAAGAAGGTTGCTAAATTTATATTTTCCCTTACTAGCCTCTCTGGACTAATTTAAAGATTTATTATTTGATTTGAAATAATTTTATCAGAATATATAATTTAAGTCAAGTACTTTTTTTGCTTTTTGGTACCTGGTTATAGTGAATTAAAGCACAAACTTAAGTTTAAAACCAGCTGCTATTATTTGCTCAAGCAGCTGGTAAAATTATTCTCTATTTTATTTTTGATAATCTTGTAAAGCTTTACACTCTATTTTTTCACCTTTTTCGATTTTCATTAAAACTTTAAGCAGGGCCTGAGTTGTATCCAAAGAAGTTAAACAGGGAATTCCCATCTCGACTGCTGCCCTTCTAATTTTAAAACCATCTCTTTCTGGTGTCTTACCTTTAGTTAAAGTATTAACCACAAGATCAATCTTATCATCTGCGATCAATTCTAAAGAATCGGGTTTTCCTTTACCTATCTTTTTAACTATATCTACCTTAAGTCCTTTGGTTTTAAGAGCAGCAGCTGTGCCTTCAGTCGCCACAATTTTAAAACCAAGTTGAGCAAACTCTTTTAAGTATTTTATTGCTTCATCTTTATCCTTATTGGCAATAGTAGCCAAAATAGTCCCTGAGCGAGGAATTTCTAAACCAGCTGCTATTAAACCTTTATATAATGCTTTTTCATAGCTTTCAGCTAGACCTAATACTTCTCCAGTTGATTTCATTTCTGGACCTAAATTGGTATCTACTTCTGTTAATTTTGAAAAAGAAAATACAGGTACTTTAACTGCTACATGATCTTTTTCAGTAACAAGTCCACTATTCCAGCCTAAATCTTTTAAGTTTTGTCCTAACAGAGCTTTAGTCGCCAAATCTACCATCGGAACTCCTGTCACTTTACTTAAATAAGGAATTGTCCTACTTGAACGTGGATTAACCTCAATCACAAAGATTTCTCCATTACTAACAACATATTGAATGTTGATAACTCCTTTAATCTTTAAAGCTCTTGCTATTTTCTCAGTATATTTTACAGCTTTTGCTTTTAACTCTTCTCCAAGGCGATGCGGAGGATAAACTGCTATACTGTCACCTGAATGAACTCCAGCTCTTTCCACATGTTCCATAATGCCTGGTACAATAACTGTTTCTCCATCAGAAACTGCATCAATTTCAATTTCTGTTCCTGTTAAATATTTATCAACAAGTACTGGCCTATCAGGTGAAACTTTAACTGCATTTTTCATATAATCTGCTAATTCTTGCTCATTATAGACTACTTCCATTGCCCTACCTCCGAGGACATAAGAAGGCCTGACTAAAACTGGATAAGCAATTTCAGCAGCTATTTTTTCTGCCTCATTTAAATTAGCAGCAACTTTACCAGCAGGAACAGGAATTTTTAGTTTATTTAAAAGACCAATAAAGCGATCTCTATCTTCTGCTAAGTCAATTGAATCAACTGAAGTACCTAAAATATTAACTCCTGCTTCTGCCAGCGGTTCTGCTAAATTAACAGCTGTCTGGCCTCCAAACTGACAAATTACTCCTTCTGGTTTCTCATTTTCAATAATCTGCATTAAATCTTCTTTAGTTAGAGGCTCAAAATATAATCTATCTGCAGTATCAAAATCTGTACTAACAGTTTCTGGATTATTATTAACTATAATTGACTCATAACCTGCTTGATTTAAAGTCCAGGCCGAGTGGACACTACAATAATCAAATTCTATTCCCTGACCAATTCTAATTGGGCCTGAACCAATGACCATTATTTTTTTCTTAGCTGTCGGCTCTGCTTCATTAATCTTCTCATAAGAAGAATAATAATAAGGGGTTTCTGCTTCAAATTCTGCTGCACAGGTATCTACCATTTTAAAAACTGGATTTAACTGCATCTTTTTTCTAAATTTTTCTATTTCTATTTCTGTTTTTTGAGTTAAAAGAGCGATTTCTGAATCAGAAAAACCTTTTTCTTTAGCACTAAGTAAAAGTTCTTTATTTTCTTCTAAATTATCTGCAGCCTTAACTAAGCAATTTTCTAAGTCTATGATATTTTTTATTTTATATAAAAAGAAAGTACTGATCTTAGTAATCTGATGAACCTTATCAACTGTCCAACCACGTCGCAGTGCTTCTGCAATTATAAATAATCGATTGTCATCTGCTGTAAATAGAGCAGCTTCAACTTCTTTATCTTTTAGTTTTCTAAATTCTTCTAAATAAAATCCATAACGTCCTATCTCTAAAGAGCGGACTGCTTTCAGCATTGAAGCTTCTAAATTTCTGGCAATAGCCATTACTTCTCCTGTAGCCTTCATCTGAGTTCCCAAGTCACGATCAGCATAGTCAAATTTATCAAAGGGCCAGCGCGGAATCTTAAAAACTACATAATCTAAAGCCGGCTCAAAGCAAGCAGTAGTTTTGCCTGTGATTTCATTTGTAATCTCATCTAAACTATAGCCTAAGGCGATTCGGGCTGAAACTTTAGCAATTGGATAACCTGTTGCTTTAGAAGCCAAAGCACTAGAACGGCTGACTCGAGGATTTACTTCAATAATATAATATTGAAAACTTTCTGGGTCTAGAGCATACTGAACATTACATCCTCCTTCAATTCCTAAAGCTCTAATTATTTTTAAAGCTGAACTTCTAAACATCTGATATTCTTTATCTGTCAGAGTTTGGCTGGGAGCAACCACAATACTATCACCTGTATGTACCCCAACTGGGTCAAAGTTTTCCATATTACAAACAACTATACAATTGTTATTTGCATCTCTCATAACTTCATATTCTATTTCTTTCCAGCCCTTAATACTTCTTTCAATTAAAACCTGGCCAATTAAGCTGTGTTTAAAACCACGAGCTGTAATTTCCTTTAATTCTTCTAAATTATTAGCAACTCCACCTCCAGTGCCTCCCATAGTATAAGCCGGCCGCACAATAACTGGATAACCAATATCTGCTGCTATTGCTGCTGCTTCTTCAATATTTTCGGCAGTTTTACTTGCTAAAATTGGTTCTCCAATTTCATTCATTAATTCTTTAAAAGTATTTCTATCTTCTGCTCGCTTAATTGTTTCAATTGGAGTTCCCAAAAGTTCTATATTTAACTCTTTTAAAATATTAGTCTTTGCTAAATCAATTGCTAAATTTAAAGCAATTTGACCTCCTAAAGTAGGGATTATTCCATCTGGATTTTCTTGTTTTAGAATCTCAATTATACTTGCTACTGTTAGCGGCTCAATATAAACTCGATCCGCCATGTTTTCATCTGTCATTATGGTAGCTGGATTACTATTAACTAAAACAACTTCTAAGCCTTCCTCTTTTAAAGCTCGACAAGCTTGACTACCTGAATAATCAAATTCTGCTGCCTGTCCAATCACAATTGGTCCTGATCCAATAACCATCACTTTTTTAATGTCTTTTCTTTTAGGCATCTTTGCCTCCTTTAAATTTTGACAACTGCTGTTTAATAATTTTTGCTTGAAAAAATAATTTTACAATTTGATATCCTTAAAACATAGCTATAAATTGATCAAATAGATAATGAGAATCTTCTGGGCCAGGAGCAGCTTCTGGATGATACTGGACTGAAAAAGCAGGATATTTTTGATGCTTAAATCCTTCAACTGTCTGATCATTAACATTGAGGTGAGTTAATTCTAAATCCAGATCTGTTAGTGAGTCTGCTTTAATTGCATAACCATGATTTTGAGAAGTAATATAAACGCGGTTTGTAACTAAATCTTTGACAGGATGATTAGCACCATGGTGGCCAAACTTTAGTTTATAAGTTTCAGCTCCACAAGCAAGGCCTAAAAGTTGATGGCCTAAACAAATTCCAAAGATTGGAATTTTACCTAAAAGTTCAGCAATTGTGTTAATTAAATAATCTAAAGCTGCTGGATCACCTGGCCCATTTGATAACATTAAACCATCAGCTTCAAAATTAATTATTTCTTGGGCTGAGGTACTGGCGGGTACTATGATTACTTCACAATTTCTTTTGACCAATGAATTTTTTATATTTGTTTTGGCACCACAATCTAATAATACAACTCTATATTTATTTCCTAAACCATAAGTTTTAACTTCTTTACTGCTAACTAATGCCACTAAATCCCGCCCTGAAAGACCTGGAACAGCTTGTGCTTGCTTAATTAATTTTTGCCTGCTTAAATTTTCAGTAGTTATAATTCCAGTCATCGTTCCCTGACTTCTTAATATTTTAGTTAAAGCCCGTGTATCTATACCACTAATTGCTGTTATTCCATTTTCTTTTAAATATTGATCAAATTTCTTTTTTAAACGCCAACTTTCAGGCTCTTCAGCAAATTCCTTGACTATAAAACCATTAACATGAGCTTTAGCTGATTCAAAATCATCAGCATTTATGCCATAATTTCCAATCAGTGGATAAGTCATACAAACCATTTCTCCTTTATAAGAAGGATCTGTAAGAATTTCCTGATAACCTGTCATACTAGTATTAAATACAATTTCGCCTGAGCTTTCTTTTTCAGCACCAAAAATTTCTCCTTTGAAAAGACTACCATCTTCTAAAATAAGTTTTGCTTTTTTCATATAATTATAACTACCTCCACTTTTTTTTGCATAAAAAAAACCTTCATACCAGAAAGAATGGTTTGAAGGTTAAAGCTGACATAGTTAGCCAAAAAATTAAAAAATATAATTTTTGGCTTATATCTTGACCTTTGCCAGCCTCTCTGGACTGATTTAAAAGGATCTGTCATTATTTAATTTTAATAATTCTATTATCGTGATTTAGTTTAACATTATTTTTTTTTGCTGTCAACTATTATTTTCAAATTAAAAAAGTAATTTTGAGCATAATTAAATTTAAAAACTTTAAACTAATTAAAATAGTTCTCTAAAAGTACTAATCTTTATCTTATTTTTTAAAGCATACTTTATAATTTTTTCAATTCGTTTTAAATCAAAATTTTTATTGTGGGGATGTGAATAGAGAATTAAAAGAGCATTTTTTTCTTTTACCTCTTTTAAAAGTTTAAAAATATCTTTTTCATTAATTAAATTAGTTTCTAAAACAGCAGCCTTTAATTGATATTTAGAAAATGGCTTATAATTAATAAATGCTTTTGGAAACTTTTCTCCATGGCGATAACCAGATCTTGCAGCTTTATAATTCTTCCTTACTAATGCTAAAGGGTGGGAATAATAACCATTATAAGGAAAAACAAAAGTATCTATAATTAGGCCCATTTTCTCTAAATCTCTCTTCGATTCTAATATTTCTGCTTGTAAAGCTGAATCAGCTAATCTAATTAGAGTATTTTCTTTTGCATAGTTATTTTTTAGTGGAGCTTTAAGCTGGATAAATTTCTTTCCAGACTTTTTTATTTTAATTTTTT